>DASTSX010000345.1:0-6070 GCA_035760455.1 Gemmatimonadaceae bacterium | reverse complement strand
GCACGAGCGCACCCGCGCCCTAGCGCCCCCGCGCCCTAGCGCACCCGCGGCAACCGCAGCTCGAACGTCGATCCCATCCCTTCCGCGCTCTCGACCGTCAGATCGCCGCCCATCGCGCGCGCCAGCTCGCGGCTGATCGCGAGCCCGAGCCCGATCCCCTCCTGCTCGCGCTTGAAGCGCCGGTCGACCTGCACGAAAGGCTCGAAGATGCTCGCGAGCTTCTCCTCCGCGATGCCTTGCCCGCTGTCGCGCACCGCGATCGCCACCGTGTCGGCGTGCTCGGCGCAGCTCAGCGTGATCTGCCCGCCGCTCGGCGTGAACTTGAGCGCGTTCGAGAGCAGGTTGAGCAGGATCTGCTGGACCTTCTCGCGATCGGCCCGCACGCGGAGCGTCGGCGCGCACGGCACGGCGGTGAACGCCAGCCCGCGCTCGCGCAGCTGCGGCCGCACGAAGTCGCTCGTTCCGCTCACCAGCTCGCCCACGGCCACCTCCTCAAGCTCGACGGTGAGATGGCCGCTCTCGATCTTGGCGAAGTTCAGCACGTCGTTGATCAGCGAGAGCAGGTAGGTCTGGCTGCGCTGGATCCGCTCGAGGTCCGTGCGCTGCTGCGCCGTGACCGGACCGCGGATCCCCAGCTCGATGAGCTGCGCGTAGCCGCCGATCGCGTTGAGCGGGGTCCGCAGCTCGTGCGACATCACGGCGAGGAACTCGCTCTTCGCCCGGTTCGCCGCTTCGGCCTCGAGCCGGGCCTGCTCGGCCACCGCCAGCAGCGCCTCGCGCTCGGAATCCGCGGCCAGTCGCTCGCTCACGTCCTCCATGAGATAGACCGTGCGGCCGGTACGCCGATCGCTCTCCACCGACGTCGTCGTGATCTCGTACGCGCGGCCTCCAAGGCGGAAGACCGATTTGGTGAGCGGCTCGCCAGCCTCGAGGCGGTCGGCCAGCGATGCGGCGGCGTTGCCGAACCGCGCCGCCAGCACGGCGCGAAGCGGCTCGCCGACGAGCGGCTCGCCGGCGCGCTCGAGCAACGCCCGCGCGGCGTGATTGGCCCGCGTGGCGACGGCGCCCGCCTCGAGCAGCAGGACGGCGTCGGCGAGCGCGTCGAACGTCGCCTGCCAGTCGCGCGCCGCTTCACGCGTGCGGCGGTCCGCCGTGCTCACGCGGATGAGCGCGCGCACCGTCGCGACGAACACCGTCGGGTCGATCGGATGAGTGAGGTACGCGTCGGCGCCCTGATCGAGGCCGCGGGCATGGTCGGCGCTCGACGTGAAGCTCGCCGAGAGATGCAGCACGGGGATCGACGCGAGCTCCGGTCGGCGCCGCACGCGCTCGACCACCTCGAACCCCGTCATGTCGGGAAGGTTGACGTCGAGCACGATCAGATCGGGGTGGTGCTGCACGGCCGCCAGCGCCTCGCTCCCCGTCGTCGACTCCTCCACCTCGAAGCCGGCCGAGCGCAGGAGGCGCGACGTGGCGTAGCGGTTGCCGTCCGTGTCGTCGACGACGAGCACCATCGGCGTACGCGCGGCCGTCATCCCGCACGCTCCGCGGCCGGATGCACCCGCGGCACGACGAGCGAGAAGCGCGAGCCCTCGCCCGGCCGACTCGCCAGCCGCACCTCGCCGCCGAGCAGCCGCGCCAGCTTGCGCGTCAGCGGAAGGCCGAGCCCCGTGCCCCTAACGCGCTTCTGGATCGGACCATCCACCTGCGCGTAGTCCTCGAAGATCCGCGCCTGGTGCTCTGGCGCGATGCCGACGCCGGTGTCCGCCACCTCGAGGACGACGCGATCGTCGCCGCCGACGAGTGCCGTGACGCGCACCTCGCCCTCGGTCGTGAACTTGAGCGCGTTCGACACGAAGTTGCGCAGCACCTGCGCTACCCGCTGCTCGTCGGTCGTGAGGACGATGGGCTCCGCGGGATCCTCGAACACGAGCGCCACGTGCTCGTTCGTGGCGAGGGGCCGGAACATGCCGCGCAGACCGGCGAACACTTCGGCGACGCTCACGTCCTCGAGCCGGAGCTCGACCTTGCGCGCCTCGATCTTCGCGATGTCGAGCAGGTCGTTCACCATCTCGCTCAGCGACTCGGCCGACTGCTGGATGAGCTGCACCTGATACTCCTGCTCCGCCGTGAGCGGCCCGTCGGAGTGCGCGAGCAGGAGGCGCGTCAGGTTGATCATCGAGGCGAGCGGCGCGCGCAGCTCGTGGCTCATGTCCGAGAGGAAGCGCGTCTTCGTCTCCGACATCTGGCCCAACGCCTGCGCGCGATCGTCCAGCTCGGCGTAGAGCGCGACGACGCCGCGGTTCGTCTCGGCCAGCTCCTGGGTGAGCCGGTCGAGCTCCGCCTCGCGCGCGCGGAGGCGCTCGCGGAGCTCGCGCACGTCCGCCGCGTGGTCGGTCGCGCTCACCGCTGCACCTCCGCCCGGAGCCGGAAGGCGAGCACGGTGGCGTCGTCGCGCCCGCGCGCGTGGTCGCGCTGCAGCGCGGTCGCGAGGATCATCGGATCGCGCGCGAGGATGCCGCGATAGGCGTCCGTTCGCCAGCGCGAGGTGATGCCGTCGGTGTGCATGACGAGCATGGCGCCCGCCGACCACGGGTGCGAGAACTCCTGGGTCGTGCGCACCTGGAGCCCCGCGGTGCCATTCATCGATGGGAGGCTGCGCGGCGGGCCGTCGCTCACGATCGATGCCGTGGTGTTGCCGACGCCACAGTAGCGAACGGTCGCCCCGTCGCGCGTCGCCGTCACGTCGGCCACGGCGAGCGCGGCGCCGCGCGTGGCACGCAGTGCGTCGTGCAGCGCGGCGACGATCTCGCGCGGCGGGCGCGCCGCGAGCGGGCGGAACGCGGCGATCGCGACGTCGGCCGCTTCGGCGGCGCTCGCCCCGTGGCCCAGCCCATCGACGAGCAGGATCGTCGCCCGATCGGCGCGCTGCATCACCGCCCACCCGTCGCCGCACACGATCTCGCCGCCGATCGGGAGGCACACCGCGCCGACGTCCACGAGCGCGTCGCGTGCGTGATGACGATCGGGCGACGTCGCGAACACCCGCGCGAGCACGATCGTCCCCTGGCCCGGTGCGGTGTACACGTCCAGCTCGTCGGCCTGCCGGCGGATCGCGCCGAGCCCCGTGCCCGGCGTGCCGCCGGTGGAGAAGCCGTCGGCGAACGCGCGGTCGAGATCGTACACGCCCGGGCCCGCGTCGGCGGCGACGATCTCGACGCCCGGGATTCCCGTGTGCGCGGTGCTCTGCGCGAGCAGCGCGCCGGCGCGCGCGTGGCGCGCGAGGTTGGTGGCCGCCTCGGTGGCGACGATCCCGACCACGCCGCGCCGCGTGTCGTCGAGCTCGCACGCGCGCGCCACCGCGTCGGCAGCACGACGCGCCGCGCCGACCTGGCTCAGGTCCTCGACCGCGATCCGCGTGGTCACGGGGCCGCCCCGCGCCGGCCGGCGAGGCGAAACGAGCGCCTGCGTCACCGCGTCTTCCACTTGGTGATCGAGACGCGCGTACCCACCCCTGGCGTGGACGTGATGTCGAAGTCGTCGACGAGCCGCTTCGTACCGCCGAGCCCGAGCCCCATCCCCGTGCCGGTGGAGTAGCCGTCGGTCATCGCCCGATCGAGGTCGGCGATGCCGGGACCCTGGTCCTCGAACACGAGGCGCACGCCCTGGCGCACGCCATCGCGCAGCTCCTCGATCTGCAGCGTGCCGCCGCCGCCGTACTCCACCGTGTTGCGGGCGATCTCGCTCGCCGCGGTGACCAGCTTCGTGAGGTCCACGAGGCCGAGCCCGAGCGAGATGCTCCAGCTCCGCACCACCTGCCGCACGCTGACGATGTCGTGCTGCTCGCGCACGGCGACCTGCTCAGACCGTGCTGTCAGCATCGTCCATCGCGTAGCCTGGTGCGGCGTGATCGGTGACCGCGGCCCGGAGCAGCGCCATCCCCTTCTCGATGTTCAGCGCCGTGTGCACGCCCGAGAGCGAGAGCCCGAGCTCGACGAGGGTGATCGCCACCGCGGGCTGCATCCCCACGACCACGGTGGCCGCGTCGAGCACGCGCGCGATGCCGGCGATGTTGGCCAGCATGCGGCCCATGAACGAGTCCACCACCGTGAGCGAGCTGATGTCGATCAGCACGCCCTTCGCTCCATGCGTGGTGATGGCGTTCGTGAGGTCGTCCTGGAGCGTGAGCGCGATCTGGTCGTGCATGTCCACCTGGATCGAGACCAGCAGGACGGGACCCATCCGGAGCACCGGGATGCGCTCCACGCCGGACCTCACTCGACGCCGAGCGCCGGCGCGACGGGCGCGGGCGTGGCGCCGGCGCGGATGCGCCCGACGCCGAGGCCGAGTCGCGAGAGCGCCAGCTTGAAGGCGTCGGCGAGCGTCGCCTTCGTGACGACGTCGCCGAGCTCGACGCCGAGATGCACGATCGTCTGCGCGATCTGCGGCCGGATGCCGCTGATGATGCACTCGGCGCCCATCAGCCGCGCCGCGGTGACGGTCTTGAGCAGGTGCTGCGCCGTGAGCGTGTCGACGGTGGGCACGCCCGTGATGTCGAGGATGGCTACTTCGGAGCCCGTGTCGACGATCCGCTGGAGCAGGGTCTCCATAACGACCTGCGTCCGCGAGCTGTCGAGCGTGCCGATCATCGGCAGCGCGAGCACGCCGTCCCAGAGCTTCACCACCGGGGTCGAGAGCTCGAGCATGTCCTGCTGCTGCAAGGTGATCAACTCCTCCCGCGCCCGCATGTAGGCGTCGGTGGTGTGAAGGGCGAGCCGATCGAGCACCTCGGTGGCGGTCCAGATGTCGGCGGCCAGCGTGTCGGCATCGGTCGAGGTCTGCCGCAGCGCCTCGAACAGGGGCCGCTTGAGCGACAGGACGAACGTCGCCGTCTCGGCGGGGGCGAAACCCTGCTGGGCGCGGGCCGCGGAGAGGCGCGTGAGGAGGTCGCGCGCCGATGCCCATTCCTCGGACTCGAGGTCGATGGCGCCGCCGGCGCCGAGGGCGCGCCGGAGGACCTGCAGCAGCTCGGCGCACTGGGCACGCAGGTCGCTCTCGGAGATCTGGCCTCGGCGAAAAACGCGGAGCTGCTCGGTGGTCCACTGGGCGAGCAGCTCGTGGTGGTGCCGATCGAGGACGGTGGTCAGGCGGGACGTAGTGGGCTCAAGCACGAGAGGTTCGGATCATTGGACAACGAGTGACCGCACACGCGGGCCGAAGCCCCATGCTCGACGGATGCCCTGGGTGCGCGGCGACGCCGCTGGGGTGCAAGTCCCGGACCTCGGAGCGGACTCGACGTTGTCGTCAACTGCCGCTGAAGTACCCGGTACTTTCGTAGCAGGTACCGAGTACCTCTTGGACGCTCCCGGAAGTCCGGTCGGCCACGATGAAGAACGGTGCAGATCCCTCGACTGCGCTCGGGATGACTGCGACTGTCATCCCGAGCGAGCGCAGCGAGTCGAGGGATCTGCACGTCGGCGCGGCCTTCCCGGGAGCGTCGCACCGGTACCGGGTACCTGCTACGTCAGTCGGACCGGGTACTTCAGTGGTATTTCAGCTCTCGACCGACCGATTACGTTGTCCTGATGCCCCCGTCCGCCCTCCGCCCTGCCCTGGCCGCCCTCGCCGCGGCGCCCTCGTCCACCACCGTGCGGAAGCTCTGGAAGGCGCTGACGCCCGACGAGCGCGCCACCGCGATCACGGCGGCCATGACCGACGACGAGAACGGCTGGGTGAAGGCGACGACGCGCGCCGCCGTGGCGGGCGCCATCAAGTTCCGGCCGCAGACGGTGGCCACGTGGCCACGACAGAAGCTGATCACCGAGGCGGCCCGGCTGCCGCTGGACGACGTCCAGCTGTTGAGCGCGTTCCTCGTGGACCTGCACCTCGGCACCCGCCGCCCGATGATGGCGACGTTCCTCGACGCCGTGGGCGTGAAGCACGACGGCGGCCGGATCGACACCGAGGCCACGGGACCAATCGAGCTGGCGCCCGAGACGCTGCGCGCGGCCGCCGACGATCTCGTCCTTCTCTATCCGATCGACGAGGTCGTCACCTACTTCCTGACGCT
>DASTSX010000344.1:0-11792 GCA_035760455.1 Gemmatimonadaceae bacterium | reverse complement strand
TGCCGGAGCTTCGCGCCGGCGCGGGGCTCGTCGCCGGCGCGCTGCTCGCCACGGCGATTCGCGGCGGTCCCGCCTCACTGGCGTGGTCGGCCGCCGTCGCCGGCCTCACCGGTCCCGCGGTTCGCCGCGCCATCGAGCGTCCCGCGCCGAACACCGGCGGCCCGGCCGTCGGTGCGCTGATCCGCGCCATCCCTGCCCTCGACGGCGCGATCGCCGGCGCGCGCGCGCCAGCGCCTGCCATGGTGCTAATCTCCCTGCTCGCCCTCACGCGTTGGGGCCGCACCCTCATCCCGATCACGTAGCACGCCCGCACCGCGCATCGCGCAGTGCGCATCGCATACACCGAATCTCACACTCCTTCAGTACTCCGTTGAAACTCTGGATCGTCGGTGCCCGCGGCTCGATCGCCGCCACGCTCGCCGTCGGCGTGCTCGCGGCACGACGCGGCGTGAGCCCGCTCGAGTCGCTGCTCACCGAGGCGGAGCCGTTCAAGGACCTCGGCCTCGAGTCGCTCGACGAGGTCGACATCGGCGGCTGCGACCTCGCGCCCGGCACGCTCGCGCAGTCCGCGCACGCCACGCTCGCCGGCGTCGGCGTCTTCCCGGCCGCGACGATCGACGCGCTCCTTCCCGATCTCGAGCGGATCGTCATCACCCGAGGCGTGCTGCGCGGCGGCGGCGACGCGATCGACGCGCTCGCCGGCGATCAACGCGCCACCACCGCCTCGGGGAGTGCGCGGGAGGTCCTCGACCGGCTCGTCGCCGACATCCGCGCCTTCGCGCAGGGCGAGCCCACGGTCGTCGTGAACCTCGCGTCCACCGAGCCGACGCCGGCGCCCGCGCTCTTCGAGTGGGATGCCGCCGAGTTGCGCCGCGCCCTCGACGACGACGATCCGCGCATCCCGTCGTCGTGCCTGTACGCGCTGGCGGCGATCGAAGCCGGCTGTCCGCACGCGAACTTCACCCCGTCGGCCGGCGCGTCGCTCCCCGCGGTCGTCGAGCTGGCGCGCGAGGCGCGCCTTCCCCTCGCGGGACGTGACGGCAAGACGGGCGAGACGCTCCTCAAGACCGCGCTCGCGCCGATGTTCCCGATCCGCGCGCTCACGGTCGAAGGATGGTACGGCACCAACATCCTCGGGAACACGGACGGCCTCGTGCTCGCCGATCCCGAGAACAAGGCGAGCAAGATCACGTCGAAGAAGGGTGTGCTCGAGGGCATCCTCGGCTATGCGCCGGACGGCGACGTGCGCATCGACTACTTCAAGCCGCTCGCCGACCACAAGGTCGCGTGGAACTTCATCCAGTTCCGCGGCTGGGGTGGGCACCGCATGCGCATGCAGTTCACGTGGGAGGGCACCGACTCGGTGCTCGCCGCTCCACTCGTGCTCGACATCGCGCGGCTCTTGCTGCTCGCGCGGCGGCGCGGGGAGTGGGGCCCGGTCGCGGCGCTCGGCCTGTTCTTCAAGACCCCCGAGGGCTCGAGCGAGATGAACCTCTACAAGCAGTACGACGCGCTGGTCCGCTGGGCCGCTGGCGCGCCGGGCGAGCGCTGATGTCCGAGGCCGCGTTCCGGCTCGGCTACAACACGAACGGCTTCGCCCATCACCGCCTCGAGGACGCGCTGCACGTCATCGCGGAGCTTGGCTATCGCGCCGTCGCGCTGACGCCCGACGCGAACCATCTCCCGCCCGACCACACCACCGACGCCGAGCTGCGCATGACGCGCGCGCTGCTCGAGCGGCTCGATCTCGCCGTCGTCGTCGAGACCGGCGCGCGCTACGTGCTGGATCCGCGGCGCAAGCATCGCCCCACGCTCGTCGATGCCGACGCCGCCGACCGCGAGCGGCGACTGCGCTTCCTCGAGCGCTGTGCGCAGATCGCCGTAGCGCTCGGCGCCGACACGATCTCCCTCTGGTCGGGCGTGCCCGCCGCCGGCGTGTCGAGCGACGACGCCTGGCGCTTCGTGACCGAGGGAGTGGTGCGGCTCCAGGACCTCGTCGCGCCGCTGGGCGTCCGCATCGCCTTCGAGCCCGAGCCCGGGATGCTCGTCGGCTCGCTCGCCGATTGGGAGCGGCTGCGCGACGCGACGTCGATGTCCGACCTCGGTCTCGCACTCGACGTCGGTCACGTTCCCTGCACCGAGCGGATCTCGGCCCAGGAGGCGATCCGGCGCTACGGTCCCGCCCTTCGCACCGTCCATCTCGACGACACGCGTAACGGCGTGCACGAGCATCTGCAGATCGGCGATGGCGATCTCGATTGGCCGGCCATCATGCGCGCGCTCGCCGACGTCCACTTCGCCGGCATCGCGTCGGTCGAGCTGTCGCGGCACTCGCACGCGGCGCCCGAGGCGGCGCGGGTGGCGATGGAACGGCTGAGGGTGAGCTGTGAGCTGTGAGCTGTGAGCTTTGAGCTTTGAGCTTTGAGCTTTGAGCTAAGGGCTCATAGCTCATTGCTCATTGCTCATTGCTCATCGCTCACTTCTCTTCTCTGACCGCCCGCAACGCCACCTCGCTCGTGTTCCGGATCCCCGCGCCGAACGAGCCCTCGCGCAGCTGCTCCGCCACTTCGGTGAGATGCTCGTCGGCCAGCGCCACGACGTCGCGGCGGTCGAGCCAGCTCAGGACGAAGAGGATCGCGGCCAGGATCGCCGAGACGACGCACCACTGGCAGATCGCGTGGATGACGAACAGCTCCAGGTACGTCAGCCAGGTCGAGAACAGCAGCCCGAAGCCCGTCACCCCGACGAGTATGTCGGACAGCCGCACCGAGTCGGCGTACCGCCCGCCGAGGCCGAGGAGCGCGAGCGCCAGGACGGCCAGGTAGTACGCCACCCCCCACGCACCGACCGGGAAGCCGAGCAGCGTCGCCCACTTCGACGTCTGGACCGTCTCGCACGAGCCGACGGCGCAGGCGAGCGTGCCGATGTAGCCCAGCTTGTACAGCGTGAGGTACAGCGCGACGAAGACGCCGGCGAGCGCGACGAGCGCCACCAGCATGCGCTTGTTCATCGCGCGCCGGCCTTGGGTGCGGTGCCGCTGTCCGCGGCGGGCGCGGGGACGCCCTTGCCTGCCGTATCCGCGCCGCCGGCGACCTTCGCGAGCTCCTCGTCCACCAGCTTCTTGAACGCGTCGTACGGGAGCGCGCCCGGGATCCGCTTGCCGCCGATCACGAACGTCGGCGTCTGCTGGATCTGTTGGCGCTCGGCTTCCTTCAGGTGCGCTTGCACCTTGGCGCGGTGGGTGTCGGCGTCCATGCAGGCGTCGTACTTCGACATGTCGAGTCCGATCCCCTTCGCCAGGTCCGCGAGCACGGAGCGCGGGCGGTTCGTCGCCTCACCGTTCCATCGATCCTGATTCTGGAAGATCACGTCGTGCAGCTCCCAGAACTTCCCCTGATCGTTGGCGCACGCCGCGGCGAGCGAGGCGTCCCACGTGTTCCGGTGCATGGGAAGCGGGAAGTCCATGAACCGGATCCGGATCTTCCCCGTGTTCACGAGCTTGGTGCGGACGTCGGGCTCGGTGAGGGTCGCGAACTGGCCGCAGCCGGGGCACTCGAAGTCCGCGAATTCGATCACCTCGACGGGCGCGCTCGGGCTCCCGAGCACGTAGCCCTCCGCCTTCATCGGCGGAAGGTTCGGATCGATCGCGCTGACGGCCACCTTGGGACGAGTGGCCAGATAGCCGAGCAGCCCGATGCCCAGCACGGCCGCGAAGCCCAGCCCGAGCCAGAAACCCCGGCCCGGACCGCCGCGCTTGGCCGAGCTCACCACTCCGGGGCGTCGTCCCCGTCCTCCGTCCCCTCGCTGCTTTGCCATGAGTTCCCTTGCTCCGCCTGTTGGATCGCGTCGTTGACGATGCGGCGGCTGTCCGCCACTTCGGGGGTGTCGTAGGTCGCGCGGACTTCGTAGTGAAACAGCTCGCTTCGCGCCTCACCCAGCAGTTGGGTCAGCTCGCTGGCGTTCGCCAGGAGGTGCCCCTGCTCGTCCAGCTCCCGGATGCGCTCGGCGAGCGCTCGAAGGATCTCCTCGAGGTTGCGGGCGCGCCCGTCGTCGTACGTCTGCTCGGACATGGGTGAAGCTCGTGAGTGCGTGAGTGCGCCGGTGCGTGAGCGAGTGTCGACCCCGGGAGGCCCAGGCCCGCCAAGGCCGCCGCACTCTCCCACTCACGCACTCACGCACTCACCGGGATGCGGCGAAAACTAGCCGGATCGCGGACGACCACACAATCGACGCGCGACCCGCCCGAGGATCACGCGGCACGGCGCGAGGCGTGCATTGGCGGTGCCAGCCTTGACCAGGCGGTCGCGTCTGATGAGCATGCGTGCGGCAGACGGACGCGGCCGCACTGGCACTTGCCCGATTCGACACCCGAGCGAGAAGGAAGGTCCCCATCGACGCTGATCTGCTGCGCATCCCCGTCGGTCCTGGGTCAATGCACGTGGAGCGCTACGGCCACGGGGGGGCGCCGATCGTGATGCTCCACGGCTTCGGCACGTCGAGCTTCCTCTGGCGCAACATCGCGCCCGAGATCGCACTGGCGAATCGGACGGCCTTCGCCATCGACATGTTCGGGTACGGCGAGTCGGACCGTCCCTTCGACGCCGACTTCGGCATCGCCGCGCAGGCGGAGCTCGTCGATCGTGCGCTGACCGCGCTCCGTCTGCCCAAGGCCACCGTGGTCGGCGTGGACCTCGGCGGCGCGGTCGCGCTGCGGCTCGCCTCCACGCGCCCCGAGCGCGTCGAGCGGCTGCTGCTGATCAACCCGATCGCCCTCGACGAGGTGCCGGCGGGCGACATCACCGAGCTGCAGCGCAACACCGCCCGCTTCGCCTTCCGCGCCTCGCGTGGCATCCTCGGCGCCGCGCCCATCCTCGGCGAGGTGCTGCGCCGGAGCGTGGCCAACGAGGCGAGCATGCCCGACAAGCTCGTCGCGCGCTATCTGGCACCTTATGTGGGTGAAGAGGGTCTCAATCACCTCCTGCTCCTCGCGCGGTCGATCGACGACGAGGACATGGAGGACGCCGAGCTCGGCTCACTGCCCCAGTCGACGCTGATCCTGTGGGGCGATCAGGACCCCTGGGTCGGTCCCCGGTTCGCCGATCGCCTCGCGGACGCGATCCCGGGCTCCCGTCTGGTCCGGTTGCCTGGAGTGGGGCGTCTCGTCCCCGAGGAAGCGCCCGGCACGGTGGTCTCAGTGTTGCTCGAGTTCATCGGGGCGGCGGCGCTGCACGGCTGAGGGACGCCCGGAAGAAAGCCGAGGGTCGCGACTGTGATCGCGTCCACCATCTGGTTACATTGCTTTGTTGGACTTCAACCCTTTAGCCCACTACATGGCCAAACAGCAGAGAAATTCCGGGGCGCGCCGCTATGCCGGCCCCACCGAGCCCTCGCCCTTCGAGCAGGCCCGCGACGAGCTCTTCCAGCACATCATGCGCTGCGGCGTCGTCGGTGCCGATCCGGAGCACGTCGAGGAGTGGTTCGGCGAGACGATCAAGTACATGACGGAGCGGTTCCCCGAACTGAGCGAGCAGCAGATCGAGGAGCTGAAGACTCTGGGACTGCGCTTCGCGCAGCCGCCGAAGTCTCGGACCGAGAGCAACGCGGCCTCCGCCGCTTGAGTTCCGACTCCTGAAGGATACGACGCGCCCCCGGATCTCACGGGGGCGTTTGCGTATCCTCGCGCGTCACCGGGCGGTTCGACCGCTCCAGCGGAGCCCGATCCCTCCGCGCACGCCGCCCCCCAGGCCGATCTGCACCGCGGGGGTGAACCCGCGTCGCGCCCGGCGGCCCTCGAGATCGAGCGCCGCGAACAGTCGCGGCCGCGCGTGGTCTCCCGGGTCGGCCCGCAGACTCACTCCCGCGCCCGCCGAGAAGCCCCAGCGGGACTGACGGAAGGGATCGAGGAGGAATCGCGCGAGCACGTCGACCCGCCCCGCGGCGCGCGACGTTCCGTCGCGCTCCAGCGTCGCGCCGGCGCCCGCGAGCACGCCGATGCGCACGTAGTAGCCCGACGGGAATTGCACGCCGACGGCGCCCTGCACCGACGACGGCCGCCCTTCCAGCACGTCCAGCCGCACTTCGGGCGCGAGCGCGATGCGCTGCTGCGCGTGCGCGCCGACGGGGACCGTCGCGAGCCGCACGAGCACTGCGACCGCCCCCAAACGCGCGCCGCGCGCGCTCACCGCGCGCGTGCGCGCCAGAGCGCGAGCGTGTAGTCGGCGATCGAGAGCACCGAGGCCACCCCGACCGCGGCCACCAGCCACGGGGCGAGCCTCGGCGTCAGGAGCAGCGCCGCGAGCGTGACCAGCTGCAGCACCGTGACGACCTTCCCCGAGACGCGTGCCTGGAAGGTGACCGTTCGCAGCCAGGGCACGGCGCGCGCGACGATGAATCCGACCGCCGTCGCGAGGTCGCGCGTGATCATCACGAAGTATTCCGTCGTGCTGATCCGGCCGGTGAAGAGCATCGTCGCCACGACGGTCAGCACGAAGAAGCGGTCGGCGATGGGATCGAGCATGGCGCCGATGCGCGACGTGGCCTTCACCCGTCGCGCCACCCACCCATCGAGAAAGTCGGTGACGGCGGCGGCGCCGATGATCCCCACCTGCGTCTCCGTCGCGCTCGACGCGACGAAGCCCGCCGCGAGCGCGAGCCGCGAGCAGGAGATGATGTTGGGGATGCTGCCGAGCGTGGGTCGTGGGGTCATCGTCGTGAATGATACACCTCGCTCGCGCACCGGTTCACCGCCGCGTTGCTTGTCGCCCGCGGGACCGCGGCCTAGCTTGGCGTGTCGGGACGATCTCGAGCGGAGGCGACGTGACGACTGTGAGCGGGAGTGGACGACGGATCTCCGCCGCGCGCGCCCACGGCGCCCGGCGCGCGTTGCGTCGCGCGGGCGCGATGCTGGCCGTGGCGGCCGGCGCGTGCACCACGACGACCACCCACACCGAGATCGTGCCCGGGCCATCGGGGCTGCTCCTCTCGCCGGCCTCGAGCTGGGCGGCCGACCCGCGGATCGGGCTGCGTCGCGATCCGCAGCTGGCCGCCGCGCTGGCCGACGTCTCGCCGCAGCGCCTGCGCGCGACGGATTCCACGCTCGTCGCGTTCGGCACGCGTAACACGCTCTCCGACACGCTCTCGCCGACACGCGGCATCGGCGCGGCGCGGCGGTGGCTGCACGCGCAGCTCCAGGCGATCTCGCGCGACTGCGGCGGATGCCTCCGCGTCGAGTACGATGCGGCGGTCATCGCGATGCCCCGCCATCCCACGGGGCTCACCGCGAACGTCGTCAACGTGCTCGGCGTCCTGCCGGGACGTGACACGACGCGCGTGGTCGTGATGGGCGGCCACTACGACTCGTGCATCTGCAGCGCGGCGGCCGACGCGGCCTGGGACGCGACGAGCGATGCGCCCGGCGCCGACGACGACGGCTCCGGGACCGCGGCGGTGCTCGAGCTGGCGCGCGTGGTCGCCGCGCGCTACCCGCGCGGGCTCGAGGCCACGATCGTCTTCGCGCTCTACGCCGGCGAGGAACAGGGGCTGCTCGGCTCCACGCATCTCGCCGAGCGGATGCGGCGCGAGGGGAAGCAGGTCGTCGCGGCGATGACCGACGACATCGTCGGCAACGTCGTGGCCGAGGACGGCTCCACCGACTCGACGAGCGTGCGCATCTTCGCCGCCGATCCGGACAGCGGCGGCAGCCGGGAGCTCGGCCGCCACACGTGGGCCGTGGGGGCGCTCTACCTGCCGGCCTTCGAGGTGCGGCCGACCTGGCGGCTCGACCGCATCGGCCGCGGGGGTGATCACGCGCCGTTCGTGCGCGCCGGCTGGCCCGGACTTCGCTTCACCGAGCGGCTCGAGAACACCAAGCGCCAGCACCTGCCCACGGACGACCTCGCACACGTGAACTTCGGCTACGTCGCTCAGGTGGCGCGGCTCAACGCCGCCACGGTGGTCTCGGTCGCGGCCGCCCCCGCGACGCCGGACACCGTGCTGTTCCAGCGCGAGGCGGCGTCGGGCGGCCAGGCGTGGACCCTCACCTGGCGGCCGGTGCGGGGAGCGACGAGCTACGAGGTGCTCGTGCGCCGCACGACCGCGCCCACCTGGGAGCGGGTCATCCCCATCGGCGCGGCGACGCGATACGTGCTCGGCGTCCAGCTCGACGACGCATGGGCGGCGGTCCGCGCCGTCGGCCCGAACGGCCATCGGTCGCTTGCCCGGACGGCGGGCCCGCCGCGCCCTGCGCCGCCGAGGGCAGCGCAGTGACCGAGGTCGGGCCCCTCTCGCATCTCACCGCCGATCTGAGCGGCGTCGCCTCGGGGGCCCTGCGCGACGCACCCCTGCTCAGTGGACTCCTGATCGCGGCGGCGAGTGCGGCGGGGCTCGGCGGCGCGACGGCACCCGTCGTGCGAACTGGAGCGGACGGTGGCGTCGCCGCCATCCTCCTGCTCGATCCCTGTCACCTCAGCGTGCACTCCTTCCCCGATCGCGGTCTCGCGCTCGTCGATGTCATCACGCGCGACGCGGCGGGCGCCCTCAAGGCGCTCGACGTCTTCGTGCGCCGCCTGACGCCGGCCACCGTCGCCAGCGAGACGAAGGTTCGCGGCTAGATGCGGACCCTGCTCCCGCTGCTGCAGGTGCTGCTCGTCGTCACGGTCCTCATCTGGGACGTCGCGCTCACGAGCCGCATCGTGCAGGTGCGGACCCTGCCGCGCCCGTTCGTGGCGCTCACGGCGCTCGCCGGCTTCCTGCTGCTGCCGTCGCTCGTGATCCACCTCGCGACGACCAACGCGATCACGGGCCGCTCGGTCGCCGAGGTGGACTGGCTCTGGCCGTTCACGCTGACGCTGTTCGCGCTCCAGGCGCTCTACGCGGCGACGCGCCGCCTCGTGAACCCGTTCTTCGGGTTCTTCATCTCGGCGTACGACGTCCTCATCGCGGTGGACGCCGTGCTGCGCTCCATCGCGGCGACGGGTACGATCCTCCCCGCGCCGGCGCTGCTCTTCCTCGCGGCGACGACGGGTACGTTCTCGTTCCTGCTGACGTCGTCCACGGTGATCAGCTCACCGCTGTTCGTGCTCGTGCCGATGATCGCGCCCGCCTTCCCCGCGCTGCGGCGGACGACGGCGACCTTCCGGCTCGTCCTCGCCTTCGCCGCCGGCGCGTGGGTGGTCATCTTCATCACGCAGCTCACGCCCGCCGTGGAAGCGGTGAACTCCTACCGCATCCACGACCCGCGCACCGAGAAGCTGCAGGAGCGCCCCGACGGCGATTTCGAGATCGGCCTCAAGCTGTTCCCCGATCTCACCGGTCCGCCGCCCCCGGTCGCGATCCGCAACGACATCCGGCTCGCCGACACGCTGGAGGTGTCGGTGGTCAGCGTCGTCATCGTCCCGGAAGAGATGAGCGGGCTCGCGCTCGACTCGCTGACGAACGCGCTCGATCTGATCCGCCGCGAGAACACGCAGCTCATCGTCACGCTCGGCTATCCGCAGCCACTCGTGCCGCTGCCGGGCCGCACGTTCAACGACGCGCGCCGCCTGCGGACGATCGACGGCGTGGTGCGCCGGCTGCGCCCCGACATCCTGATTCCCGCCGAGGATCCGTACGATTCGGGCACGCGCGCCGCGGGCCAGCGCGCGCCGCAGTTCTGGCAGAGCTACATCGCCCGCGCCTCGGCGATCGCGAAGGGCATCAGGCCGCGCACGCGCATCGGCGTGTCCGCGTCGGCCTACGACCGGCGCGACAGCACGCTCTACGCATGGGCCGCCGCCCCCGGCTCGCCGGTGGACGTCGTGGGCTTCACGCTCTTCCCGTCCCGCACCGGCGTGCGCACCCTCGACGCGGCCACGCACGCCGCCGACCGCTGGATGCGCGAGTCGCGCTCGACGAAGGATCACTGGGTCTTCGCCGCCGGCGGCTTTCCCGAGGCACACGGCGAGGTCAGTCAGGAGCGCGCGGTGTGGGCCGCCCTCGCCTGGGCGACGAGCCGCCCGACGATCAAGGGGCTGATCGTGAGCGAGGCGGGTGACTACGGAAACATCACCGGCCTCCGCGCCCCCGACGGACATCTCCGCCGCGCCACCTACGCAGTGATGTCGGCGCTGCGCGGAGTGCGGGAAGCGAGGGTGGCGGCGCCGAGTTTGAGGGTCCAGTGAGGCAGCTGCGACGGCGAGTACCCGGTACTGGAGTACGCGGTACCCGGTAGCGGCGCGACGCTCCCGGAAATCCGGTCGGCCACCAAGCAGGTACGGTGCGGATCCCTCGACTGCGCTCGGGATGACGGAATCTGCGGATCCCTCGACGGCGCTCGGGATGACGGAATCTGCGGATCCCTCGACGGCGCTCGGGATGACCGAATGTGCAGATCCCTCGACGGCGCGCCTTGATGACCGGAGCGCTGGCGCTCGCCGTCATCCCGAGCGAGCGCAGCGAGTCGAGGGATCTGCACTTCAGGGCGGACTCCGGGAGCGTCCGACCGGTACCGAGTACCGGGTACGTCAGTCGTACCGGATACTCGCCGTAGCAGTTCACTTCCCCCTGACGATCCCCTCCACCCTCGACCCCTCCACGAAGTACGCCCGCGCGATCGCGCGCATCTGCTCCGCGCTCACCGCACGTACGCGCGCCTCGAACTCGTCCAGCTCGGCCAGCCGGCCGAACAGGAACGCGTCCACCAGCTCGCCGAGCACCGCGCCGCCGCTCTGCTGGCGGATGGCGTGTACGCCGAGCGCGTAGGTCTGCGCCTGCTCGAGCTCCCTCGCGAGGACCGGCTCGTCGCGCAGCTTCGCGAACTCGTTCAGCAGGCCGCGCCGCGCGACCTCCTCCTTCTCCGGCGACGTCGCGATGTAGGACACGAACGAGCCCGCGAGCGCGCGCTCCGTCGCGAAGGCGTGGACCGTGTACCCGAGCGATTGCTTGTCGCGCAGCTCGTCGAAGAACCGGCCACCGAGCCCGCTCGCCACGCCGGCGATCATCGCCGTCGCGAAGCGCGCGTCGTCGCGGCGCGAGGGACCGGCGAACATCAGCGCGAGCGCGGTCTGCGCCTTCTCCCGCTGCTCGACGCGCTGCACGAGCCCCGACGGCCACCCCGGTGGCTCGAGCGGCGTGACCTCGCCCCCGCGCAGCTCGCGGAACGCGCCGGCGGCCAGCGCCGCGAGCTCGGCGGGTTCCGCGTCGCCCACGAGCGCGATCAGCGCCGGCGAATGCAGCACGCGTGCACGATGCCACTCGCGCAGCATCTCCGCCGTGATCGTCGGAAGCGTGCGCTCGTCGCCCGTCGCCGGCACGCCGTACGGATGGCCGGCGAACGCCGCTTGCGTCGCCAGACGCACTGGATAGCGGTACATGTCGTCACGCAGGGCGACGAGATCCGCCAGCGCGATCGCGCGCTCCGTCTCCACCGCCTCGTCCGGGAACGTCGCGTGCTGCACGACGTCCGCCAACAGCTCGACCGCCTGCGGCGCGTAGCGCGCGGGCACGTTGATCATCCAGCCGAAGCTCTCGACCCCCGCGGTGCCCGTGACCGTGCCTCCGAGCAGCTCCGCTTCCTCGGCGATCTGGAGCGCCGAGCGCCGCACGGTGCCCTTGAGCGCGGCGCGCACGAGAAGCGACGTCAGCCCCGCGTGCGCGGTCGGTTCGTCGCGACCGCCGCCCAGCACGTACACGCCGGCGTGGACCATCGCGCCGGCCTTCCGGCGGACGAGCACCGGGAGGCCCGCCGCCGTGCGGAACACGTGCACGCCGCCTTCCTCGCGCTCGGCGCGCAGCCCGGTGACGAGTGCGGGGACGAC
>DASTSX010000343.1:0-21097 GCA_035760455.1 Gemmatimonadaceae bacterium | reverse complement strand
TCCTGTCGGCGAGCGGATGGCTCGCCACGCCGCGCGTAGGTTATCTAGCCGCCTGCCTCCTCGCCACCGCGGTGGGTCTGGCGGGGACGCTGCGATTCACGCCTCGCAGCCTGCGCCCCGCCCTGCTCGTCTCGGGCGCGGCGCTGCTCACCTTCGCGCTCATGGCGACGCGCGCCCAGCAACGATTGGCGCGCTTCTCGGCCGCGCCGGCGGTGGTCGGCGCCGAGCAGTCGGCCGACCAACGCGCGCTGCTCGCCTCGCGCGTCGACGCCGAGCTCGCCACCCTCCGCGACGCGGCGGTCCGAGCCCGGCGGTTCGTCGGCACGCCCGACGAGCTGTCACGCCGTCTCGCGCGCATCATCGGCGACAACGTGCGCCGCAGCGCGCTCGTGGTGCACGCCGACACGCTGCTCGGCTGGGCCGGCACGCTGCACGCGAACCCCCGGGCGCTCGTCGGTCCGTCGGGGGTGGTGACGACGCCGTTCGGTCTCACGCTGTACGCCGCGTCCGACAGCGCCGGCCGGCGCGCCGTCGCGACGTCGCTGCTCCACGTGTCGCCGCCGCCCGATCGCCTCGTTCGCGGAATCGCGCAACGCCTTCCGGGAAGCGAGGTCACCGAGGGGTTCGTGTTCTCGGCGCCCGACGACTCTGCCGGCGCCGACGCGCTGCGCTACACCGATGGGGGACGGCCGCTGTTCGTCGCCCGCGCGCTCGTGCCCTCGGCCGACGAAGTGCGGTTCCGCATGCGCGAGCGCGCACGGGTACGGGTGGGCGTGGCGCTCCTGGTGGCGCTCGTCGCGCTCCTCGTGGCCGCGTCGCGACGCGAGGCGGGTGCGCTCGCCACTGCCGGCGTCGTGCTCGTCGCGCTCCGGTGCATCGCGGTCGTGCCGCTCAGCGCCTTCTCGACCCGATCGCGACTGTTCGACGCCTCGGTGTACTACCTCGCCGGCGGCGGATCCTTCACATCCAACGCCGCGGCGCTGACGCTCACGTCGGCGACGGCGCTGCTCGCCGCGCTGCTCGTGGTCCGTCGCGCACGCCGAGGTCCTCCTCGGGCCGTCGGAGCCGCGATCGGCATCGTCGGGACGCTGCTCGGCCCGTACTTCGTGCGCACGCTCTCGCGCGGGATCCATCCGCCGGCCGACGGCGCGGGGGTCGCGCTCTGGTTGATCTGGGAGATCCCGCTCTGTCTCGCCGCGACGACGCTGCTCGTCATCGCCGCGTGGGGCGGACGGGCCGCGCTCGTCGGCCGACGGAGCGTGGATCCCGCCGCCGGCCCCGCGCTCGCGATGCTCGCCGCGATCGTCGCGCCGCTCGTCTGGATGGCGCCCGGCCAGTGGCCCGAGTGGTACGCGCTGCTGTGGGTCGCCGCCATCGGCGCGCTGGTCGCGACGCGCCGCCGGCGCAACTGGCTGCTCTCCGCCGCGTCGGTGGCCGCGCTGGCGGCGACCACCGTGGTGTGGGGCAGCACGTCGCGCGGGCGCGTGGAGCTGGCCGAGCGTGACGTGCGTGGGCTCGCCGGGCCAGATTCGGCGGCATCCGCGTTGACGGATCGTCTGGCGCTGCGGCTGCAGGGGGACACGCTGCCCCGAACCGCGCAGGCGTTGCTCCAGCGCTACGTGACGTCCGATCTCGCCGCGTCCGGCTATCCGGTGGCGCTGTCGTCCTGGGAGGGAGAGCAGCCGATCGCCACGTTCGGCTCGGCCCCGTTCAACGTCGCATGGGACACCGTGCGCTTCGCGGCGCTCGAAGCCCAGAAGGGCAGCGCCGTCGAGAGCGACTTCAAGGCCGGGCCCTACGGCGTGCGCGTCGTGGCGGTGCCGATGCGCGGCGGCGCGCTGACCATCCTCGTGGCACCGCGCACGCGGCTGATCGGCAGCGACGCGTACTCGCGCTGGTACGGGCTCTCGCCTGGCGAGGCGAACGAGCCGCCCTACGACGTGCAGGTCGTGGGCGACCCGCTGGAGCCGAGAGAGTCGATCCGTTGGCGGCGAAGCGGCACCGAGCTGCACGGCGACTGGCCGGTGCAGGGACCGGAGGGCGCAGCGCGCGCCCACGTCGAGGTGGACCTCCGCGGGCTCGACTCGCTGATCCCGCGCGGCGGGCTGCTCCTCCTGATCGACCTCGCGGCGGTCGCGCTCGTGTGGCTCCTCGCGGCCACGGCCGACGGCCGCGTGGGACGCTGGGTGCGCATGCGACGCCGCCGCGTGCGCAGCTATCGCACGCGGCTCTCGCTGGCGCTGTTCCTGTTCTTCCTGGTGCCGGCGGCCGCGTTCGCGGTGTGGAGCTGGCAGCAGCTCTACAACGACGCGCAGCAGTCGCGGCGGCTGCTCGTCAGCGAAACGATTCGCGCCGTCGCGGGCGACCGGCGGCAACCCGACTGGCTGCGGCGCGAGAGCATGCGCCTCGACACGAAGCTGCTGTTCTACAACGCGGGCGTGCTCGTTGACGCGAGCGATTCGCTGTTCGCCGAGCTCGCGCCGCTCGGCGCCCTCCTGCGTCCCGACGTCTATCGCGTGCTCGTCACGGACGAGGTGAGCGCCACGCGGTCGGAGCCGCTCGCCGGGGCGACGGGAATGATGGGGTATCGCGTGATGCCCGGCTCGCGCGGCTCGATCGTGCTCGCGGCGCCGGCGCGCGTGGACGACGTGCAGCTCGATCGCCGCCGACGTGACCTCGGCGTGCTCGTGCTGTTCGCCACGGCCGTGGGCGCGGTCGCGGCACTCTGGCTGAGCGCCCTCGCGGCGCGGCAGCTCGCGCGTCCGATCGGCGCACTGCGCACGGCGGCGCGCGCCGTGGCGCGCGGCGAGCGCGAGCTGCCCTTCGAGGGCGAGCCGACGAGCGAGTTCCTCCCCGTCTTCCGCGCCTTCGAGGCGATGGCCGAGGATCTCGGCGCGAGCCGCGCGGCGCTGGAGGAGGCGCAGCGACGAACGGACGCCGTGCTGCGCACCGTGGCCAGCGGCGTGGTGGCGGTCGACGAGCAGGGACGGGTCATCCTCGCCAACCCGCGGGCCGAGACGCTGCTGGGCGACGTCCCGCGCGCCGGCGAGCCGGTGAGCCGGATGCCGACCGCCGCGGTGGCGGCCCGCCTCGCCGGATTCCTGCGCAGTGAGGCCCTCGAGGACGCGTTCGACATGGAGCGCGACGGCCGCTCATTGCGCGGTCAGCTCTCGCGGCTCTCGAGCGGCGGTGCGGTGCTCACGCTCGACGACGTCACCGAGCTCGCGCACGCGCAGCGCGTGCTCGCGTGGGGCGAGATGGCGCGGCAGGTCGCGCACGAGATCAAGAACCCGCTCACGCCGATCCGGCTCGGCGTTCAGCACCTGCGCCGCGCGCGCGGTCGCGCGGACTTCGACCACGTGCTCGATCAGAACGTGACGCGCATCCTCAACGAGATCGACCGGCTCGACGAGATCGCGCGGTCGTTCAGCCGCTACGGCGGCGCACCCGAGGAGCGTCCCCCTGCCGAGCCGACCGACGTGGCAGCGATCGTGCGCGACGTCGTGACGCTCGAGACGCTCGGCGAGGGCACCGTCGATTGGCGGTGCCGCGTCGAGGGCGAGCCGTCGCTGGCGCTCGGCCGAGGAGACGAGCTACGCGAGGTGCTGCTCAACCTGTTCGAGAACGCGCGGCTCGCGAAGGCGACCGTCGTCACGGCCACCGTGTGCGACGACCGGCTCGACGACAGTGCCCCCGCGGTGCAGATCGCCGTCGCCGACGACGGCATCGGCATCGCGGAGGAGGTGCTGCCCCGCATCTTCGAGCCGCACTTCTCGACGCGCACGTCGGGGAGCGGCCTCGGGCTCGCCATCACGCGGCGGTTGGTCGAGGGGTGGGGCGGGACGGTGACGATCGAATCGAAGCTGGGGAAGGGAACGACGGTGCGGGTGAGGCTCCGGGCGGCTGCGCCGCCGTTCGGCGGTTGACGGTTTCTACCGTCAACCGATGAACCGACAACCAGTGCTACTCCGTATTCCGTTTGGCTCCTCGATCGGTCGCTCCCACGTTCACCCGCACCGTCTTCACATTCACGAACTCCCGCAGCCCCACGTCGCTGAGCTCGCGGCCGTAGCCCGACGCCTTCACGCCGCCGAAGGGGAAGCGCGGGTCCGAGACGACCATGTCGTTCACGAAGACGCTTCCCGCGTCGAGCTCGCGCACGAAGCGCTCCTGCTCGGCGGGGTCGTTGGTCCACGCGCTCGCGCCGAGCCCGAACCGGGTGTCATTCGCGATGCGGATCGCGTCGCCGACGTCACGCGCGACGAACACGCAGCCCACCGGTCCGAACAGCTCGTCGCGATAGGCGGGCGAGTCGGCTGGGATGTCCGTCAGCACGGTCGGCGCGAAGAACGCACTGCCGGCCGCGGCGCGGCGCCCGCCACACACGAGCCGCGCGCCGCGCGACACCGACTCCTGCACCTGCACCTCGAGCTCCTCGGCGAGCCGCACCGACGCGAGCGGTCCGAGCTGAGTCGACGGATCGATCGGGTCGCCGATGCGCAGCGCCTGCATCCCCGCCGCGAAGCCATCGAGGAATCGCTCGGCGACCGCCTGATGCACGATGAAGCGCTTGGCAGCGATGCAGCTCTGGCCGTTGTTGATCGTGCGCGCCTTGACCGCCGTCTCGATCGCGCGGTCGAGGTCCGCGCTCGGCATCACGACGAAGGCGTCGCTCCCTCCGAGCTCGAGCACGGTCTTCTTCAGATGCTCGCCGGCGCTGCGCCCGACGCTGCGTCCCGCACCCTCGCTGCCCGTCAGCGTCGCCGCCGCGATACGCGGATCGGCGAGCAGCCCGGCGACCTCGTCGCTGCGGATGAGCAGCGACTGGAACACCCCGTCGGGTGCGCCGGCTCGCCGCACGAGCGACTCCAGCTCGAGCGCGCAGCCCGGCACGTTCGACGCATGCTTGAGGAGCCCCACGTTTCCGGCGACGAGCGCCGGCGCGGCGAATCGGATGACCTGCCAGAACGGGAAGTTCCACGGCATGATCGCGAGCACGACGCCCAGCGGATCGTAGGACACGAACGACCGATGTCCGTCGTCGTCGATCACCGTGTCGGCGACGAACGCGGGTCCGTGCTCGGCGTAGAAGCGGCAGCCGGCGGCGCATTTCGCGGCCTCGTCGATCGCCGCCTGGATCGGCTTGCCCATCTCGAGCGTCATGAGCCGGCCGAGGCGCGCCTTCTCCGCGTCGAGCAACTCGCCCAATCGCCCCACGACGGCGGCGCGTTCGGAAACCGGCGTGCGTCGCCAACGCGCCGCGGCGTCGGCGGCGAGCGAGACGCGCCGCTCGAGCTCGGGCGCCGAATGCGCCGGATGCTCGGCCACCGTCTCGCCGGTGGCCGGATTGATGGATCGTTGGGTCGTCATGCGCGCCAGTCGTTGCAGAGCGCGTGCGCGCTCACTCCGTGACCGGCGCTCCATCGCGCCACCAGCCGTCTCCCGCCTCGTCCGCGCCGAAGATGCGCCGCCACCAGGGAAGCCGCCGCTCGCGCTCGAGCACGACGCCGGCCGCGACGCGCCACTCGGTCTGCATCACCGCCGCGTCGGGGAAGCGGTCGTCGGGGTCCGGCGAGAAGGCCCGCCCCAGCCACGCGGCGATCTCGGGCGGGAACGACGAGAGCTCGATCTTGCCGGCGAGCTCGCGCGCCAGGATCGTCTTCGGATCGGTGTCGCCGAACGGTGCCTCGCCGGTGAGGGCGAACACGACGATCGCCGCCAGCGAGAAGCAGTCCGCCGGCGCCTCCTGCGGTTCGCCGAGGAGCTGCTCCGGTGGCGAGAAGGCCGGCGTGCCCGACGCGCCGGTCGTCTCCTCGCCGGTCGGGTTGGCGATGCCGAAGTCCGCGATGCGCCACCGCCGGTATCGATCGATGAGCAGGTTCTCGGGCTTCAGGTCGCGATGGATGATCCCGACCGCGTGCGCGGCGGCGAGACCGCTCAGCACACCATCCACCTGCGGCGCCAGCTCGGCCATCGAGCGCGCGCCGGCGCGCGCGATGAGGTCCCCCACCGAGCCGTTCTCGGCGAGCTCCATCGTGTACCACGCCACGTCGCCGCGGCTGTCCCAGTCGTAGATCGGCACGATCGCCGGGTGCGCGAGCTGCGCGGCCAGTCGCGCCTCGCGGCGGAACCGGCCGACCGCGCGCTCGTCGCGCGCGACGTGCGGGTGCAGCAGCTTGAGCGCGACCTCGCGGCCGAGCGACAGGTCGCGCACGCGCCAGACGGAGCCGAAGCTCCCGGCGCCGAGCGGCGCGATCACCTCGTAGTCGTCGGCGAGCGCCCAGCGGAGGCGGACCTCGGGAGACTCGCGCGCTGCCGCGGTGTGCTCGCCGCTGAGCGTGAGCACGGTGCGGCTGCCGACGATGCGGTCCATGGCGCGGATCATCGACCCGACGCTGCTGAACCGCTGCGTGGGGTCGCGGTGTAGCGCCTTGTCCATCACCTGCGCCACGGACGGCGGGACGTCGGGGCGCACGAGCGTGATGGGGGGAACGTCGCGTCGCGGTGGCGCCTCGCCCGTCAGCGCGTTGAAGCAGAGGGCGGCGAGCTGCCACTGGTCGCTCGCCGCGGTCGGCGCCCACGAGTCGCCCCACTCGGGGGGCAGCGGCATCTTGGTCGCGTCGGGCGCCAGCCCCTCGGGAACGTCCGCGAGCGGCACGGCCCACTGCCAGCCGAGGAGCCAGAGCCGCCCCATCGGCGTGGTCCACACCGTCTCCACCGAGATCGCGCCGTGCACGGTGCCCGCGTCGTGCAGGTACGCCAGCGCCGACCCGAGCTCCCGCACCACGCGCAGCACGGCGGGCACGTCGTCGGCTCCGGCGCGGGCGAGTCTCGCGCCGATCGTCTCGCCCGCGATCCAGCGCCTGAGATACCCCGGACCGCGCCGACTCTCCTGATAGGAGGTCCAGTAGTGATAGGTGGTCGGCGCCGCGGGATGATTGCGGTGCGCGAGCCCGCGCGCCTCCGCCTCGAGCCATTGTGCGTGCGCGGCGTCGGGCGCGCTCACGAGCGACAGCGAGCGATCCAGCGCGTCGACGATCTCCTGGAAGTGGCGGTGCTCGTCCCACACGCCTTCGGCGCCCCAGCTCCAGCCAGGGGGGAGCTGCCAGTCGGCCAGGTGCTCGGGGAGCGTGTGCGTGACGCGATGGAGATCGCCGGAGGCACGGAGCGGACGCGGCGTGCCCGGTTCGATGCGGGTCGGCGAGGCGGGGCGGGTCACACCCGCAACTTAGCGGGCGAAGCGGGCGCGGGCAGGTCGTCCCGTCACAATCGTGATTCGGAGAGCACCTCGGCGGCCGCGGCCTCCAGAACGGGGAGGAGCGACACGTCGGGCAGCACGCTCACCTCGACGGTTCGCACGCGGAGCGGCACGCCGTCGAGCGGCGCCGCGGACTGCAGCGACGGCACGTGCACGGTCACCGCCACGACGCGCCACATCGTCCCGCGACTCGTGCTGCCGTCCGCCTCGAGCGTGTCCAGCTGCAGCACCTCCCCGCGCGCCGGGATCACGTCGCTCAGACACTCGGCAAGGAGCGCCTCGTTGCGATCGTGGCGTGTAACGCGGAGCGTGATCATGCGATTGACCGGAGTGGGGTGCGCGATAAGCTAGAAACGGATCGACGCGCCGGCCAGCGCGCCGCTGAAACTCGGATCGGCGCGAGGCGTACGGGAAAGCGCATCCCTTTCGTCGAGGTATCCCCTGTGATCTTCCTTCTGAGCTTCCTCGCGAGCGCCGTGCTCGCGATCGTCGGATATACCCAGGCCCGGTCGTTCGTCCACGGACGCCTGCGCTACGTGGACGCGGTCCACACCAGGCTCGCGCCGATCGTCGCGGGCGTCGGCGCCGCGCTGCTGGCGCTTCCGCTGGTCGCCATCATCCCCTTCGTGGGGACCGGCACCGCCCTCTCCTTCGGCATCTCGGTCGCCGCGGGCGTCATGGCCGGCTCGCGCGACGTCCGCAACCGGTTGTCGGGATACTGACGACGGTGGAGGGGTACGACGGCTGATTACTTTTGAGCATGCCGTCCTCCCTCCTCTCCACCGAGATCAGCGACCCGGTCAACGCCCGCATCCTCGCCGTGAGCGAGGATCGCGTCGCCGGGTTCCACGAAGCGCCCTTCACCGAGATCGCGCGGCTGAGCGGCCTGCCGCTCGACACGGTGCTCGAGCGGCTGCGCGCGATGCTCGACGCCGGTGTCGTGCGGCGCATTCGGCAGACGCTGATGGCGACGAACCTCGCGCCGGGGGCCCTCGTCGCGTGGCAGGTTCCGGCCGATCGGCTCGACGCGGCCTTCGAATTCCTCGCCGCGGAGGATCCCTTCTCCGGGCACGTGGTGATCCGCTCCACCGACGCGGACACTCCCGGCTCCGTCTACCGGCTCTGGACGACGCTGAAGGTGCCGCAAGGCTTCTCGATGCAGCGGCACTGCGAGGTGCTCGCCGAGCGGGTCGGGGCGCAGGCGTTCCGGATCATGCCGGCCAAGCGCCTGTTCGCGCTGGGCGTCGGCCACCTGCGGCGCCGAGGGATGGAGCCCGGCAGCCGGTCCGACGAGCTCGGCGAGGTGCTCGACACCAACATCATCGACCTGAGCCCTCTCGAGTGGCGCGTGCTCGCGGCGCTGAAGCGCGAGCTGGCACCCGACGAGGTCCGTGCCGACCCGTGGCGCGCGCGCGCGGACGAGGCCGGGGTGGGTTACGACGAGTTCCTGCACGTGGCGCGCGGGCTCTCGGAGCGGCGCGTGATCGGCCGCTTCTCGACGTTCCTCGAGCACGTGAAGCCCTCAGCCGGCGGCGAGCGCGCCACGCGCTACAATGCCCTCTTTCACTGGCGCGTTCCGCCCGGGCGTGAGATCGAGGCCGGCCGGGAGGTGGGTCGTCATCACATCCTGACCCACGCTTACTGGCGCGAGGGCGGTCCCGACTTCGCCGGCGTCAACATCATGGCGGTCGCGCACGGCACCGAGAAGGCGCTGGTGCTCGCGCACAAGGCGGCGATCGACCGCCATCTCGAGGAAGCGGGAATTCCGGTCGCGTACACGAACGTGTTCTGGGGCGGGCGGAGCGAGATCAAGCCCTCGGAGGTGCTGCCGGGCGAGTACGAGGCGTGGTGCCGGCGCATCGGCATCGATCCCGCCGCCATGCGCGCAGGCTGAGCACCATGTGCTGGGCGCGGCGCCCGACGGAGGACGCATGCGTCTCGTCGTGATCCTCTATCGGCTCCTTCCTTTCGCGCTGGCGTTCTGGCGCGACCACCGGCGCTGGCTGTTCTTCGGCGCACCGGCCCGACGGACGTCCGCCGATCACGAGCGGCGGGCATATCGGCTCGTCCGCAGCCTCGCCGCGCTGGGGCCGACGTTCGTGAAGATGGCGCAGCTGTTCGCCGGCCGAACCGACCTGCTGGCGCCCGTCTACGCGAAGGCGCTCACGACGCTGACCGATCAGGTGCCGCAGGTCCCGCTCGCCGAGATCGAGCGCGTCATTCGGGACGAGTACGGCGCGCCGCCGGCGGAGCTGTTCGAGCGGTTCGACGAGGTGCCGATCGCCGCCGCGTCGCTCGGGCAGGTGCACCGGGCCCGGCATGCCGGCGAGGAGGTAGTGATCAAGGTCCTTCGCCCCGGCGTGGAGGCGCTCGTCGCCGAAGACGTCGCCGTGTCGCAGCGACTCGTCGCGCTCGTCGAGCGGTGGTGGCCGAACCCCCACGTCGTCGGGACCCGCGTCGTGATCCAGGAGTTCGCGGCGCGCGTGGCGGAGGAGATGGATTTCCGGCAGGAGGCCGCGCACGCCGTGGCGATCCGCGCCAACTTCGCCGGCTCGCGCGGAATCTGGATCCCGCGCGTCGTCGAGCCGATGATCCGCCGACGCGCGCTCGTGCTCGAGTACTGTCCCGGCCGCCGCATCGACCGGCTCGACGAGTGGGTCGCCGAGGGTCGTGTCCGCCCCGACCGGCTCGTGCGCGACGTGATGGAGCTCTACGCCAAGATGATGCTGGTGCACGGGCTCTTTCATGCCGACCCGCATCCGGGGAACCTCCACGTCGCCGAGGACGGCCGGATCATCCTGCTCGACTTCGGGATGGTGGTGCGCGTACCGCTCGACCTGCGACGCCAACTGGTCGCGGCGATCTTCGCCGCCATCCGCCGTGACCCCGACGCGCTTGCCGAGTCTTTCCACGCGCTCGGTCTCGTGGTGACTGGCGCCGACCCCGCCGTCATCCGGCGGCTCGCCGGCACGCTGCTCTCCGTGGCGGACCAGCGCAACACGACGCGGGAGCGCGTCGAGCTGCTCGCCGACGAGGTCATCGCCGAGCTCTACGACTGGCCCATCGTGCTTCCCAGCCATCTCGTGTACTTCGCGCGCACCGCCTCGCTCATCGAGGGGCTCGGCACGCACTACGACCCGCACTTCAACGCGCTCGCGTTCGCCACTCCGATCGCGCTGTCGCTGCGGTCGCGCATCCTCGACTCGCTCTATCCGGATGGCGGCCAGCCACGCGTCGACCCCGCGCGGGTGATCGGCGCCGCGCTGGGCGCGGTCGCGCGCGTGATGCAGCGAGCCAGCGTCGAGGTCGTCGCCGCGGTCCGCGACGCGGTCGCCAGCGCCGCCCTGCCGGCCCTGCCTGCCGGCAGCTCGGTCGGCGAGCGCTGAGCGTATGTCGATCGTCCTTCAGATGACCCTCTCCGCCGTGCCCGATCCGATCGGGCGCGTTGGCACTCACCCTGCCTTTGCCGTCGGCATGCTCCCGACCCTTCGCCAGCCGTCCGCACCCCGTTCGCTCCGCCCATTGGCTACGGTGCTTCTCGCCGCCGCGCTCGCCATGGGCGTGCGGCCCGCGGAGGCCCAGCGCAGGGCGCGCCTCCCCAACGAGCTCCGGGGATCGCAGGAGAGCGTGCAGCGGATGTGGGATTTTGCCGCGACGCACGACCTCACCTTCCACAAGACGCCGCGCGACATCGATCGCGCCGTGGCCGAGGGCAAGCTGGTATCGCTCGAGGGGGATGGCTCCTACGAGGTGACGCAGAGCGTCCGCTTCTCGTACGCTACCCGAGAGGCGAAGCAGTTCGTCGCCGCCTTCGCGCCGCAGTATTTGGCGGCCTGCGGGACGCCGCTCGTCGTGACGAGTGCGGCGCGTCCCACGAACCGGCAGCCGCGGAACTCCAATCCGTACTCGGTGCATCCCACGGGGATCGCGATCGATCTGCGGCGCCCCCCGGCGGGCCCCTGTCAGACCTGGCTGCGCCGGGCCTTGGCCGAGCTCGAGCAGCAGGGCTACATCGAGGCGACCGAGGAGCGGCGGCCCGTCCACCTGCACGTCGCCGTGTTCACGCAGCCCGGCAAGATCGCGGCGCTCCCACCCCTCGGGAGTGGAGCGCTCGCACGGTCGTCGACCGGGGTGCAGCGCAGCGACGGCGACGTTGCGTCGCGGTCCGTGCCTCTCGTGACGCGCGGCCCCGCGTCATCGGCGCGCGCCACGGCCAACGCGGGCGATTCGCCGATCACGACGGGCACCTACCGGGTGCGCCAGGGCGACACGCTGTGGGACGTCGCGCGCCGGAGCGGCGTGAGCGTGCGCGCGCTGGCCCGCGCGAACCGCCGGAGCGAGCGCAGCGTGCTGCGAGCGGGGACGATCCTCAAGGTGCCGAAGGGCGCGTAGACGACGCGTCGCGCGCGGCCGCGGGGCGGAGAGATGGGCTCGCGCGCGGAACGGACGTCCGCTTCACCGCTTGCACGCAGCGAGCACCCGCCTCGGCGCCGGCGCGTTGGGGAACAGCATCCTCGCCGCCTCGGCGTGCAGGCGTGCGGGCTTGCACGACCCGCGACGCGCGTACGCGTCGGCGAGTCGCATGTGGATGCGGTAGCTCCCCGGATCCAGCTCGGCCGCGCGCTCGACGCGTCCGGCGCGGGTGCTGGACTCGAACACCGACATCGCGGCGACCTGGGTGCTGCTCCGCGTGATGGCGAGCCCGCCGAGAATCGCCACGAGCAGCATCGCGCTCACTCGCCGTGACGTGGGCAGTTCGACGGCGACGCGAACTCGCGACGGCGGCGAGAGCGCGCCGAGCAGCCCCCAGGCGATGAGCGCGGGAGCCGGCAGGAGCAACACCGCGTCGAACGTGCTCACGACCAGCAGTACGGCGACGGTGCCGAGCAGCGCCCACGCCGCGAGCGCGCGCTCCGGATCGACCTCGGTGCGCAGCACGCGCACGGCGTCCACGAGCAGCGCGACCATCGCGAGCGCGAGCAGCACGAAGGCCGCCGCCCCGCGCTCCGAGAGGAAGGTGATCCAGTCGCTGCTCGGCCACGGGTTCGCCGTGGTGCCGTCGGAGGCGAGCGAGGGATCTCCTCGCGAGGCGAACTTCGGATACACGACGGACCAGTTGCCCGGCCCCACGCCGAATACCGGGTTGTATAACGACATCCGTGCCGAGTTCTTGTACTGCACGAGCCGTCCGCGCCCGCTCCCTTCGCGGTAGTTCACCACGCTGCGCGCCGTCTCCAGGTAAGGGGAGTCGCTCCGCCAGTTCAGCGTGTTGGGCATCACGAGCGCGAGCCCTCCGCCGGCGGCGGCGATCACGAGCAGCAGCGGCAATCGCCGCCAGCGGACCGCCCCACGGGCGCGTCGTACGGCGAGATAGCCGAAGGCGAGCAGCACGACGACGCAGGCGATCAGCGCGAGCCACGCCGCTCGGCTGCGTGACAGCACGAGCGCGGCGGCCACCGCGGCCAGCGCGGCCGACCACCAGCCGAACGCGCGTCGCGACTCGGCGCGCAGAGTCGAGAGCAGCAGCGCCGGAAAGACGATGACGCAGAGGTGCGCCATGAAGTTGCGATTCCCGAACGTGCCGCCCGGCGCGCGGTTCAGGCTGAACGCGTCGATGCGCACCCCATAGGTCTGGAGCAGGGCCGTGAGCGCGCCGACGACACCCGCCAGCGCGAGGGTCGCGATCAACCATCGCGCGAAGCCGGCGCGCGCGACCGTGCGCGCGCACCAGAAGCACGTCGCTCCGGAAAGCGACAGCGCGACGGCGCGGCCGGCGGCCCACCAGTTCGTGGCGAAGAGCGACGAGACCAGCCCGAGCGCCAGAAAGAGCCCGAGCAGCTGGTCGACGCGCGCCAGTCGCAGGGCGCGGGCGCTCGCCAGGCAGCACAGCGCCGCCAGGGTCGCGACGACGTGCAGCACGAGCTCCTTCGGGATGAAGAACCGATCGAGCTCGAACTGCTTGTACACGGCCGCGGCGACCACGACACCGATCGCGCCCACCTGAAGGACGATCAGGGCAGCGCGCTCGAAGACGGTCGGCACAAACACGAGGCCATCGGCGGGCCTGCGGTCGCTCGGGAGCACGCGACAATGTATCTGTGCGTGCGTCGCGGGGCAGGGCACCGATCGCGCGCCGCGCGCTCCCGAGTCGATTTCGTCTGCGATCCCGTCAGCGGATGCGCACGACCCGCGCGTCGATCGGTCCGCTGCTCGTCAGGGTGATCGTCGCGGTCGCATTCGCGGGCACCGAGAATCGGTAGTACTCCGCGGCGCCGCCGATCAGCGTGCCCGACGCCGAGCCCCCGGCCAGCGCCTTCACCTCGAGCGGGTAGGCTTTGCCCGAGCCGGCGAGCGCCTTGTAGATGCTGTGGAAGTTCCAGCTCGGCTGGGTGTACTCCGCGGGAAGCCCCGACACGAGATCGTCCGCGTAATGCGAGACGTTCCAGTCGCGCACCTTCCCGGGTATGTCGCCGAACACCGCGCCGAGGTTCGACATGCCCGTCCTCGCCGTGTTGACGAGTGCCTGCCAGGTGGCGGCGTCCGACGTGCTCGACCCCGCCTTCCGGTCGGCGAGATAGCGCAGGAGGTTCCACGTCGCGCCGCGCGTCTCCAGACTGTCGTCGTCGCGGAACGGCGAGTTGGTCGCCGGCGCGTCGAGGAAGCTGCGGTATCGCGCCGTGTTCGAGGCCATGTCGGCGTTGAACGCGCTCCGGATCCTCGCGCTGCTGCGGACCGCGATCGTATCGAGGTTGCGGCGCGGCGTGAGGCCGGCCTCGTGGAGGAAGAGCAGCTCTTCCGCGATGTGGCTCAGTCCCTCGTTCAGCCAGACGACCTCGAAGTCCTCGACGTTCGGCGTCACGTAGAGGCGGCGCGACGAGTTGATCAGATGCTGGAACTCGTGCGCGATCACCGCCGTCGTGACGCTGTCCACGAACCCGGTGCGGCGGACGTTGCCGTTCACCAGCCCGCTCGGATCGGGGGCGAGCAGATAGAAGAGCTCACTGTAGTTGCTTCCGGCGCAGCCCTGGAAGTCCGGCGTGTCGGCGATGGGGAACAGGTCGCGGTCGAAGAAGAATCCCGCGACGTACGACGTCGAGTTGCTCGGCGTCAGCGCATTCACGGCCGTCGTGAAGAGCAGCACGATCTTCTTGTTCTGGTCGATGTCGGCAGGAGCGCCGAAGTTCGCCACCCCGAGCGGATAGACCAGCGTATCGAAGCGGGCCGCGAATCGCTGGTAGTCGCTGGCCGTGAATCCGCCGGTCGGATTCAGCGTGTCGGCGAGGACGATCGACTGCGTGCCGATCGCGACCACGCGGGCGGCGCGGTTCACCGAGCTGCCGCACGCGCTCAGCGCGACGTTGATCGTGAAGATGTCGCCGATGTTCGGATCGACGACGCCGACGCTTCGCGACATCCCGGGAGGCACGGCGGTGCGCGAGGCGAACGCGGAGCGCGCCGCGCGGAATCCGCCGACGAAGCGCTGGCGGTTGCGTGCGTTGAGCCGCATGCCGAAGCCGATGTCGACCGTCGGTTCGATCGATCCGGAGCGCGCCGCGTCGGCTCCCTCGGACGGAAGCAGCGCGGTCGCGGGCCCGGAGACGGCACCCGCCGCGCCCGTACCCGTCGCGGACACCTGCCAACTCGTCTTGGCCGAGATCGACTGGAGGCCGGTGTCCACGACGACGAGCACGTTCTCGGTGCCGGTGCTCCCTCCCTCCAGCGTGACGGTCGTCCCCTTGGGCACCGCAACGACCTGGCCGGGATTGAGCGTCGTCACGCCTGGCGTTCCGCCGGGTCCGGAAGCGTCCTGGGAGCCGCACGCCGCCAGCGCCATCGCGGCGGCGGCAAGGAACAGGCTGGAAACGCGCGGCGCGCGTGATTGCATCGTCGTCATCGGTCTCCCCGTGGTGCTCCACGTCGCTCGTGGGCTGCACACTACCTCTCCACAGCCCGTGCCAGCGCGGAAACGGCCCCTGTATTGCGACTTCGGTGTCTGTTCGGTATTCTAGCACCCCGCACGCCAGAAGGGGCCATGCAGCAGACCATCTTCACCCCAGATCACACGCCAGGCGGCTTTCCCCCTCTCGTCGGGGAGCAGAAGGACATCCGATACTTCGGGACCGATCCGCGGAGCCTGCTGAACAGTCCGGCCACGACGGGCATGAGCTTCTGGTCCATAAACCCCTATGTCGGCTGCGCGTTCGGCTGCGCGTACTGTTACGCCCGCTACGCGCACCGGTACGCCGCGGAGCGCTTGGCGGATTCGGTCGTCTCGGCCGACGGCGCCCGCGACGAGCTGGCGGACATGCCGTCGTGGCTCGCGTTCGAGCGCCGGATCTTCGTGAAGCGGGAGGCGGGCGCCGTCCTCCGCCGTGAATTACGGCGCCCGTCGAAGTACCGCGCCCTCCAGCGCGAGACGGTCGTGATCGGCACGGCGACCGATCCCTACCAGCCGGCGGAGCGACGCTTCCGGATCACCCGAGGCGTGCTCGAGACCCTCGCCGAGCAGCAAGGGCTTTCGGTCACGATCATCACCAAGAGCCCGCTCGTCACGCGAGACGTCGATCTCCTCCTCCGCATCGCGGCGCGCTCCCGACTCTCGGTGCACGTTTCGCTCATCACCGCGGATCGCGAGCTGGCCCGGCGGCTGGAGCCGCGGGCGCCCACACCGGAAGCGCGTCTGCGAGCGATCGCCCGGCTGCGAGCCAACGGCATCGAGGTCGGCGTGAACGTCATGCCCGTGCTTCCGGGGATCACCGACTCACCGCTCCTCCTGGAGTCGCTCGTGCGCTCGGTCGCCGAGGCGAACGCCTCGTACCTCGGCGCGTGCGCGCTGCGACTGCAATCGGCCGCGCGTCAGCGCTATCTGCCGTTCATCGAGTCCGAGTTCCCGCATCTGGCCGCGCGGTACCGCTCCACTTATGCGCGGAGCCACCAGGCGGGCCAGCGATACCGCGACGGTCTCCGCGAGCACTTCCGCGCCCTCTGCGCGGCGCATGGCGTCGTCTTCGACCGATACTACAAGTCGGACGAGGACGACGAGGAGAGCGAGGCAGTTCTCTCGCGCGACGCCGCGCTGCAGCTGGCGCTCGCGCTGTAGCGTCTCGCGCCGCCGCTCGCGATCGTAGTGGCATGACCACGCACGCCGACTTCCGCGTTCGTACGGCCCGTGCGGACGACGTGCCCGCCATCGAACGCCTCATCGTGCAGTCGGTTCGCGAGCTCAGCGCCGGCTTCTACGACGACGCGCAGATCGCGAGCGCCCTCCGCTTCATGTTCGGCGTGGATTCGCAACTCGTGGATGACGGCACGTACCACGTCATCGAGGCGAACGGCGTGATCGCGGCGTCCGGCGGCTGGAGCCGACGTCGGACGCTGTTCGGCGGCGATCAGTGGAAGCACGGCGCCGACGATCCGCTCGATCCCTCGCGCGAGCCGGCGAGGATCCGGGCCTTCTTCGTGGATCCGCGCTGGGCGCGCCGCGGCCTGGGCCGGCTCCTGTTCGAGACCTGCCTTCGCGGCGCACGAGCGGCCGGCTTCCGCCGGCTCGAGCTCATGGCGACGCTGCCCGGCGAGCCGCTCTATCGCGCGCTCGGGTTCGCCGCCGACGAGCGCGTCGAGCTCGAGCTGCCCGACGGCGTCCGTGTGCCCCTCGTGCGGATGTCGCGAGCGGTTGGCGACTAGGTGGAGGACGGGTCAGGCGCTCGCGAGCACCTGGAACCGGCAGCGCGGGCCGTCCGACCGATCGCAGCGCTCCCGGACCGGTACGCCGACGACCGTCTCGACGAGCTCTTCCACCGCGAGGCACGCACTCGGCTCGGCGCGCACGACTGCGGCGAGTGGGCAGGCGAACCCTCGAAGCAGATAGCCATCCGGTGTCCGCTCGACGTCGATCTCGGAGCCGAGCGACGAGATGAGCGCGGCGGCCGCGCGGACTCGCGCGTCGAGGGAGCCGGCTTTCGGTTGTGAAGTGCCAATTCGACGGCCGACATCGCGCATGAGCGCGTCGAGCTCCGCTGGCGGAGTTCGCTCGGCCAGGGTCTGCAGCAGGGCGGTGAGCACCGGCGCGTACGCGCTCGACAGCGACGGCTCGGCCTCCGGCGCGATCCGATAGGTGGTGGCCGGCTTGCCGGCGCCCGGTCCCTGGCGAGTGCCCGTGGTGCTCACGACACCGTCGCGCTCCAACCGCTGCAGGTGCGCCCGGACGGCGTTGTCCGTGACGCCGAGCGCCGCGGACAGCTCCTCGACGGTGGACGCCCCGCGGCGAAGCAGGGCGATGATGCGGCCCCGCATCGGGCCGCCGATCTGACGTTCCCACCATCGCATGAGCACTCTCCGGGTTCCGGTCAAGAATATACGCCCGGATAATAAGTCAAGACAAATGTTGACTTATTCGTCGTTCACCTCTATCCTCTCCATCGTGCACGGGACCGCCGTGCAGCGTCCGCGCCATTCCTCCGTCCCCGGAGCTCGCATGTCCCGAACACACGTCACGTCTCGCTCCTTCCTGAGCGCCGCCCTCGTCGCGGCTGCCGCGCTCGCCCCCCATCCCGCCGCCGCGCAGGCGACCTCGCTCGACGACCCCACCGTCATCGCCATCTTCGACGCCGCGAACACCTGGGACATGGAGACGGGCGCGATCGCGCGACGAAAGGGCAGCACGAACGAGGTGCGCGACTTCGGCGCCATGCTCGCGCGCGACCACCAGGTGGTGCGCCGGCAGGGGCGCGACCTGGTGAAGAAGCTCGGGGTGCGCCCGACTCCCCCCGCGGACTTCGCGATGGCGAGGGATCACGCCGTCGCCCTTCGCACGCTGCGCGCTCGCAGCGGCACGGCGTTCGACCGGGCGTTCCTCCAGCACGAGGTGGCGTTCCACACGGCCGTGATCGACGCGGTGAACACCACGCTGCTCCCCGCGCTGAAGAACGAGGAAGCGAGAGCGCTCGTGACGAAGGTCGCTCCCGCCTTCCAGGCGCACATGCTCGCTGCGCAGGCATTGCTCGACAAGCAGCCGAAGTAGCTCGGAACGGACACCGCGCGCGTGGGATCGGTGCACGCGCGCACGGGTCGTCGCGCATCATCCGGCATGCTCGCAGCCATCCGTTCGGCTTCCGTGCTCGGCATCGATGCCTACGACATCACGGTCGAGGTCGACGTCGCGCAGGGACTTCCGCAGTGGACCACCGTCGGCCTGCCGGCGAGCGCGGTCAAGGAGAGCCGCGAGCGCGTCGGCGCGGCGCTGCTGAACTCCGGCTTCACGCTGCCACCGCGGCGGATCACGACGAACCTCGCGCCGGCCGACGTCCGCAAGGAGGGCACGGCGTTCGACCTGCCCATCGCGCTGGGCGTGCTGGTCGGAACCGGCGTCGTGGCGCCCGAAGCGGTCGCACGACACACCTTCGTCGGGGAGCTCGGCCTGGATGGCAGCGTTCGACCGGTGCGCGGCGCGCTGTCGATCGCACGGATGCTCGCTGCGTCCTCCGCATCGGGCCCCGACTGCACGCTCGTCCTGCCGCGCACCAACGTCGCCGAGGCTGCACTCGTACCCACGCTGCCGCTCGCTGCGCCATCGACGCTGGCCGAGCTCGTGGCCTGGCTGCGGCGCGGCGGTCCACTGCCGACGCCGCCGCGCGACGGTGTCCTGGCCGGAGGTGAAGACCCGGCCGACTTCGCCGACGTGGCGGGGCAGGAGGGGGCGAAGCGCGCGCTCACGATCGCCGCGGCGGGGGGGCATGGAGCGCTGCTCATCGGACCGCCGGGTGCGGGCAAGACGATGCTCGCGCGCCGTCTGCCGACGATCCTTCCCGACATGACGAGCGCCGAATCGCTCGAGGTGACGGCGATTCACAGCGTGGCCGGTCTGCTCGACCCGAGGCTCGGCGCGGTGACGCGCCGGCCGTTCCGCGCCCCGCATCACTCGGTGTCCACGGCGGGACTGGTCGGCGGCGGCTCGGTGCCACGGCCGGGAGAGGCGAGCCTCGCGCATCACGGCGTGCTGTTCCTCGACGAGCTGCTGGAGTTCCCGCGTTCGGTGCTCGAGGCGCTTCGCCAGCCGATGGAGGACGGCACGGTGACGATCGCGCGCGCGATGGCGTCGCTGCGGTTCCCGGCGCGCTTCGCGCTCGTCGGCGCGATGAACCCGTGTCCGTGCGGCCACGCCGGGGATCCCACCCACGCCTGTGCGTGCGCGGCCGCGGACGTGCTGCGCTATCGCGGTCGCCTGTCTGGTCCGCTGGCCGATCGCATCGACCTCCACGTCGCCGTGCCGCCCGTCTCGCTCGCTCGGCTGGCTGGACGCGACGCCGCGGAAGGCTCGGCGTCGATTCGCGAACGCGTGGAGGCGGCGCGCCGCCGGCAACGCGAGCGGTACGGCACCGACGTCGCCTGCAACGCGCGCGCACCCGGCCGCTGGCTCGTCGCGCACGCCGGACTCGAGCCGGCGGCGCGCACGCTGTTCGAGAGCGCCGCGGAGCGGCTCCATCTCTCGGCGCGCGCGTTCCATCGCGTGCTGCGCGTCGCCCGCACCATCGCCGACCTCGAGGGAAGTACCAGCGTCGCATCGGCCCACGTCGCGGAGGCGCTCGGCTATCGCCCGCGCGGCGTGGAGAGCGTGGTGGCGGCCGCGGCAGAAGTCGCGTGAGACGATCGATCCGCTCGGGCGTCATGAAGCGATGCTCCCGCCCTCCGACTCGACCCGACGCGTCTGGCCGCTGCGGCTCATGGCGCTCGTCCTCTTCGCGCTCGGCATCGTGCCGATGGCGAACCTCGTCGCCCCCGGTCAGGGACTGCTGTGGTGGGGGCAGTCCGTCCGGCTCTGGATCCTCTGGAGCCTCGTCGTCGGGGCGCTCGCGCTGCTGATCGCGCGCTTCGCGCCACGCGTTCCCGACGCGCTGCCGGGGCTGTTCGAGTGGAGCATCCTCCGTCCGTCGCGCCGAGTGTTCATGGTGCTGCTCGGAGCCGTGGTCTGCGTGGCCGGCGTCTTCTTCTCCTGGAAGCTGTTCGGTCTCGCGGCGCTGACGATCGACGAGCTCTCGCTCCAGTGGCAGGGACGGCTCCTCGCGAGCGGCCGGCTGTACGCGATGGCGGAGCGGTTCCCCGAGTTCTTCAGCACGACGCAGACGGCGATCGTCGGCGGGCGCTGGTTCACGCACTTTCCCATCGGACCGGCGGCGGTGCTGAGCCCCGGCGTGGCAGCCGGCGTGCCCTGGCTCGTCAACCCCGTGCTCGCGGCGATCGCCGCGGTGCTGGTCTATCGGTTCCTCGCCTCGACCACGAGCGAGACCGAGGCGCGCGCGGTCGCGCTGCTCTTCGCGTCCTCGCCGTTCGTGTCGTTCATGGCGGCGACGCAGCTCGACCACGTGCCGGCGCTCGTCGCGGTCTGGGCCGCGCTCGCCGCGCTGCCGGCGTGGGCCGCAGCGACGACGGCATCGCGCGCGCGGACGTACGCGGCGGTCATCGGCGCGGGGCTTGGCATGGCGGCGATCATCCGTCCGTACGACGCCGCGCTGAGCGCGCTGGTGATCGGCCTGTTCCAACTCCGGGAGATCCGCCGCGACCGGCGGCTCGCCGCATCGCTCGTCGCACAGGTCGTCGCCGGCTGCGTTCCCGTCGCGCTGCTCCTCGCCGCGAACGAGGCGACGACCGGCGATCCGCTGACGTTCGCCTACGACACGCTGAACGGGGAGGCGCATCGGCCGGGATTCCACGTCGATCCGATGGGCGCGGTGCATACCCCGCGGCGCGGCGTCTTCAACGTGTCGGCGTACCTGCTGCGGCTCGACGCCACGCTCCTCGGCTGGCCGGTGCCGGCGCTGCTGCTCGTGATCGGAGCGCTCGCGT
>DASTSX010000342.1:0-3661 GCA_035760455.1 Gemmatimonadaceae bacterium | reverse complement strand
GCCGGGCACGGCTCGCCGGCGCGTCGGTGCACGAGGAAGCGGTCCTGGAACGAGCCGCGCGCGCCGTCGAGGTCGCGGAAGTCGTCGATGCTGGCGCCGTTGGCGTCGATCCCCTCGGTGAGCGCCTCGCGGACCGTGTCGCGCAGCAGCGCCCACTGCGCACGGCTGAGTCTGCCGGCCTCGCGCAGCGGGTGGACCTTCGCGCGGAAGAGCGCCTCGTCGGCGTAGATGTTCCCCACGCCCGCGATCCGCTTCTGGTCGAGCAGGAACGCCTTGACGGGAGCGCGCGAGCCGCGCGCGAGCGCGTGGAGGTGCTCGCCGGTGAAGTCGTCGCTGAAGGGCTCGACCCCGAGGCGCGCGCCGAGGTAGGCGTCGAGCTCGGGCTGGCCGGCGAGCAGCCAGCCGGTGCCGAAGCGGCGCGGGTCGACGAAGCTCAGCGTGTGCTCGTCGTCGAAGCCCATGATCGCGCGCGTGTAGGGCGCGCTCGGCTCCGCGTCGTAGAGCAGGTTCCCGGTCATGCGCAGGTGCATCAGCAGGAACAGCTCGTCCTCGAACTCGGCGATCAGGTACTTGCCGCGGCGGCCCAGCTGCTCGACGCGGCGCCCCACGAGCGGGCCGAGCACCTCGTTGGGCGCGCGCGGCGCCGTCCAGCGCGGATCGGAGACGCGGTAGACGATCAGCATCCGCCCCTCCAGGCGCGGCGCGAGCTGGCGGCGGACGGTCTCGACCTCGGGCAGCTCGGGCACGGCCTCAGCTTACGAACGATCTCCCGGGAAGGTCGGGCGCGTCGCGGCCGGTCAGCCAGCGCAGCACGCTCGCGCCGACGTCGGCGAGCGGGCCATCGCGGCGGCGGCCGTCGTGGCCGGCGAACCACGCGAGCAGCGGCACGTGCTCGCGCGTGTGGTCGGTGCCGGGGTGCAGCGGGTCGCAGCCGTGGTCGGCGGTGAGGATCAGCAGGTCGTCGGGACGCAGCAGTGCGGTCCACACGCCGACCGCGGCGTCGATCTCGCGCAGCGCGCGGTGGAAGCCCGCGACGTCCTTGCGGTGGCCGTAGACCTCGTCCGTCTCGACCAGGTTCGCGAACACGAACCCCTCGTCGAGCTCCTCCTCCAGCAGCGTCGTCACCGCGCGGATCGCCCGCGCGTTCGTCGCGCCGGGGTGGCTCGCCTCGATTGCGCGATCCCCGAACAGCTGCGCGACCTTGCCGACGCCATGCACCTCCACGTCCGCGTCCGCCAGCGCGTCGAGGTGGCTTCGGGTCGGCGGCGCGAGCGCGAAGTCGTGCCGCAGCGTGCGCTCGAACGCGCCGGGCGCACCCGTGAACGGCCGCGCGATCACACGCCCGACGGCGTGCTCGCCCTGCATCAGGTCGCGCATGGTCGCGCAGAGGGCGTACAGCTGGACGCACGGATACGCGTCCTCGTGCGCCGCGATCTGCATCACCGAGTCCTGCGACGTGTAGACGATCAGCGCGCCGTCTTGCAGCGCCTGCTCGCCGAACCGCTCGATCGCCGCGAGCCCGTCCGTCGGCGCGTTGCAGAGCACCTGGCGGCCGGTCAGCCGCTCGATCGTCTCGACGATCTCCGCCGGAAAGCCGTGCGGATAGGTCGGCGCCGGCGCGCCCGCGACCACGCCCATCAGCTCCCAATGCCCGCTGCGGGAGTCCTTCCCCGGACCCAACGCGTGCAGGCGGCCGTGGACGACCGGGTCGTCCGACGGCGGCACCCCCTCCAGCGCCACGATCGAGCCGAGCCCGAGCGTCTGCAAGACCGGGAGGTCCAGTCCGCCCGCCGCCTGCGCGAGGTGGGCGAGCGTGTTCGTGCCGGCGTCGCCGTAGTCGTCCGCGTCGGGCAGCGCGCCGACTCCGCAGGCGTCGAGCACGACGACGAACGCGCGGCGCCCCATGCGCCTGGCGCTCAGCTCGGCCGCTCGGCCGACGCGCGCGGATGCGCGGCGAAGTACACGTCGCGCAGCCGGTCAGCCGAGAGGTGCGTGTAGATCTGGGTCGTCGCGATGTCGGCGTGACCGAGCATCTCCTGCAGCGAGCGCAGGTCGCAGCCGCCCGCGAGCAGGTGCGTGGCGAACGTGTGGCGCAGCGTGTGCGGGCTCATCTTGTCCGCCAGGCCGGCGCTCTTCGCGTGCCGCTGGACGATCTTGTAGAGCCCTTGGCGCGTCAGCCCCTGCCCGCGCTGGTTGACGAACACGTGCGGCTCGTCGCGGATCCCGACGAGCTTCGGCCGCCCGACGGTCAGCCATGCGTACAGCGCCGCGACCGCCTTGCTGCCGATCGGCACGAGCCGCTCCTTCGAGCCCTTCCCGTTCGCGCGCAGGACGCCCTCGTCGAGGTCGAGCTCCTCGAGTCGCATCCCGACCGCCTCGGAGGCGCGCAGCCCGCAGGCGTACATCAGCTCCAGCAGCGCGCGGTCGCGCAGGGCGGCCGGCGAGCCGCCTCTCGGCTGCGTGAGCAGCAGCGCGACTTCGTCGCGCGTGAGCACCTTCGGCAGTCTCTTGCCGCGCGGCGGGCCCTTCAGCTCGGCGGTCGGGTCGCGGTCGAGCAGCTCCTCGCGGCGCAGATGGCGGTAGAAGGAGCGCAGGCAGGCGACCTTGCGCTGGATCGTCGTCGAGGCCGCCGGCGCGCGGTCCTCGCCGCCGGCAGCGAGCGTCTCGACGAAGGCGGCGAGGTCGGTGTGCTCGACGCTCAGCGCGTTCTTGCCCGCGCGCTCCAGCCACGCGCCGTACTGCAGCAGGTCGGAGCGGTAGGCCTCGAGCGTGTTGCGGCTGAGTCCCCGCTCCAGCTCCAGGTAGGCGACGAAGTCGAGCACCAGGTCCTCATGGGACCCGCTCGTGCGCAGCGCGGGCAGCTCGTGCGTGGCCGTCGACATGTCGCCGGCCTCATTCGGCCTGGGCGCCCACGTTCCTGCTCGGACAGGCGTGCGAGCGAAGCGCGTCGCGGTCGCCTGCGGGCATAGCCTCCCGCGGAGGGCGACCGCGCGCTGCTCATATTAGTCTCGTGGAGATGGAGGTCCCGCCCGGCGCCCGCATCGGCGACGTTATCTGTATGTGTAGCTGAGCGGGGCATCCCAACGGCCCGGCGACGAGGAGCTCCGTCACGTTCCACACCGCGGTCCCTTCGATCGAGGTGTAGGCCAGCGTCGCGGTACCGCCCTGGAAGCTGTAGAGGCACCACTCCGCTGGAAAGAGGGTGTAAAGGTTCGACACCTTCGGCGGGTAGATGCGTGTCCTGACGTCTCTTATGTTCGGTAGCGTCCCTGTGAACGCTTCATAATCCACGTTGTACGGGAATTCTGCGGTTTCGAATCTCATCCTGCCTTCGCCGGTGCATGCGGATTCGCTCACCGTGTGAGACTGAACTGCGCCGATCGCGGCTCTTGTCTTCGCGAACGTTCTCGAATGGAAGCTGCCGGTCACCGTCATCGGACATCTAATTCTGAACCCACCTTCAGTGTCTTCCGCTTCGGCGGTGCCGGCGATCGTCCACCTTGTTTCACTGACTGACAGCCTGCCGGCATAGACGCTTCCGGCAAGTACGCCGGAGACGACTGCGACAGCCAAGACGACCGCCCACAGGCGGCTGATGCGCGTGCTCATGTGATCCCCCAGCTCGGACGACGAACCGAGCGCGATGACGCGCGGCGATGCC
>DASTSX010000341.1:0-5145 GCA_035760455.1 Gemmatimonadaceae bacterium | reverse complement strand
AGCGATCTTCTCCGAGAACCGCCCCGAGTGGGCGATCGCCGACTACGCCTGCCTCACCGCGTCGCTGACCGACGTGCCGCTCTACCCGAACCTGCCGCCGGAGCAGGCGGCGTACATCCTCAACGACTCCGGCTCCGTCGCGATCTTCGTGAGCGACGCGACGCAGGCCGCGAAGATCGCCGAGGTGCGCGGCAAGTGCACGGTGCTGCGGCACGTGATCACCTTCGCCGCCGAGCGGCACGACGGGGCCGACTTCACGCTCGCCGAGGTCGAACAGCGCGGCGCCGCCGTGGACGACGATGCGCGGCGCGGCCGCTATCGCGAGCACGCGCTGACGGTGAAGCCCGATGATCTGGCGACGCTGATCTACACGTCGGGCACGACGGGGGAGCCCAAGGGCGTCATGCTCACGCACGACAACCTGTACTCGAACGTCATGGCGTCGGCCTGCCAGATCCCGTTCGCGGGGGCGGACGTGTGCCTCAGCTTCCTTCCGCTGTCGCACATCTTCGAGCGGATGGCCGGCCACTACATGATGCTGCACGTCGGCTGCTCGATCGCGTACGCGGAATCGATCGACACGGTGCCGATCGACATGCAGGCGATCCGCCCGACGATCGTGTTGTCGGTGCCGCGGCTCTACGAGAAGATGTACGCCCGCGTGCTCGAGAACGCCCTCGCGGGGGGCGCGATCAAGAAGCGGATCTTCTTCTGGGCGCGGGCCGTCGCCGAGCGCTGGGCCGACGTGAAGCTCGCCGGGGGGACGCCGGGTGGCTTGCTCGCCTTCCAGTATCGGCTCGCGCAGCGGCTCGTGTTCTCGAAGCTCCAGCAGCGCACCGGCGGCCGGCTGCGCTACTTCGTGTCGGGCGGTGCGCCGCTCGCGCCCGAGATCAACAAGTTCTTCTACGCGGCCGGGCTGGTCATCCTCGAAGGCTATGGCCTCACGGAGACCTCACCGGTGATCAGCGTCAATACGCCGGCGGCGTTCCGGATCGGGAGCGTGGGGAAGCCCGTGCCGGGCGTGGAGGTGACGCTCGCCCCCGATGGGGAGATCCTCACGCGCGGCCCGCACGTGATGAAGGGCTACTACAACAAGCCCGAGGCCACGCGCGACGTGATGGACTCCGAGGGCTGGTTTCACACCGGCGACATCGGCGAGCTGCGCGACGACTTCCTCGCCATCACCGACCGCAAGAAGGACATCATCGTGACCGCGGGCGGGAAGAACATCGCGCCGCAGCCGATCGAGAACACCCTCAAGACGAACAAGTACATCAGCCAGGCGGTCGTCATCGGCGACAAGCGCAAGTTCCCCGTCGTGCTCGTCGTGCCGAACTGGGAGAACCTCGAGAAGTGGGCCCGGATCAAGAACCTGCTCTGGACCCAGCGCTCGCAGCTGCTGGAGATGCCGATCGTGCACGCGAAGATCGAGAAGGAGGTCTTCGGCCGGCTCACCGGTCTCGCGAAGTTCGAGACGCCGAAGAAGGTCGCGCTGCTCGAGCACGACTTCACGGTCGAGCGGGGCGAGTTGACGCCGACGCTGAAGGTGAAGCGACGCGTGATCGACAAGACGTATCGCGACGTGATCGACCGGCTCTACGAGGACGAGAGCGCGGCGGCATAGACCGCTCGTCGGACGCGAGACGGGGCTGACGGTCGGGACTCGCCGTCAGCCCCGTCGCACGTGGAGCCGGACGAATGCCGACGGCGGCGCCTCGCGCTCGCCCACCCACACGCTGGCGTCCCGTACGAGCTCGCGCACGCCGTCGGGGACGCTCGCCGCGGCCGGTGCGACGATCCGGCCTCCCGCGCGCGTCGCGTGCACCGCCCACGCCAGGCGCGCGGCGTCAGCGCCGTCCACCGCGATGGCCCGCGCCGCCCCCACGGCCAGCGGCAGCGTGGCATCGCACCGCACCCCCGACAGGCCGGACACGATCGGCACGTCGGGCGGCGGATTCACGAGCAGCAGCGGCGGCATCGGCTCCAGCGCGAGCAGCGCGTCGGCGTGCCGGCCCCACGCGCCGACCAGCACGGCGAATCCGAGCGCATCGCCGAGGCTCAGCATCGCCGCGAGGTGATCGGCGGGCACGCGGTCGGCGACGCTCGCGTCGCCCCCGGCCCCCTCCGCCGGCAGCGGCTCGTGCTCCGCGGCGCCGCTACGGAAATCGGCGACACCGGCCCGGACGGGGTACTCGGCGTGGCACACCGGACAGCCGAGCGCACCCTCCTGGACGTGTCTCGCCTCGAGGCGCGACGCGGCGAGCACGAGCCAGCTCTCCGCGTGCGGGCGCGGGCACCGCAGCGCGTCGACGAGCTCGATGAACATGCGCTCGGGTCAGCTCCGGGAGAGACGCAGCTCGTCCACGTTCACGGTGTGCGGCGCGAGGAGCACCCACCGCACCGCGTCGGCGACGTCCGCCGGTCCGAGCATCTGCGCACGCGGGGTGAATCCCGGCTGGTTGTCGGGATCGATGTCGTCCCAGAGCTCCGTGTCCACGGGGCCGGGCGACACCAGGCTGGCGCGAACGCCGGTGCCCTGCAGCTCGGCGCGGAGCACCTCGTGGAGGGCGCGCAGGCCGTGCTTGCTGGCGGCGTACGCCGCGTTGCCCGGGAAGACGGCCCGGTCGGCGATCGAGCCGAGGGTGACGAGATGTCCGCTGCCCCGGGCGAGCATCGCGGGGAGGAAGGCGCGCACGAGCGCGAACGGCGCCGTCAGGTTCGTCTCGAGCGTCCGGCGGAAGACGTCGACGGAGGTCTCGTGAACCGGCGCGATGGAGAACGCACCGGCGTTGTTGACGACGATGTCCGGGGCGCCGGCGGCGAGCTCCGTGATCAGGCGGGTCGCGCGCTCGATCGCCACGGGATCACCGAGGTCGCACGGCACCGGAGTCGCCGCATCGTCGCCGAGCGACTGCGCCAGGGACCGGAGCGCGTCGACGCTACGCGCGACGAGCGCGATGCGGGCGCCGTCCGACGCGAGCCGGCGGGCGACCTCGGCGCCGATGCCGCGCGAGGCGCCGGTGACGACGGCCCAGCGCCCTTCGAGCGGCCGTCCGTCGCCGGCAGCGCTCACCGCGCCGAGGCGTAGGCGAGGCGGAGGAACTCGTCGCGCGTCTTGGCGTCGTCGCGGAACACGCCCCGGAGCGCCGACGTGATCGTGCGCGAGTTCTGCTTCTCGACGCCGCGCATCATCATGCACATGTGGAACGCCTCGATCACGACGCCGACGCCGCGCGGCGCGAGCACGTCGTCGATCGCCGACGCGACCTGGTCGGTGAGGCGCTCCTGCACCTGCAACCGGCGCGCGAACATCTCCACGATTCGCGGCAGCTTGGACAACCCGACGATGCGGCCGCCCGGGATGTAGGCCACGTGCGCCTTGCCGAAGAAGGGGAGCATGTGGTGCTCGCAGAGCGAGTACAGCTCGATGTCGCGCACCATGACCATGTTCTCGTGCTCTTCCTCGAACAGGGCGCTCCCGACGATCCCTTCGACCGTCATCTCGTAGCCCGCGGTGAGGAAGTGCATGGCCTTCGCCACGCGCTCGGGAGTACGCACGAGGCCATCGCGATCGGGGTCCTCGCCGAGCATGCCGAGCTGGCGACGGACCATCGCGGCGTACTCCGCATCGACGGCGGGAAGCTCGTCGACGTCCACCGGGTGGATGGATCCGCTCACCGCCCCGCGTACGCCGGCCTGCGCCGCGCGACTACTCACCGGTGTACTCGACATAGTTGTTCGGCGTCTCCCAGAGCACGAGGCGCACGAGGCGGCCGGGCGCGATGGCCGGCTCGAGCTCGCGCCAGATCCCGACGATGATGTTCTCCGACGTGGGGATCACGCCCCGCATGAAGGGAACGTCGAGGTTGAAGTTCTTGTGATCGATCAGATTGACGGCCCGATCCTCCACGATCTTCTTGAGCGCGCCGAGGTCGAGCACGTAGCCCGTGCGCTCGTCGACCGGCCCGCTCACCGAGACGTCCAGGGTGTAGTTGTGCCCGTGCCAGTTCGGATTGTTGCACTTGCCGAACAGCCGATCGTTCTCCTCGTCGGAGAGCGCCGGATTGTGCACGCGGTGCGCTGCATTGAACTGCAGGCGGCGGGTCACGGTGACGATGGGCATGGGCGTGGAGGAATCGAGTCGTTCGGTCCGGCGCGATACCAATGCGGCACGGCGGGCGACCGTTCCCTCCGGGCCCGCAAAGATGGAGCCGGGCCGACGGGAGGGAAAGAAAATCGGGCTCCGCGATGTGCCGCGGAGCCCGAGGAATGGCTGGAACGGAGAGGGTTTTTTGAAGCCCAGTCGAAATTATGAGGCTCTCACCACACCTTCCGCCTACCCCCGCACTGGGGGCGTGACGTCAGTATAGATTGTCGAACCCACTCGAAGGACTTATCGGCTCAAAAACGTGACTCTCCGTCCCTTTGTTGGGTGGTGTTTCCTTCACGAAATCTAGCTCTCGACACGAGAGGGGTCAATTCATGGATCTCGGCATCATCATCGCGCTGATCGTGCTGATCGTGTGGGCCATCGGCGCACTCGTGATGCAAGGGCCCGGTTGGATTCACCTGCTGCTCACCGTCGGCGTATCGCTGCTGATCTTCCGCATCGTCGTCAGCACGAGCGGCGAGTCGAAGAAGCCGCCGACGCGCTGAGCGCGCGCGGCGCGCGTCACGGTGCGCCGCCGACGAGCAGGTGATCGGCGTCACGGTGCGCGATGCGCTGCGCGTGGCGCGCGCCTGACAGCCAGTCGTTGGCGAAGTAGGCTACGTTGTCCACCTCGCCGTAGCGCTCCTGATACGCCACGGCATATCGGCCGATGCGCTCGACGAGGGGACGGATCCTGGCGCGCAGCGCGAGCGGCGTCTCGCTGAGCGACCAGCAGGCGACGAACATCGACCACGCCGCCGCCGGCAGCGCGTCGACGTGCCGCTCCAGCTCCGCGAGATCGCTCGTCAGCACGATGCGGTCGTCGCCGTCGCACAGGATGCCCGCGCTGCGCAGGAAGTAGCGCTGCAGCAGCGTGAACGGCGGCAGGTCGAAGATGACATATCGCCCGCGGAATCCAAGCTGGTGCACGAGTCGGCACAGGCTCCCGAACCCGCCGCCGAACTCGATCACGGCGTCCCACTCGGCGACGGGAC
>DASTSX010000340.1:0-13824 GCA_035760455.1 Gemmatimonadaceae bacterium | reverse complement strand
ATCGCCGCACGCTGGCCGCGAAGGACCTGATCGCGCCCCGCTACGCCGACCTCGTGTACGAGGGACGCTGGTGGACCACGGAGCGCGAAGCGTACGACGCATTCGTCAACGTCACGCAGGAGCGCGTCACGGGCTCGGTGTCGCTCAAGTTGTACAAGGGCAACATCGTGGTCGCCGGCCGCTCGAGCGTGAACGCGCTGTACGACGAGCGCTTCGTCACCTTCGGCGAGGACGACGTCTATCAGCAGAGCGACGCCGCGGGCTTCATCCGCCTGTTCGGTCTGTCGCAGCGTGTTCGAGCGCTCAAGGATCAGGAGCTCGCGGCCCAGACGGCGGAGCGTCCGCTCCCGGCTGAAGCCGCGACCGACGTCGAGGACGACGCCGCGAAGTTGGCGGTGGCGTGACGACGACGCGCCTGCAAAAGGCGTCCGCGAAGTCACACAAGCTCTGGGGCGGCCGGTTTGGGTCCGGTCCCGCCCCGGAGTTCGACGCGCTGAACAACAGCATCGGCGTCGATTTCCGGCTGTGGCCTTACGATATCCAGCTTTCCAAGGCGTGGGCCGTGGCGCTGTGGGGCGCCGGCGTGCTGACGCTCGAGGAGAGCAAGACGATCGAGCGCGGGCTCGACGCCGTCGCGGTACGTCTCGAGTCGGGTGAAAAGCCACTGCCGTCCGACGAGGACGTGCATACGCTGATCGACCGCTTGCTGCACGATGAAGTGGGCGACGTCGCCTCGAAGCTGCACACGGGCCGAAGCCGAAACGACCAGGTCTCCACCGCGACGCGACTCTGGACGATCGACGTCTGCCAGCAGCTCGACGGCGCGCTGCGCGGACTGCAGGGCGTCATGCTCGAGCAGGCCCGCACGCTCGAGACGGCGCTCATGCCGTCATATACCCACCTGCAGCGCGCCATCCCGGTCTCGGCCGCGCACTGGCTGCTGTCGCATTTCTGGCCTCTCGAGCGCGACCGGGCGCGTCTGCGCGCGGCTCATCACTCGGCGGCCGTGCTCCCGCTCGGCTCCGGCGCCGTCGCCGGATGCGCCTACCCGATCTCGCGCATCCTCATCCAGGGCACGCTCGGGTTCGACGCGCTGTCCCCGAACTCGATCGACGCCGTGAGCGACCGTGACTTCATCGCCGAGGTGCTGTTCGCGGCGACGATGATCGGCACGCACCTCTCGCGGCTCGCCGAGGATTTGATCGTATACGGAACGAGCGAGTTCGGCTTCGTGCAGTTCGGCGAGGGCTACACGTCCGGCTCGAGCATGATGCCGCAGAAGCGCAACCCCGATGCGCTCGAGCTGGCACGTGGCTCGGCGGCGCGCATGCTCGGCAATCTCACGACGCTGCTCGCCACGCTGAAGGGTCTGCCGTCGAGCTACAACAAGGACCTGCAGGACGACAAGCGCGTGCTGTTCGACGCGACGGACACGCTGCTGCTGGTGCTACCGGCCGTGGCGGGCACGCTCGCCGAGAGCACCTTCCGCCCCGAGCGCATGCGCGCCGCGCTCTCGAGCACGATGATGGCGACCGATCTGGCCGACTACCTCGTGCGGAAGGGCGCGACGTTCCGCGAAGCGCATGGTGCCGTCGGACGCCTCGTGCGCGAGAGCGAGACGACGGGACGCGAGATGCAGTTGCTACCGTTCGCGTCGTTCGAGGCGGCGCATCCGCGATTCGCCGAAGACGTGTTCGAGGCGCTCAGCCCCGAGCGTTCGGTGATGCATCGCGAGGTGGAGGGGGGCACGGGGCCCGCCGCCGTGCGCGCGCAACTCGAGGCCGCCCACGCGGCGCTCGCGCCGCCGCCCACGCCGCGCTCCACGAACGCGGTCTCCTAGCGCGACGCCCCCTAGGGCCCTGCGGCCGGCGGATCGATGTCGCCGGTCCGCGAGCGCGCCGCGTCGACGGACGGCGGGATCACCGCGGGTGCTTCCTCGGGAGGACGCTGCGTGGCGGGCGCCGTGACCGTCGGCTCTCGCACGACGAATGGACCCTCCGCCCCGGCGGTCTCCTCGGTGAGCGTCAACTCGCAGTACACCTCGCGCATCCGTGGGTCGCGCCCGACGTACCCCGGTCGTGTGCCAGCAAAGGGGGCGTCGAGCACCTGGAGCGCGTGGACGTCACCGAGCAGGTAATTGCGCCATCCGCCAGCAGGGTCGGAGCGGCTGTAGCCGGCGCGCAGCCACCCGCTGAGCATCTCGTGCCCCGCGCTGTTCACGCCGAAGCGGTGCGGCTCGACGACGCGGATCAGATCGCCGTACTCGAACATCACGAGCGAGCGGCGCCTGATCGCGGCGCACAACTGCTCACGTAGCTCGGTCGCCTCCATCGTCGCTCCTCGAACGGCTCCGGTGGATTCGGTGCGAGAAATGGACCGCCGACGCGCCCCGACGAATCCGCGCGTACGTGGTCCGAAACGCACGACACGGCCGGGCACCGCCCGGACGGCACCTCGACCGTGTCGCGCCGGAGAGCCCGACGAGCACCGGGATCCGACCGTGCGAACTGGCGCCGACGGCGTGCATCGCTCGACGTCGGCTGCGCGAATCTCACGCGCGCGAACGCAAGTGGCAAGCGTCGGGACGCGTCGGCCTGTGGCGCGACGCATGCCGCGCGTCAAGACGGCGGTCTAGTGACGCGCAAAAACTCGCGTCGCGCCCCCCGGCGCAAACGCGACGACGTCATAGCGGTCGACGCGCCCGCCCATCTCCATGCCCGGCGAACCCGCAGGCATCCCCGGCACCGCGACGCCAACGGTCTTCGCGGGCTTCGATGCGAGCAGCTTCTTGACGTCGGCGGCGGGGACGTGTCCCTCGATGACGTACGCGCCGACGACCGCGGTGTGACAGGAGCGGAGCTTCGCCGGAACGCCGAGGCTGTCCTTCAGCGCGTCCATGTCGGACCGATCGTGCACCTCGGGGGCGAAGCCGTTGGCGCGAAGATGATCGACCCACTTCGTGCAGCAGCCGCACGAGGGGTCCTTGTACACCGTGATCGACGTCGGCTTCGGGGCCGCGATCGCAGCGTCCGGCCGCAGCGCCGTCAGCGCCACGCTACCCAACGCGGCCGTCGCCATGCGCGCGATCCAGGCGCGACGTGTCAGCGGGCTGTCGTTCATCGTTCTGATCTCCTCGACGTCGAAGATGAGTGCGGGCGTGCCATGGGTGACGTCCTACCCCACGAAGCTATTCGCGTTCGGAGCCCGCGTCGACGTTGGCGACCTCCGACGTCCGGCCACGGCGAGCACGCCTCTTCCGAGTGTAGAGCTCGGCGTCGGCGCGCTCGATCGCGTCGCCGAACGACAGCATCGGGTCGAGCGCACTCGTGCCAACCGTCGCGCTCACGACGTACGGAAGTTGGGAGGGCGCCTGGCTCGCGATCGCAGCGGCGAGTCGGTCCCCGATCTGCTCGGCCACACTCGCATCGCCATCGCTCAGGAGGGCGACGAACTCGTCGCCGCTCCATCGCGCCACGATGTCGGACTCACGGAGGATGCTCTTGAACGCGGTGGCGACGAGGCGGATGGCGGCATCGCCGCTCGCATGACCGTGGACGTCGTTGATCCCCTTGAGATCGTCGAGGTCGGCGAACACGAGGGTCGGCATGCGACCGCTGCGTCGAGCGCGCGCGATCTCCTGGTCGGCGAAGAGGGTGAAGCCGCGCCGGTTGTGCAGACCGGTCAGCTCGTCGACGAGCGCCAGCGCCTGCAGATCGCGCTCATGGCGGAGCTGGCCGCTGATGTCGCGGGCGAGCACGACCACTGCAGGCTGATCGTGGTAGAGGCAGGGGCTGGAGCTGATCTCCACGTCCAGCGGGGTCCCCGTCGATTTGAGGAGGCGTCCGCGCACTCTCGGCGGGCGTCCTCCGTGCGGGTTGGTCGAGAGGCCTTCGAGCGCATCGCGAGATTCCGGCGCGGCGAAGTCGCCGATCGCCCGCCCCACCAGCGCCTGCTCACTGGCAACGCCGAGCAGCTCGGCGGCGGCGGGATTCGTGAAGACGACCTTGCCGCCCGTGTGCACGAGCACCGCCTCCGGTGACATGGCCAGCAGCTGGCGATAGCGCGCGTCGGTCTCGCGCAGCGCCCGGAGCTGTCGACGCGAGTTGAGTCGCGCCCGCGCGAGGACGGCGAGCACCACGATGCCCGCGCCGAGCAGCGACCCGAGCAGCCAGGTCGGCCAGGTCGCACTCGTCGCCGAGACGACGACGTCCGTCTTGGTGCGCGGCACCAGCTGCCAGACCACCGGATCATCGGCGTTGTCCTGGTACGACGTGACGATTCCCGCCACGGTCAGGCTGTCGTCCGGCCGCGCTCTGGACAGGTCGATCGGCGCGCCGTGGTTGGCGGGCACCCAGATCGTGATCGTGCCGCGGGCGGTTGCGCTGTCGCGCAGACGAAGCCATTGGCCGCCTTCGCTGTACCCGAACGCGTCGACTCGTCCGCGCACGCGCACGAGCTGTCCCGGATATCGGCTGATCACCGAGACGTCGATGGGCACATCGCGTGGCGCGATGACGCGAGGGGCCGCGGGCACGACCGTCACGCGCGTGGCCACGAGCTCGAGATCACCGCGGTAGCGTTTGATCGTTCCCGTCGCGACGACGCTGTCGCCTTCGCGCACGCGGGCATCGACGGTGCGCGAGAAGACGCGCACACCGCCACTCGAGTCCTGCACTGCGACCTCGAAGGCGCTGCGCTGCATCTGCCCCACCGCGGCCGTCGCACGCCCCGCGATCGTGACGGGCGTGTTTCCCACGTCGGTCGAGAGCACCGCGCGAATCGGGTGCACGGCGGCAGGGTCCTGTGCACCGAGCTTCGCCGCGGCGAGGAGGGTGACCAGGGAAGAGCCGAGCGTCAGGGGCCGACGGATCATGTCAGCGGTCGGCGAGAGGCGAGAGGTCCGAACGGGTCCGACGAAGGCTGCAAGATAGCAGCATCACCGGACCCCGTCGATCAGTCACGCGCGTCAGGCGGCGCGACGACTTGGCCCGCGCGGCAGCGGACGCAGAGCGTCTCGGCACCGAGATCGGTTGCGAGACGCCGCACGAACGAGCCGTGCAGGTGCGTGAAGCACAGAATGCGGCGACAGCGCAGACAGGCCCCGCCCTTCAACAGGTCGACGCGGCCGCCGCACTCGTCGCAATCCGTCGCAAGATCGGAGTCGCGGAAGAAGCCGAATTTGGCCATCACTGTCTGGTTGCGGTGGAGTGAGCGCGGTGCTCGTGCGCGTCCCTGCATCATACCCGCCGGCGCACGAAGGATCGACGGGCCGCTGCGCCTTCAGGGCTAGATTGTGACGATGGCACCTACGCGTCCGCTGCTGCCACGATTGCCGATCGACGACGTGATGACGCCGCTTCGCGCGGCGCTCGCGAGCCGGACGAGCGCGGTGCTCCAAGCGCCGCCCGGTGCGGGCAAGACCACCAGGGTGCCGCTGGCCCTGCTCGACGAACCGTGGCTTGGCGCTCGACGCGTGCTGATGCTCGAGCCACGTCGCCTCGCGGCGCGCGCCGCGGCGCGGCGCATGGCCGGCACGCTCGGCGAGCCGGTGGGTGCCACCGTCGGCTTTCGCGTACGCGGGGAGTCACGAATCAGCCGATCCACCCGCATCGAGGTCGTGACGGAAGGTGTGCTCACCCGCATGCTGCACGAGGATCCAGGGCTCGAAGGCGTGGGGATCGTGATCTTCGACGAATTTCACGAGCGGAGCTTGCAGGCGGATCTCGGACTCGCTCTCGCACTGCAGTCGCAGGAGGTGCTCTGTGCGGACCTGCGACTCCTGGTCATGTCGGCCACGCTGGACGGCGCCATGGTCGCCTCTCTGCTCGGTGACGCCCCGGTGATCGCGAGCGAGGGCCGTGCGTTCGCCGTCGAGACGCGGTACGTGCCTCGACGCCGCGAGCAATCGGTCGAAAGTGCCGTCGCCAGCGCCATTCGTCGCGCGCTCGCCCGCGACGAAGGCAGCGTGCTCGCCTTCCTCCCCGGTGCCGGCGAGATTCGACGTACCGAGCGGCTGCTCGCGTCGGCTTCGCTACCGAGTGACGTACGGGTGATGCCGCTGTTCGGCGCAATGCCCGCGGCGTCACAGGACGATGCCATTCGCCCACCGCCGCCCGGCGTGCGCAAGGTCGTACTCGCGACGGCCATCGCGGAAACGAGCCTCACCATCGACGGTGTGCGCGTCGTCGTCGACGGTGGCCTCTCGCGCGTCCCCTCGTTCTCCCCTCGGACGGGCATGTCGCGGCTCGAAACGGTGCGGGTGTCTCGTGCGGCCGCCGCGCAACGCTGTGGCCGAGCCGGTCGCACGACGCCCGGCGTGTGCTATCGCCTGTGGCCGGCCGAGGAAAATGCCGGACTGCTCGAGCGTGATCGGCCCGAAATCCTCCAGGCGGACCTTGCGCCGCTCGCGCTGGATCTCGCCGTGGCCGGCGTGGTGGATCCGTCGGGGATGCGCTGGATGGACCTTCCCCCTGCCCCGGCCATGGCGCAAGCTCGCGAGCTGCTGCGACAGCTCGGCGCCATCGATGCCGATTCGCGGATCACTCGGCACGGGCGCGCGATGGCCTCGCTCGGCACGCATCCACGACTCGCACATCTGCTGCTGCGCGGCCACGAGCTCGGGCTCGGCGCGACCGCATGCGTCGTCGCGGCACTGCTCGACGAGCGCGATACGCTGCGGCGCGGAGATTCGCCGCCTGACGCGGACCTCCGGCATCGCGTTACCCTCGTCGAGGGCGGCCACCGCGCGTCCCGAGTGGACCGTGAGACGCTGCGACGAGTGCGCGATCAGGCGCGCCACTGGCGTGCGACGCTCGGCGTTCCCGCATCGGCAGTCGTGGACGAGAGCGACTGCGGGCGTGCGTTGGCGCTCGCCTTTCCCGATCGCGTCGCACAGCGCCGACCAGGTGCCGAAGAGCGCTATCTGCTGCGCAACGGTTTGGGGGCAACGCTGCCGGAGGGCGCGTCTCTCACCGCTTCGCCGTATCTGTCGGTGGCGGAGCTCGCCGGGGTGCGGCCCGATGCACTCATCGTGCTCGCAGCGCCGCTCGCGCGTGATGACGTCGACGCCCTACTTGGCGATCAAGTCGTGCGCGAGGAGAGCGTGGCGTGGAGCGCGGTCGACGACGCGGTCGCCGCCGTCCGGCGCGAGCGGCTCGGCGCCATCGTGCTGCGCGAGGTAACGTTGCGCGATGTCGCACTAGGCGCAGTCGCGGAGGCGCTGCTGGCCGAGATCACGACGGAGCACGGCATGTCGCTCCGGTGGAGCGACGACGCGGCGCGCGTCCGTGCGCGCCTCGCGTTTCTGCACCGCCATCTCCCAGGGTGGCCCGACGTCGGTGAGCGCGCGCTCCGCGACACGGCGCACGACTGGCTGCTCCCACATCTCGTCGGGCTTCGCCGGCGGCAGGACGTGCACGCACTCGACCTCGGCGCGCTGCTCCTGTCGAAGTTGACGTGGCAGCAGCGCGCCGAGCTGGACTCCCTGGCGCCGACGCATCTCGAGGTGCCCAGTGGGTCGCGAATCCGCATCGATTACTCGGACCCCGACGTCCCGGTGCTCGCCGTCCGGTTGCAGGAGCTGTTCGGGCTGGCATCGACGCCCAGCGTCGCCGGCGGTGCGGTGCCGCTGACCCTCCATCTACTCTCGCCCGCGCATCGTCCCGTACAGGTGACACGGGATCTGGCTGGGTTCTGGCGAAGCTCCTACTTCGACGTTCGGAAGGAACTGCGCGGCCGTTATCCGAAGCACTCGTGGCCGGACGACCCGATGCTCGCTCAGCCGACTCGCCACGCCAAGCCCAGAAGCTGAGGCCCTGATGACGCGTAATCACCTTGGCGCCCTCGCGGGCGCTCGTTTCGAGCGCTGAGCCATCTTGCGTTGAACTGAATAGTTCCTATTTTTGCCAGCACATTAATCAAACACCCGCCGGAAAAAAGATCCTCGTATTGTAGGAACAATAGTGCGACTCTATAGCGTTGCGGTGACGTCACTTGCGGTCGGCGCGCCATTGAAATGGACCGACAACCTCGTCGCGCACCACGACATTCCAGAAGTGCGCTCCACTCGGCGCGGCGTGGCGCGCGCCGCTTCGTGGACTGGCGTGGTGCGCATCGCCGTGATCCGTGCGCTGCACCTCGAGCTGGGCTGCAGTGTTCACGAGGCGGTCGCCCTCTCCGACGCTCTGCTTCAGGCCCCGAATGGCACGGTCATGCTTGGCGGACGGCTGACGCTCGCAGTGGATCGCGCCGCGTTGGAGCGGGAGTTACAGGCTCGTCTTGCCGATGTCCTCGAGTCAGCGCCGAGGCCGCGCCGTGGCCGGCCCGCGCGACGGCTGTCCGGATCGCCCGTCCAGGAGTAGGAGAATACGAAGCGGGGCACCGTGGTCGGTGCCCCGCTTCGCGTCAGGCCAAGCTGGCTCAGGTCTTCGACACGTTCTCGGCGGCCGGTCCCTTGGCCCCCTGCACGATGTCGAATTCGACTGAATCACCCTCGGCCAGCGACTTGAACCCACTTCCCTGAATCGCGCTGTAGTGCACGAAGCAGTCTTTCTCGCCGCTGTCGGGCGTGATGAAGCCGAAACCCTTCGCGTCGTTGAACCACTTGACCTTGCCGGTCGTACGCATGTCCCACTCCTGAGAAAACTGATTGTCTAGGGAGCGGAACGCGCCGTACCCCGACAATAGCCAGCGCGGCGGGCCCACCAGTGTCCCGTCGCAACGAACAACGCCGACCCTCAGGACGAGAATCGGCGAGCGCAAACGTAGCAACGCCAAAAATAACGGTCAATAGCGCGCTCGGCACATTCGGGCGCGGAGCCAACCCGGGCGACGCATAACCGAGCTCAGCTTCAGCTCACTGGACGGTGCGAACGGCCGTTACGTAGTAGTTGGTCTCCCCGAAGCAGGTGCCCGGCACGCCGCGGTGCTCCTCATAGGTGAGGGAAACCCGCGATCCCATGAGCTTGTTCATCTCGTGGGCAAGGCTGTCCGATCGCACGGTGAAGGGGAAGCGCTCCTGCATGGCTCCCGGCACGTTGACCATGGCGAGCTCGCCCTCCCACGTCTTACAGATCCACCCTTTTTCGGAGAGTTTCTGGATGTAGCCCGCGCGGTCGCCCTTGGAATACGTGTACGACAGCGCGATCACCGTCCACGCCGCGACGAGCAGGGCGGGGAGCCCGACCACGGCGCCGAGGATGATCCAGGGCCAGCGCCGGCGTCGCGGCCGCGCCGGGGTGGGGGCGTCCAACACGTCGTCACGTTGCGCTTCGTCGTTCATCGCACTCCTCCGGGGTGGTGCTCGTCGCCTGACGGCAGAGCAGAAACTACGCCTCGTAGGCGCGCGCCGCCTCGGGCGCCTCTTAGATTTCGTCGCAGACCTTGACCCGCTCTCCCGTGTCGTTCGCCCCTCGTAGACAAACCGTCACCGCTCGCGTCGGCTCGGTCCCCATTGGCTCGGCGTATCCGATCGTCGTGCAGTCGATGACGAACACGGACACTGCCGACCCCGGCGCGACGGCCGAGCAGGTCGCCGCGCTGGCGCGCGCGGGCTCGCAGATCGTTCGGATCACGGTCAACAACGAGGCAGCGGCAGCCGCCGTCGCTGAGATCGCCGCGCGCCTGGCCGATGCCGGCGTGTCCGTGCCGATCGTCGGCGACTTTCACTACAACGGGCACGTCCTGCTGTCGCGGTTCCCGGACTGCGCGCGTGCCCTGGACAAGTACCGGATCAATCCAGGGAACGTCGGTGGCAAGCGGCGCGACGAGAACTTCCGCACAATCGTGCGGCTCGCCGTGGAGCATGGGAAGCCTGTCCGCATCGGCGTGAACTGGGGCTCGCTCGATCAGGACCTGCTCACCCAGATGATGGACGACAATGCACGCGCGCCCGCGCCGCTTTCGGCCAAGGACGTCTACATCGAGGCGATGCTCGCCTCAGCGCTCCGCTCGGCCGAGCTGGCCGAGGAGGTCGGGCTCGGGCACGACCGCATCCTCATCTCCGCCAAAGTGTCGCAGGTGCCGGATCTCGTCGACGTGTACGAGCGCCTCGGCGCCCGATGCGACTATCCGCTGCATCTCGGCTTGACCGAGGCGGGGATGGGGATGAAGGGGCAGGTGGCCAGCGCCGCCGCGCTCTCCATCCTCCTCGCGAAGGGAATCGGCGACACCATCCGCGTCTCGCTCACGCCGAAGCCGAACGGCGACCGGAGCGAGGAGGTGCTGGTCGCACAGCAGATCCTGCAATCACTCGGGCTGCGCAGCTTCGCACCCCAGGTGACGGCGTGTCCGGGGTGTGGACGCACGACGTCCACCTTCTTCCAGCACATGGCCGAGGACATCCAGACCTATCTTCGCGAGCAGATGCCCGTCTGGCGCGAGACTCGCCCCGGCGTGGAGACGATGCACGTGGCCGTGATGGGCTGTGTCGTGAACGGTCCGGGAGAGTCGAAGCACGCGAACCTCGGCATCAGCCTTCCGGGGACGTTCGAGGAACCGAAGGCGCCCGTGTACGTGGACGGTCGGTTGTTCACGACGTTGAAGGGCGATCGCATCGTGCAGGAATTCCTCGCGATCCTCGAGGAGTACGTCGCGCGCACCTATCCCGCCGCAGGGCCCGCGACGGCGCCGAGCGCCCCGGCGCACGCCGGGGCGCGCTGAGGGCTCAGCGCGAGGTCAACGTTCCGGCGCTCGCGACCCGCTCGAGCTCCTCGGCAACCTCACGTAGTTCGTCCATGATCGGCGCGGTGAAGCCGAGCTCCTGAAGCCGATCATGGACGCGCCGATACCAGCGCACCGTCCCCGAGCGCCCCGCATTGAAGCGCGACCAGACGGTGTCGGGGTCGAGTGTTCGCTTCAGGTCTGCCAGGATCGTGCTGCCGTTGTGGATCTTGTCCGCGGCGCACACCCAGCGCGCACGCTCCGACGCCGCGGCCAATCGTGCGAGGTAGTCGTCCTTCCGCTCCTCACTCGATAGCTCGATTCCTTCCTCGTCCACCTGTCGCTGCGTGACGGCGAGCACCGTGTCGAGCACGTCCGGGCCGAACTTGTCCCCCATGCGCTGCTCGAGAGTGGCGCGCGTGTATCCGTCGCGCACGCAGTCTTCGACGACGTCGTGCAGGATGCCGGAGACCACCGTCTGCTCGTCCTGCCCGTAGCGCGTCAGGATCACGGCCACGTTGGCCGGATGCGTCAGGTATGGGAGTCGCGTGCCGCGCCGGACTTGCCGATCGTGATGCTTCGCCGCGAAGGCGAACGCGTGATTGATTCGGTCGGAATAGCCGCGGATCGACATCAGGGCAGGAGTCGCAGGGTGGCGGGGCCGAAAGATACCGTGCCCGATTCCAGTCCGCACACGGAGGACCCGCTCAGCGGAGCCATGGCGCTCAGCGGGAGATCTGACTGGCAAACAGGAGATCGAGCAGCAAGAGCGCCGAGCCCTGTACGATCACGGCCAGCCCGGCACCGACCAGCCCCGGGCGCCGAAGAACGCGAGCGCCGATGAGGAGTAGCGTGATGCCAACCATCGCGTAGCCCACGTCGAGGCCGACGTTCAGCCAGAGGAATCGGTCCAGCCGAGTGGCGCCGGCGAGATCGCGCAGCTCGAGGCGCTGCAGCCCCACCAATGCGATCCCTAGATCGATCGCGCCCCACAGTGCGCTCTGGATGCCGAAATGGTCGAGCAGGGAAGAGCGATGACCTCGCAGCCGGAGGAGCGCGAGGAGCGCGCTCCCGAGCAGCAGGCTCGCAGCGCCCCAGCCGACGAGCCGAAGAAGATGAGCCCGCTCGTGCGCGAGCAAGGTGTCTGCCCACATGTATTGCATGCAGGAACGCTAGTGGGTGCGCCACGCCGCCGAGAGCGGTGGCGTGGTTCGTGTCATGGATCCGGCATGACTGCCCAGCCCGCAGCGATGGACGCGTTCGATCGGTGGACGACGGTAGGTGATGCGGTGCGCGCCATCACGAAACGGCTGCGGATGCTGGCCTCGCTCGTCGACTACCTCCCGGCGCTGTCCGACGATGGGTTATGGGCGACATGGCATCCTGGAAACATGGTGGGGGACGTCTTCACCGATCGACTCACATCGGGGCACTCGCTCCAAAGGGTGGAGGACCAGTTCGCGGCGCTGGCTGCGGAGTAAATTAGTGAGCCTATTGTGGAATGATGATGGCGCCATCGTGACGCGACGATCTGGGCGTTATCACGCCGTGCGTCCCGAGGTCGGGCTCGAGGGGACCTTCGACATCGTTCAGCGCTCGGCCCGGCACGACGCCGGATACGCCCTCCTCTTTGCGCGCATCGTGCGGGTACGCGACGACAAACCGCCGTCCGAGATCGACGCTCTCGCGCGGGTGCGCGAGCTCGCGGGTGAGGGGGCCCCTTCCGATGCGGTGTGAACTCGGACGAACCTGATCGGCGCGCCGCTATACCGTCGCCGGAGTCCGTTCCGGACGCTCCTCGAGCGTCCGCACTTCCGCCAGGATGGGGTCGGGCGCATTCCACAGGACAATGCCGCGGATTCGTCCACCCGTCCGCTCGATGTCGTCGAGGGCGCGCTTGAGCTTCGCGATCGGCGTCTGGCCCGTGCGCACGCAGTAGACGACGTCGGGGATCGGCAGCACGCTCGGCAATCCGTTCACGACCTGTTCTGCAGCGCTCACGAGGACGATGGTGTCGTACCGCCGGGCGAGACGGCCGGCGTCGTTCTGGAGCAGGGTACTCACCGCTTGAAAGGTCGGTGCACCCGGTCCGGTTGGGACCACGTCGATGGAGCTTTCGCGCCCGATGCGGACGGAACGAACCGCTTCCGGCCAGCTCAGCTTGTCGCTGACCAGTCCGCTCAGGCCCGCGCTGGAGCTGAGCCGCAGCGCAGCCGACACCGTCGAAGCTGCGGCGTCGGTATCGATCAGGAGGGTGCTGCGTGCCTCGTCTGCGGCGATGGCGGCGAAGTTGATGCCGACGACGGCCGACACGGCAGGGTTGTCCCCGGTGACCGTGAGCATCAGCACGTTCGCGCCGGCGGTCGCGATGTGCAGGTAGATCAGTTGATGCCCGTCCGCTCCAGGATCGATGTATGGGGGCGCTGCGCGATCGCTCGAACGACGGCCGCGCTCCGGGGATGGTGGGAGTGGGCTGATCACGCCGAGCACGCGCACGCCGGTGGCGCGCTCGACTTCATACGCATCGGCGATACGCGGATGACGGATCTCGTCCACGAGCGCGACGCCGAATCCGATCACGGCGCCGAAGATCAGGGCTGCGGCGAGCATGGCGGGCGGCGAGGCGCCGAGGTTCGCGAGCTCCCGTGCTCGTGCTTCGCGAGCGTCCAGCCGCAGGAGCTCGGCGCGCTCGCGGGAGAGGCGATTGGCGACGCCGGCGGCGGCGGCGCGGGCGGCGCCCGCGTCCGCGATGCGCTGCAGCGTGTCCGGCAGGGGGCGACTGGCGGCGATGTCGGCGAGACCGGGCTGCGTTGGCGCAAGCGCCTCCATCTCACGTCGGAGATCCGCGCGACGCGCCACGGCGACCGCCTCGATTCCGCGACCGAGCTCGTTGGCTCGTGCGGTGAGCGCGACGAACATCGGGTCGACGCCACCCACGGCGTTGTAGCTATCGCGCTCGCGCTCGATCTCGACGAGTGAGTCGAGAAGCATTCTGACGCGCGGATTGCTTTGCAGCGCTGGTGCTTCCGCGAGTGCACGATAGGAGCCGAGGAGGGGCGCATTCTCGGCGCGCGCGAGCAGGCGGCCGAGCTGCGCGACCTGTGATGCGAGCGAGTCGCGCACCGTCCGCGCCGCGCCGCCGATCGGCGCACCGGTCGAGAGCGT
>DASTSX010000339.1:0-14725 GCA_035760455.1 Gemmatimonadaceae bacterium | reverse complement strand
GCCGCCAACGGCATCACGCCGCTCTGGCGCCGGAGCTCGCGACCGTTGCGGAACACGATCACCGTCGGGATCCCGCGGATCTGGTAGCGCGACGCGACCTTCTGCGAGGCGTCGGTGTCGAGCTTGGCCACGAGCGCGTGGCCCGCGGATGTGCGCGCCAATTCGTCCACCGCCGGCGCCATCATGCGGCAGGGGCCACACCAGTCGGCGTAGAAGTCCACCAGTACGGGAACCGACGTCTCACGGATCACGCGGTCGAAGGTCGCGTCGCTCAGCGCGACGGGATGGTCCAGCTTGAGTGGCGCGGCGCAGACGCCGCACTTGGGGCCGTCGGTCATGCGCTTCGCCGCGATGCGATTCCAGCGTCCACAGGCGCCGCAGGGCAAGGTCACGTGCGGGGCTTCTCGAGTCGTGTCCTGGGCGGTGTCCATGGTTGCTTCTCCGTGCAGTCGTCGGCGGTTAGCTTAGGGGCTGGTGCAAGTTTCGGGGCGTTAGCTCAGTTGGGAGAGCGCCTGCTTTGCAAGCAGGAGGTCATCGGTTCGATCCCGATACGCTCCATGGTTGGATGATCGTCGACCGGGCCGGACGCCGCGCGCTGCGGTGGCCGGCCTCTGCGTTGAGGGTGCTCCGCCGATGCGGCGCCCCGTCGGGGGCCTCGTTCGCGGGCCTTCGGCGCCGATCTCGACGATGGATTCATCCGTTGTCGAATCGACAAACAGAAGGCGAGACGCACGGATTGATGCTAAAATATTAGCAAAGAAAGTGTCAGTTTTGCGCAAATGGCTTGACGAACGGCGCACACGTGACGATACTACGCACAGAGAGCCGGCTGTGCAGTGCAATTTTTGCACGCTCATAGCTTCATAAGAATGGATGCATGGCATGCCCATACGCGACGTCACCCCTCGTACCGGCCTCATGGGCATGGGACCCGGCGCGCCGGCCACGGTCTGAGTCCGCTTCCCCGCAACTCTCGTTGCTTCTCCGGCGCGATCCCCGGTGCTCCCGTGATCGCGTTTTTGTCATTCCGAATTCCGGGAAGGACCCCGGTCCATCCTGCAGCCCATATCCCAGATGATCTCGCCCACCGACGAATCGATCACCACGCTCTCGCTCGGCCCGGAGTCTCTCCCGATGCGTAAAATCAACACGCGCAACTTTCGACTGGCGACGCGCTCGACCCCTCGCGAGGTCAACCGGCGGATCGTCTTGAACCTGATTCGCGAGTATCAGCCGATCTCGCGCGCCGAGCTCGCCCGGCGCATGCAGGTGCATCGCGGCACCATGACGCCCCTCGTTCGGGAGTTGGTCGAGAGCGGCGTCGTGTTCGAGAAGGGCACCGCCGCCACCGCGCGCGGCCGCAGGCCCACGCTGCTGTGCGTGCGCACTCGGGGACGCCTCGTCGTCGCGGTCGACGTGCGGCCGGGCCGCTCGGTCATCGCCCTCGCCGACGTCAGCGGGCACGTCATCGCCCGGGAGACCTTCGACACGCCCGAATCGCCCGTCGCGCTGCCCGACCTGCTCGCCACCGAGGTCGCCAGCCTCCTGCGCGAGCACGCGCCCGATGGCGTGGAAGGATGCCAGGGATTGGGCATCGTCCTCCCGGGCATGGTCGACCGCAAGACGGGTCGGCTGATCTACGCGCCCCGACTCGGATGGCGCGACGTCGACCTGCGCAGCGCGGTCTCCCAGCGCGTCGGCATGCGGTGCTACATCGAGAGCGCGCCAATCGCCTGCGCGCTCGCCCGCCTCTGGCTGGAGCCGGATGCCACGCGGTCGGTGAACAGCTTCGCGTACGTCAGCGTGTCCGACGGGATCGGCGTCGGGCTCGCGTTCAACGGCGAAATGCTGCGCGGCGAGGGGCACACGGCGGGAGAGTTCGGACACGTGGTGCTCGACTCGGCCGGACCCGAGTGCGTGTGCGGGCGCACCGGCTGCTGGGAGGCGCTCGCGTGCAACTCGGCCACGGTCGATCGCTATGTCGAGATGCTCACCGGCGCGGCGCAGCCCAGGAACGGCGCCTCGAAGCGCACGTCGCGTGGTGCCATTCGGCCGGGAATCGACGAGGTGGTGCGGCGTGCGCGCGGCGGCGAGCCGGCCGCGATCGCCGCGCTCGTGGAGACGGGGAAGCACATCGGCAAGGGACTCGCGCTGGTCGTGAACGCCTTCAACCCCGGGCGGATCTACGTCGGAGGGGAGATCACCGCGGTGTGGGAGTTTCTGGAGGGTCCGATCCGCGACGCGCTCGCCGAGGCGACGATCACCGACCGCGCCCGCTCGACGGGTGTCGTCCCCGACAGCGCACCCGCCGAGTACCGTCTTCGTGGCGCCGTGGCGCTCGTGACCGCGCCGGGATACGCCGCGCTCGCCGTCGGCTGATTCGCTCGCGGTGACGGCGAGGGGCTTCCCATCGCCGTGCTCGGCGCCAGATTTGGCGTCGTGATCAAAGTCATCCTATCTCTTTTGGTTCCTCGGTGAGCGCGGTCGCCGAGGGACTCGCCGGCAAGACGGCGATCGTGACTGGGGGGTACGGCGTCCTCGGGGCGAGCCTGGCGTCCGGGCTGGCTGCGTCGGGGGTTCGCGTCGCCATTCTCGGTCGTCGCCGCGACGCCGCCGAAGCACTGGCCGAGGAGATCCGCGGCGCGGGTGGCGACGCGTCCGTGCTCGTTGCCGACGTCCTCGACGAGACGCAGCTCCGCGACGCGCGCGACGAGGCGCTCCGCGCGTGGGGGCGGATCGACATCCTCGTCAACACCGCCGGCGGCAACGTCGCCCGCTCGCGCAACGACAACCGCAGCATCTTCGAGGTGCCGCTCGACGCCTTCGACGAGGTGCTGCGCCTCAACCTTCACGGCAGCGTCGTGCCCACGATGATCATCGCGGAGACGATGGCCAGCGCGGGGCGCGGCTGCGTCATCAACATCTCGTCGATGGCCGCGCTCAGGCAGCTGAGCGGCGTGCTCGGATACTCCGTGGCGAAGACCGGGATCGATTCGTTCACGCGGTGGATGGCCGTCGAGCTCGCGCGCAAGTTCGGCGACGGCCTCCGCGTCAACGCCATCGCCCCCGGATTCTTCGTGACGAAGCAGAACCGCGACGTGCTGCTCACGCCGGACGGTTCGTACACCGAGCGCTCCAAGCGCATCATCGCGCAGACGCCGATGGGCCGGTTCGGCCGGCCCGAGGAGTTGCTGGGCGTCGTGCGCTTCCTCTGCAGCGATTCCGCCTCCTTCGTCACCGGCACGGTCATCCCCGTGGACGGTGGCTTCAGTATCTACAGCGGCGTATGACGACACCCTCCAGCACACGCCTCGCGCCGCTCGCGGCTCGCGACGTGCGTCCAACCGGCGCGCGATGAGGATCACCGACATCCGCGCCACCCCGGTCACCGTCCCGCTCGTCGCGCCGCTGCGGCACGCCAACGGGTCGCACTGGGGACGGTTCGTTCGCACCATCGTCGAGGTCGAGACCGACGAGGGGATCATCGGGCTCGGCGAGATGGGCGGAGGCGGCGAGAGTGCCGTCGCCGCGTTCCACGGGCTCAAGTCGTATCTCATCGGCCACGACCCGACGCGCCTCGAGGAGATGCGGTTCGTGATCGCGAACCCCACCGCGTCGCTCTACAACAATCGCACGCAGATCCTCGCCGCACTCGAGTTCGCGTGCCTCGACATCCTCGGGCAGAAATGGGGCGTGCCGGTCCACGCGATTCTTGGCGGTGCGCTTCGCGATCGCGTCCCGTTCGCGTCGTACCTGTTCTTCCGCTACCCGAACGGAGACGGGACGGGCGAGGTGCGCACGGTGGACCAGCTCGTCGCCGAAGCGCGAACGCTGAAGGGCACCTACGGCTTCACGTCGCACAAGCTCAAGGGCGGTGTCTTTCCACCCTCGTACGAGCTCGAGTGCTATCGCGCGCTCGCGGAGTCGCTGCCGGGCGACAGCTTCCGGTTCGATCCGAACGGCGTGTGGTCCACGGAGCAGGCGATCTGGTTCGGCCAGCAGATCGAGGACCTGAACAACGACTACCTCGAAGATCCCGTGTTCGGCATGAACGGCATGCGCCGCACGCGCGAGAAGGTGCGCATGCCGCTCGCGACCAACACGGTCGTCGTCGGCTTCGAGCAGCTGGCGGCGAACGTGCTGCACACCGCGGTGGACGTCGTGCTGCTCGACACGACCTTCTGGGGGGGCATCCGGCCCTGCGTGAAGGCGGCCGCCATCTGCGAGACGTTCCAGCTCGGGGTGGCGGTGCACTCGTCGGGAGAGCTCGGCATCCAGCTCGCCACGATGCTGCATCTCGGCGCGGTCATCCCCAACCTCACGTTCTCGGCGGACGCGCACTATCACCATCTGCGCGACGACGTCATCGTGGGCGGAAAGCTCTGCTACAGGGACGGGTCGATCGCCGTGCCCACCGCGCCGGGGCTCGGCGTGTCGCTCGATCGGGACAAGCTCGGCGCGTATCACGAGCTGTTCAACGAGCTCGGCACCTATCCGTACGATCGCGATCCGCTCCGGCCGGACTGGACGCCGATCGTGCCGAACACCCGATGGGCCGATCCGCTCGACGGGCGGACGCCGCGGATGACGCTATGAAGCACGCGCTGCTGCTCGCCGCCACGATGATCGCGTTGGGCGCGAGCGCGGCCCGCGCCGAAGACGGCTACGATCTCTGGCTGCGCTATCAGCGCGTGAGCGACGCGGCGCGCCTGGCGGAGTATCGCGCGGCGGCGACGCAGCTCGTCGTCGGCGGCGACTCACCCACCATGAATGTGGCTCGCGACGAGCTCGTGACGGCGCTCACCGGGCTGGTCGGCGCCCCGCCAGCGGTCGGCGGCGTCGTGACGGCGGACGGCGCGATCGTGATCGGCACGCCGCGCTCCTCCGCCCTCATCCGCGGTCTCCCGCTCGCGGCGGAGCTGCGTGGGCTGGGGCGCGAGGGCTATCTGGTGCGCGCGACGCGGATCGGGGGACGCCGGGCGATCGTCGTCGCGGCGAACGAGGACGTGGGCGTGCTGTATGGTGCGTTCGCGCTGCTGCGGCGCATGCAGACGAACGGCTCGCTGCGCCAGCTCGCCCTGCGCGACTCGCCCAAGGTCGCGCTGCGCGTGCTGAATCACTGGGACAACCTCGACGGCAGCGTCGAGCGCGGCTACGCGGGACGATCGATCTGGCGGTGGGACAGCCTGCCGGCCACGATCTCGCCGCGCTACCGCGACTATGTCCGCGCCAACGCCTCCATCGGCATCAACGGCGCCGTGCTGACGAATGTGAATGCGAACGCGCGTGTGCTCACGGCGGAGTACCTCGAGAAGGTCGCCGTGGTCGCGGGCGTGCTGCGGCCCTACGGCGTGCGCGTGTACCTCACGGCGCGGTTCAGCGCGCCGATCGAGCTCGGAGGGCTCAAGACGGCCGATCCGCTCGATCCCGCCGTCCGTACGTGGTGGAAGGCCAAGATCGACGAGATCTACACGAAGGTGCCCGACTTCGGCGGGTTCGTCGTGAAGGCAAATTCGGAGGGGCAGCCGGGCCCGCAAGACTACGAGCGAACACACGCCGACGGCGCGAACCTCTTGGCCGAGCCGCTCGCGGCGCACGGCGGGATCGTGATGTGGCGGGCGTTCGTGTACAGCAACGAGGTCCCGACGGACCGCGTGAAGCAGGCCTACGACGAGTTCAAGCCGCTCGACGGCCGGTTCCGCGAGAACGTGCTCGTTCAGGTGAAGAACGGGGCGCTCGACTTCCAGCCCAGGGAGCCGTTCCACCCGCTCTTCGGCGCGATGCCGAAGACGCCGCTCATGATGGAATTCCAGGTCACGAAGGAGTACCTGGGGCAGGACACTCACCTGGTGTATCTCGGCACATACTGGGAAGAGGTTCTGCGCGCGGATACGCACGCCAGGGGGAAGGGATCCACCGTGGCGAAGGTGATCGAGGGTGCCGTGCACCCGTACGCCCGCACCGGGATTGCCGGCGTGGCGAACGTCGGGAGCGACCGGAACTGGACCGGATCCCACTTCAACCAGGCGAACTGGTACGCATTCGGCCGGCTGGCATGGAATCCCGAGTCGTCGGCGCGTTCGATCGCCGACGAGTGGATCCGCATGACGTTCACGAACTCGCCACAGGCGGTGGCGACGATCCGGACGATGCTGCTCCAGTCGCGCGAGGCGGTCGTCAACTACATGACGCCGCTCGGCCTGGCGCACATCATGGCGACGGGCCATCACTACGGTCCCGCGCCCTGGGTCCGCCTGTCGCGCGCCGACTGGTCGCCGACGTATTACCACCGCGCGGATACCCTTGGGGTCGGCTTCGATCGGACGGCGACGGGCACCAATGCGGTGGCTCAGTACGCCGCGCCGGTGCGCGGGCGGTACGGCACGCTCGCCACGACGCCGGACTCGGTGCTGCTCTGGTTCCACCGGGTGCCCTGGTCGCACCGCCTGCGCTCCGGTCGCACGCTCTGGGACGAGCTCGTCTTTCGTTACAATGCCGGAGTCGATACTGTGCGAGCGATGCAGAAGGGCTGGACGTCGGTTCGCCCGGCGGTGGACGCCGAGCGGTTCACCGACGTCGGGCAATTCCTGGACATCCAGGAACGCGAGGCCCGCTGGTGGCGAGACGCGGCGTTGACGTACTTCCAGCAGTTCTCGCGGATGCCGATCCCGGCCGGGTTCGAGCAGCCGGCGCATTCGCTCGCGTATTATCAGCGGATTCGTTGCCCGGCGAACCCGGACAAGCCCCGCTGCGACGCGGTTCCCTGATCCCACACGCATCACCTCCTCGGAGCGTGATGCCGTCACGCTCACCCTCCGTACGCGGATAGTCAGACGATGCCTCGATCAGCGACACAGGACGCCTACACGCCCAGGCCGGAGCACCGGTTCACGTTCGGCCTCTGGACGGTGGGCAATCCAGGACGGGACCCGTTCGGTGACGCGACGCGTCCGGCGATCGGTGCCGTCGAGATCGTGCACAAGCTCGGCGAGCTCGGCGCGTACGGCGTCAACCTGCACGACAACGACCTCGTCCCACGCGATGCGTCGGTGACGGAACGCGATCGCATCGTGAAGGAGTTCAAGGCGGCGCTCGACGCCACCGGGGTCAAGGTCCCGATGGCCACCACCAACCTGTTCGGCGATCCGGTGTTCCGCGACGGCGCGTTCACCAGCATCGACGCCAAGGTTCGCCGGCACGCGCTGCAAAAGACGATGCGGTCGATGGATCTCGGCAAGGAGCTCGGCGCGTCGACGTACGTGTTCTGGGGCGGCCGCGAAGGCACCGAGACCAACGCGTCGAAGGATCCGCAGGAAGCGATGAAGTGGTTCCGCGACGCGCTCAACTTCCTCTGCGAGTACTCGATCTCGCAGGGCTACGACTACAAGTTCGCGCTCGAGCCGAAGCCGAACGAGCCGCGCGGCGACATCTTCCTGCCCACCATCGGCCACGCGCTCGCGCTGATCTATACACTCGATCACCCGGAGATGGTCGGTCTCAATCCCGAGGTCGCGCACGACACGATGGCCGGGCTGGACTTCTCCCACGGTGTGGCGCAGGCGCTCGAGGCAGGGAAGCTCTTCCACATCGATCTCAACTCCCAGAAGCCTGGGCGCTACGATCAGGATCATCGCTTCGGCAGCGAGGACCCCAAGGCCGCGTTCTTCCTCGTCAAGCTGCTCGAGGACGCGAAGTGGCCCGGCATGCGCCACTTCGACAGCCACGCCTATCGCACCGAAGACCAGCAGGGCGTGTGGGACTTCGCCGCCGGCAGCATGCGCACCTATCTCATCCTCAAGGAGAAGGTCGCGCAGTTCAACGCGGATTCGGAGATCCAGGCTCTCCTTGGGGCGCTGGCGGAGCGGGGCGCGAAGCCCGGCGCGCGCTTCAAGTTCTCGAAGGAGCTCGCGAAGACGATCAAGGACGAGCAGTTCGATCTGCCCGCGATGCGCGATGAGGGCTACGCATACGAGCGGCTCGATCAGCTGACGATGGAGATCCTCTTCGGAGCTCGCTGACGTGGCGGAGTCCGTCTTCCTCGGGCTCGACGTCGGCACGAGCGGAGTGAAAGCGATCCTCGTCGCCGCCACGGGGGACGTGGTGGCGTCGGCGACCTCACCGCTCTCGCTCGCGACGCCGCAGCCCGGCTGGGCCGAGCAGGATCCGGAGGCCTGGTGGCAGGCGACGCTGGCGTCGATCGCCGCCGTGAAGGCCAGGCGGCCCGACGCCAGCGTCGCCGCGATCGGCATCTCCGGACAGATGCACTCCTCCGTGTTCCTCGATCGTGAGGGCGCGGTCATCCGCCCGGCGCTGCTCTGGTGCGACGGACGTACGACGGCGGAGTGCCAGGAGATCACCACGCGGGTGGGTGGCGAGGAGCGTTTGCGCGATCTCGCGTCGAACCCGGCGCTCGAGGGATTCACGCTGCCGAAGGTGCTCTGGCTTCGCCGCCACGAGCCCGACGCGTTCGCGCGCCTCGCCACCGTGCTGCTCCCGAAAGACTACATCCGCTATCGCCTCACCGGCGAGCTCGCGACCGAGCCCTCCGACGCGTCGGCGACGCTGATGTACGACACCGCGCATCTGCGGTGGAGCGACGAGATCATGCGCGCCGTCGAGCTCCCGATGAGCCTTCTGCCGGAGGTCGGTCCGTCGGCCGGTATTCTCGGCCGCGTCGGTGCCGAGGTGGCGCGCGCCACGGGCCTCGACGCCGGCACCCCCGTCGTCGGCGGCGGCGCGGACAACGCGTGTGGCGCCGCGGGGGTGGGCGTGGTCGCGCCCGGCGAAGTGGTCACGAGCTGGGGCACGTCTGGTACGGTGCTCGCGCCGACCGCGGAGCCGCTCGTCGATCCGCGGCTGCGCGCGCACACCTTCTGCCACGTCGTGCCCGACACGTGGTATCTCATGGGCGTGGTGCTCACGGCCGGCGGCGCGTTCGCGTGGTATCAGGAGCAGCTCGCGCGCGAGCTCGCGGACGTGAGCGATGCCGCCGCGCGCCTCGACGCGGAGGCGGCGTCCGTGCCGCGCGGTGCAGAGGGGCTCACGTTCCTGCCGTACCTCCAGGGCGAGCGCACGCCGCACCGCGACGCGGCCGCCCGCGGCGCGCTGCTCGGTCTGAGCCTGGCGCACACCCGCGCGCACCTCACGCGCGCCGTGCTCGAAGGGATCTGCTTCGCGCTTCGGGACTCGGTGACGATCCTGCAGTCGCTCGGGCTCGCGCCCAGTCATCTGTTGCTCACCGGCGGCGGCGCGAAGAGTGCACTGCTGCGCCGGCTGCAGAGCGAGATCTTCGGCCTGCCCGTCACGACGGTCAATCGGGAGGAGGGGCCGGCGTACGGTGCGGCGCTGCTGGCTGCCGTGGGCGCGGGTGCGTTCCCCGACGTCGCGTCGGCGGTGCGCGCGACGCTCACGCGAGCGCCGCTCGAGGTTCCCGATCCGAACGCCCATCTGGACTACGCCCAACCCTACCTGCGCTTCCGTCAGTCGTATCTCGCGGCGCGCCCGGATCTCCTGGCCCATGGCTGAATCGACCGCCGATCGCGGCGCCTCGCGCACACCGGCCATCGTCCGTCGGCTCCTCGCGTCACAGGAGACCGGGCTCGTGATCGTGGTCGCGCTGCTCACGATCACCCTCATCGCCCTCGCCGGCTCGCACATCGACCGGCGGACCGGGATCGAGATCAACAACTTCTGGAACCCGAACACGCTGGTGCAGACGCTCACCGACGCGAGCTTCTTCGCCATCATGGCGATCGGCGCGACGATGGTGATCATCAGCGGCGGCATCGACCTGTCGGTCGGCTCGATCTACGCCCTCGCGGGCGTGACGATGGCGCTCGTGCTGCGCGCGCTCGGGCCGATGGGCAGCGGCGCGACGGCCCTCATCGGCATCGTCGTCTGCGTCGGCATCGGCCTGCTCTGTGGATTGGTGAACGGCATTCTCGTGGTGGGGCTGCGAGTGCACCCCTTCATCATCACCCTGGGCTCGATGTGGGTGCTGCGCGGGATCGCGTTCGTGATCTCCAAGGCGGAGAGCATTCTCGTGCCGCACTCGCTCACGGGGGTCGCGAAGGCGCCGCTCGGCCTCGGCGGCGGCCTGTACCCCGTGCCGATGCTCACGATGATCGTGCTCACGGTGGTCGGCGCGATCTACCTCACGCGCACCGTCATGGGGCGGCACATCTTCGCCTTCGGTGGAAACCTCGAGGCGAGCCGGTTCGCGGGCCTGTCGCTCGGCCGCATTCAGATCGGCGTGTTCGCCATCTCCGGGCTGACGGCGGGGATCTCCGCGTTCCTCGGGGCCAGCTTCTACGGCTCGGCGTCGTCGGGTGACGCCCAGGGGTACGAGCTGTACGTCATCGCGTCCGCCGTCGTCGGCGGTGCGAGCCTGATCGGCGGCAAGGGGAGCGCAATAGGCGCGATGCTCGGCGCGCTGCTGATCGTGCTCATCCGGCAGTCGATCCGCACGCTGCACTTCGACCAGAACTACGAATGGATCGTGATCGGCTGCGCGATCATCATCGCCGTGGTCATCGACCAGTGGAGCACGCGCGTCGCGGCGCGGCGGCTGAGCCAGGCGGCGGAGTCGGCACGCGCGGCGACATAACCTTCAGCAATCGGAGAAGACATGAGCGCAAGGCGTGGAACGTGGAGCGGTGTCGTGCTGTCGGCCCTGTGCTTCGCCGCGCTCGCCTGTAGCGGCGGCGGCGACGGCAAGACGGCGGCGACGGGCGACACCACGGCGAACGCGAGCGGCGCGGCTGGCGGCCCGAGGAAGGCCATCAAGATCGCGATGATCGCCAAGAGCTCCGACAATCCCGTCTTTCTCGCCGCCCGCACGGGCGCCGAGGCGGCGGCGAAGGATCTGACGGCGAAGGGCGGCGTTCCGGTGGAGGTCGAGTGGCTCACGCCGCCGAAGGAGGACGGCGAGGTGCAGGCGCAGCGCGTGCGGCAGGCGGTCAACGAGGGCGTGGACGCGATCCTCATCTCGTGCTCCGACGCAGGCAAGGTCACCGGCGCCATCAACGACGCCGTCGATCGCGGCGTGACGGTGATGACGTTCGACAGCGACGCGCCGCAGTCGAAGCGCTTCGCCTTCTACGGCGTCGACGACGCGCGGGCCGGCCAGCAGACGATGGCCGAGCTGGCGACCCTGCTCGGCGGCAAGGGGAACGTGGCGATCCTCGCCGGCAACCAGAACGCGCCGAACCTCCAGAAGCGCGTGCAGGGCGCCCGGACCGAGGCGGCGAAGCATCCCGGCATCAAGATCACGGGCGTCTTCAACCACATCGAGACGCCGCAGGATGCATCGGCCGAGGTGATCCGCGTCAACAACGCGTATCCGGAGATCACCGGTTGGGCGATGATCGGGGGCTGGCCACTCTTCGCCACGTCACTCCTGACCGAGCTCAATCCGGCGAGGCAGAAGGTCGTGTCCGTGGACGCGATCCCGGTGCAGCTGCCCTACGTCGAGAAGGGCGTCGTCCCCGTGCTGCTCGCGCAGTCGGTCTACCTCTGGGGCGACGTCGGCGTGCGCACCATCGTCGACAAGATCCAGAACAACAAGGCGCCGGCCAATCCGGTGATGCCGATGGAGCTGGTCCGCGTCACGAAGGACAACCTCGGGGACTGGGCGCGTCAGCTGAAGTCGTGGGGCTTCAACGACGTCGCGCCGCAGTATCTCTCGCTGCCGGCGGCGTCCGGCGCACCCGCCGCCGCCGCCCCCGCCGCCGCGAAGCCGTGACCGACCCCGCAGTCCGGTTCGAAGGCGTCAGCAAGCGGTTTCCCGGTGCGCAGGCGCTCACCGACGTCTCGTTCGAGATCGCGGCGGGCGCCTGTCATGCGTTGTGCGGGGAGAACGGCGCCGGGAAGAGCACCCTCGGCAAGCTCGTCGCCGGGATCCATCAACCGGACGGCGGCCGTGTCCTCATCCACGGCCGCCAGGTCCATTTCACCAGTCCGCGCGACGCGCTGGCGGCCGGTGTCGGCATGGTGCATCAGGAGCTCGCGTTCTGCGATAACCTGAGCGTCGCGGAGAACCTCACGCTGTCCGATCTCCCGGCGCGGAGCGGCCTCGTGGACCAGGAGGCGATGCGTCGCCGCGCGGAGACGATGCTCGCCGAGACGGGCACCGAGCTCGATGTCACGCGCGAGTTCGGCAAGCTCGCGATCGGCCAGCGACAGATGGTGCAGATCGCTGCCGCAGTGGGAGGGGGCGCGCGCATCATCGTGTTCGACGAGCCGACGAGCAGCCTCAGTCAGGCCGAGGCGGAGCGGTTGTTCGCGCTCATCGAGCGGCTGAAGTCGCGGGGCGTGACGTGCATCTACGTGTCGCACCGCATGCCGGAAATCTTCCGGCTCTGCGACGCCGTGACCATCCTGCGCGACGGACGCCACGTCGCGACGCGGCCCACCGCATCGCTCACCGAGTCGGACCTCGTGCAGATGATGATCGGCCGTCCGCTCGCCGAGTACTTCGGGCACCACTCGGAGTCCGGGGCTGGTGACGAGGTGCTCCGGGTCGAGGGGCTGACGGTGCCCGGAAAGTTCGACGACGTCTCGTTCTCGCTTCGCGCCGGCGAGATCGTGGGTCTCGCGGGACTGATGGGCGCCGGCCGATCGGAGGTGGCATCGGCGCTGTTCGGGCTGGAGCGGCCGACGCGCGGGCGGATCCTGCTGCGCGGTACGCCCATCGAGGTTCGGAGCCCGGCGCATGCGATCGCCCTCGGGATCGGATTCGTGCCTGAGGATCGGAAGCGGCAGGGGCTCGTGCTGTCGGCGAGCGGGCTGCACAACACGTCGCTGCCCATCCTCGGACGGCTCTCGAAGTTCCGATGGATCCTGCGCGGGCGCGAACGCACGGTGGCGCGCGAGTACTTCGACCGTCTCCGGGTGCGCACGCCCAGCCTCGACGCCAGCGTGGCGGGATTGTCGGGGGGAAACCAGCAGAAGATCGTGCTGGCCAAGTGGCTCGCCGCACGCTCCCAGATTCTCATCCTGGACGAGCCCACGCGCGGCGTGGACGTCGGCGCCAAGGCGGAGATCCACAGCCTCGTCGGCGAGCTGGCTGCGCGTGGGACGGCGATCCTCGTGATCTCGAGCGAGCTGCCGGAGGTGATCAGCCTGTCGGATCGCATCGTGGTACTGCGGAATGGCCGCGTGGCGGGTGAGCTGCCCAGACGTGACGCGACGGAGGACTCGGTGCTGCGCCTGATGGCGGGGATCGGCGAGGCGAGCACCGGGCGCGCGGCCTCCACGGTCTGATTCGGAGCGCCGAGGACGACGCTTCGTCTGTTGAACGCATCGTGCGCCGGTCTCCGTTCATGTCGAGAGAACGGAGAGCGGCGGCCGTCAGTACCGCCGCCTCGACGGACGCGCATTCTCCATCGCCCGAACGTTCCGTTCACGCATGCGACGATTCGCCGGCAGGTCGAAGCTGAGGAGGGCGGAGGGGGCCGGCGGGGAGCCGTTCCGCGCCGACGCGCCGACGTCCGCAACACGGCCAGCTCGACGGGTCGCACTCCCGATCGCGCTCGCGGTCGCTCTCGTCGGGGCCGCCGCCTGCCATGCCGGCCCACAGGCGCCGACCGCCGCGCCACGATCGGCCTGGGTCGGGAGCTGGGCGACGTCTCAGCAGCTGGTCGAGCCTGGGAACATGCCGCCGCCGCCCGGGCTCTCGGGCAACACGCTGCGTCAGGTCGTGCGTACCTCGCTCGGTGCGCCACGCGTGAGGGTGCGGTTCTCGAACGTGTTCGGTGACGGACCACTGACGATCGTCGCCGCCGCGATCGCCCCGTCGCTCGGCGAGAGCCGCATCGACGCGTCCGGCCAGCGCACGCTCACCTTTGCCGGCAATGCCTCGGCGACGATCCCGGTCGGACACGACACTACCTCCGACGAAGCAGCCTACGAGCTCGCGCCCCTCTCGAACGCGGCGATCACCGTCCGCTTCGGCACCGTCCCTGCGGCGCTGACTGGACATCCGGGCTCGCGGACGACGTCGTACCTGCATCCGGGTGATGCGCTCGCGGACGCGCAGCTTCCGTCGGCCGTGCCGACGGTGCACTGGTACGTGGTCACCGGCATCGACATCCCCGCTGCGCGCGGTAGCGCGGCCGTCGTGACGCTCGGCAACTCGATCACCGATGGGCGCGGCTCGGGGACCGACAAGCAGAATCGCTGGCCCGACGAGCTGGCGCGCCGCCTTCAGACCGACCCGTCCACTCGTCACGTGGCCGTCCTGAACGCGGGGATCGGCGGCAACTGCGTGCTGCGAAGCTGCCTCGGTCCGTCGGCACTGGCTCGCCTCGAGCGCGACGTGCTGCGGCAGCCCGGCGTGCGCTGGCTCATCGTGCTCGAAGGCGTCAACGACATCGGCCAGGCGAAGGACGCCGCGCAGGCGGACTCCGTCGCCCGCGGGCTGATCGCCGCCTATCGCGAGATCGTCGAGCGGTCGCGTGCGCGCGGAGTGACGGCCTACGGCGCCACGATCCTTCCGTTCGGTGGCTCGTTCTACGACACCCCGTTTCGCGAGGCCGCACGCGTCGCGGTGAATCAGGCCATTCGCGACGGCGGCATCTTCGACGCCGTCATCGACCTGGATGCGGCGATGCGGGACCCCGCACGACCCAGTCGGCTGGCTTCGGTGGCCGACGGTGGCGATCATCTCCACCCGAACGAGGCCGGGTACCGCATGATCGCCGCTGCGATCGACCTGGCCCTGTTC
>DASTSX010000338.1:0-5712 GCA_035760455.1 Gemmatimonadaceae bacterium | reverse complement strand
CCGCAGCACGTTCGGCGAGTTCCCGCTCGTCGAGTGGATCACGAGCAGATCGCCCGGGCGCGCCAGCGCCTCTACCTGGCGCGCGAACACCTGATCGAATCCGATGTCGTTGCCCGCGGCGGTGAGCAGCGACGTATCCGTCGTGAGCGCGATCGCGGGATAGGCGCGCCGGTTCCGCATGTACCGGACGACGTACTCGGTCGCCATGTGCTGGGCATCGGCCGCGCTCCCGCCGTTGCCGCAGAAGAACAGCGTGCCGCCGCCGTGCACCGTGTCCTGCACCATGCGGTGCGCGCGCTCGAGATCGGGCCCGAGCTCGATGGCGACGCGTTCGGCCGTCGCGGCGAGCTCGCGGAGAGCCTGCGAGAAAGGTGAGGTCATCGTCTCGTCAGAAAGTGATCGCGGCGCGGAGGCGCCACCGGCGGTCAACGGCCAAGGAACAGCTCGCGGAACCGCGCGAACACGCCCGAGGCGGCGGGGAGCGGCGGGACCGGCGCGAGCGCCGCTCCATCGAGCAGCCGCCGCGCGTTCGTGCGCGTGAGCAGGTCGGCGTGCTCCGGAGTCGACACCTCGAGCAGCCAGTCGCGCGCCGTGGCGAGGGTGCGCGTGTCGCCGTGATTGTCGCTCGCGAAGAGATCGACGAGACCGTGCTCCAGCAGCTGCCTCGACATCTTGGCGATCCGTCCCTTGCCGAGCAGTCCCGCCGTGTCCATCTGAATGACGGCGCCCGCCTGTCGCCACGCGTGCACCTTCGCCGAAGTGCAGCCCCAATAGCGCTCGGGATGCGCGAGCACCGGCACCACGCCCGAGCAGGCGATGCGATACAGCTCGTCGCCCCCCTGCTCCGGCACTCCCGACAGCGGGAACTCCACGAGCACGGCGCGCGACCCGCCAAGCGAGAATCGCGGTGAGCGAAGGTCGCGATTCGGTTCGTCGAGCATGATCTCCCAGCCGAGCCTCAGCTCGGGCACCGCGGGCGCACGCCGGCGGAGCTCGGCGAGGATCTCGAGGTGGCGCTCGTACGGCGCGTCGACGAGCCGGGAGACGTTCAGGTGCGGTGTCAGCACGACGCACTCGACGCCGTCGGCGGCGAACCGCTGCAGCACCTCCACGGACGTCTCGAACGAGCGCGATCCATCGTCCACGCCCGGCAGCAGGTGCGAGTGCAGGTCGATCATCGCGCCCCGCTCACGCCCGCGCGCTCACCGGAGGCCGTCGACCGAGGATCGCGATGCGGCGCATGGCGTCGGCAGCGCGGCCTGGCAGCTCCCGCGGCCGATCGCTCGCGGCCTCGAACGCGTACGTGACCAGCGCGTCCGCGGCGAGCAGATCGAGCGCCGAGTCGCGTGCCGTCGCGTCGTCGTCGAGCAGGGCCCGCACGAGGCGCTCGGCGGCCTCGAGACACGTTTCGGCGACGTCCGCTCCCTCGGCGTGCAGCTCGGCGCCGAGTGCGGTGTCGATGCGGGCGCGCAGTCCCGCCGGTGGAGCGGGACGGCGCGCGTCGAGCCACCGCGCCAGGGTCATGTGTTCGCGAGCAGTGCGGCGACGAGCTTCGGTGCCGCGCTCAGGGCGTCGGCCATGCGGTCCGCGTCGGGGATTCCCGCCTGCGCCATGTGCGGCTTCCCCCCGCCGCGACCGCCCGCGAGCGCGGCCACGTCGCGGACGATCGCGTCGGCACGCAGGCCCTTCGCGCGGAGGTCGTCCGTCACCACGGCGAGCAGCGATCCCTTGCCGTCGCCGAGCCGCGCCGCGAGCAGTCCCACGCCGCTCGCGAGCTGGTCCCGCAGCGCGTCGCCCAGTGCCTGCAGCGCCTTCGCATCGTCCACGCGGACCTCGCCCATGACCAGGCGCGCGCCATTGCCGCCAAGCGGCTGCGCCGTGGCGATGAGCTTTTGCAGCTCGTCCCCGCCGCCTCGGAGCGCCTCCTCGAGCTTCTTCTCCAGCGCGCGACGCTCGTCGGCGAGCTGCTGCACCCGGCGCTCGACGCCATCCGCGGGAGTGCGGAGCGTCTCGGCGACGCGCGCGAGCACGCGCTCGCGCTCGCGCATCAGCGTGAACGCGCCAGGCCCCGTCAACGCTTCGATCCGCCGCACGCCGCTGGCGACGCCGGTCTCGGCGACGATCCGGAACAGCCCGATCTCCGCCGTGTTGCGGACGTGCGTGCCCCCGCACAGCTCCATCGACACCTCGGGCACGTCCACCACGCGCACGACGTCGCCGTACTTCTCGCCGAACAGCGCCATCGCGCCGCGCGCGCGCGCCTCGGCGTACGGCATCTCCGTCCACACGACCGGGCGTCCTCGCCAGATCTCGCGGTTCACGATCGATTCCACCTCCGCGAGCTTCTCGGCGGGCACGGGCCCGTGATGTGTGAAGTCGAAGCGCAGGCGGTCCGGCGCGACGAGGGAGCCGGCCTGATGTACTGCGTCGCCGAGCGTGTCGCGCAGCGCCGCGTGAAGCAGGTGCGTCGCCGTGTGGTTGCGCTCCGTGTCCTTGCGGCGATCGCTCGGCACGCGCGCGCGCACGCGCCCCCAGTGGAACTCGCCGGTCAAGCGGCCCATCGCCGCCGGTCGCCCCTCGATCTTCCGCACACCGTCGACGTCGATCCGCCAGCCGTCGCCGACGATCTCCCCCTCGTCGGAGATCTGGCCGCCCGACTCCGCGTAGAACGGCGACTCCTTCAGCAGCACGGCGATGCGTCCTCCGTCCAGGCGCCGCGCCGCGACCACCTCCGTGTCCACCTCGACCGTGTCGTAGCCGACGAACGACGAGTCCACGCCCGCCGAGTCGCTGCGCTCCCACGTCGCCAGCTCGCCGAGCGCGTCGGCTTCCACGCCGAGCTTGCGCGCCTTGCGCTCGTCCTTCGATCGCGTGCGCTGCTCCATGAGCGCCTGCTCGAACCCGGCGATGTCCACCGTGTAGCCCCGCTCCTGGGCCATGAGCTCGGTGAGGTCGATCGGGAACCCGAACGTGTCGTAGAGCCGGAACGCGTCCTCCCCGCTGATCGTCCCTTTGTCCGTGGACTCGGCGGGCGCGAGCTGATCGAAGCGGGTGAGGCCCCCTTCGATCGTGGCGAGGAAGGCCTGCTCCTCGACGCGCGTCGTCTGGAGCAGGTGCTCCGCGCGCTGCCGCAGCTCGGGATACACGTCGCTCATCGTGTCGATCACCGTCTGCACCACGTGCACGAGCGTGGGCTCGCGACGGCCGAGCAGGTACGCATGGCGCACCGCGCGGCGAAGGATGCGGCGCAGCACGTAGCCGCGACCCTCGTTCGAGGGGAACACCCCGTCGGCGAGCAGGAACGCGACCGCGCGCGCGTGGTCGGCGAGGACCCGGAACGACGCCGGGTCCACCGCGTTCGGTACGACGTCGGCCCCGCCCGCGCCGCCGGCGATCTGGACTCCCGTGCGATGCTCGTCGCTCTCACGACCCCAGTACGCGAATCCGACCGTGTCCTCCACAGTCCGGATGAGCGGCGCGAACAGATCCGTGTGGAAGTTGTTCGTCACGCCCTGCTGCACCGCCGCGATGCGCTCGAGCCCCGCGCCCGTGTCGACCGACGGCTTCGGCAGCGGCACGAGCGAGCCGTCGGATTGCCGGTCGAACTGCATGAAGACGAGGTTCCAGATCTCGAGGAAGCGGCCGGCCTCGGCGCCCTCCACGAACGCATCGTGCGAGAACTCCGGCCGCGCGAGGTCGGTCCACTCGCCCGAGGCGTTCGCCGGAAGCCGGAAGTCGCGCGCGATGTGCGCCAGGTCGACGTAGATCTCCGTGCACGGGCCGCACGGTCCAGTGTCCGCCATCTGCCAGAAGTTGTCCTTGTCGCCGAGCCGGTAGATGCGGCTCGCCGGCAGCCCCGCGATCTCCTGCCAGAGCGCGAACGCCTCGTCGTCGGAGTGGTGGACGGTGACGCGCAGCAGCGACGGGTCGATCGCCAGCTCGCCCGTGACCAGCTCCCACGCGAAGCGGATCGCATCGCGCTTGAAGTAGTCGCCGAACGAGAAGTTGCCCAGCATCTCGAAGAACGTGTGATGCCGCGCCGTGTGACCCACCTGCTCGAGATCGTTGTGCTTCCCGCCGGCGCGCACGCACTTCTGCGACGTGGTGGCGCGCCGCTTCCCCTCGGGTGGCTCCTCCATGCCGAGGAACACCTTCTTGAACTGGACCATCCCGGCGTTCACGAACAGCAGCGTCGGATCGTCCGCGGGCACGAGCGAGGAGCTCGGCCGGACGGCGTGCGCCTGGCGCGCGAAATAGTCGAGGAATCGGCGGCGGATCTCAGAGGCCAGCATAGAGCAGCAATATACCTCGCCGGCCCCAGGCGGGGAGTTGCCGCGCCCGCGCGCGCGTCGTGACATTGCGGCGTGACCGACTCGTCCTCACCGCTCGCGATCGTCGATTTCGCCGACGAGATCGGATCGTCGCCGCGGCGACTCGAGTTCTCGTCGCCGGTCGCCGTGCGGCGCGCCGATCGGCTGGAGGATGTCGTGGCCGTGCTCGACGCGGCCGATCGCGCCGCGCGCGACGGCCGCTGGGTCGTGGGGTTCGTCTCGTTCGAGGCCGCCACGGCATTCGACCCGGCCTTCGCACACGCGCCGGGCGGGACGCTGCCGCTGGCGTGGTTCGGCGAGTTCGACGCGCCGTCCCTGTCGGGCGGGACGCCGTCTCTCCCGGACGAGCCGATGGGTGGCGCGACCGCCGTCCCGCTCGCGCCCGTCACGCCGGTCGGGGACAAGGAATACGCGAGCGCCGTTCAGCGCATTCACGCGTACATCGACGCGGGCGACGTCTATCAGGTGAACTACACCGTCCCGTTCACCTCCCCGCTCGCGGCCGCACCCCGCGCCGTGTACGAGCGGATGCGCGCCGCGCAGGGCGGCTCGTACTCCTGCTATCTGGACACCGGCGACGCACACATCCTGAGCGCCTCCCCGGAGCTGTTCTTCGAGCGTCGCGGAGCGTGGCTCCGCTCGCGGCCGATGAAGGGGACCGCGCCACGTGGTGCCCATCCCGCCGCGGATGCGGACGCGCGAGACGCGCTGCTGCGCTCGGACAAGGATCGCGCCGAGAACGTCATGATCGTCGACGTGGTCCGCAACGACCTCGGGCGCCTCGCGAGAGTGGGGACGGTCCGCGTCGCCGCGCTCTGTGAGCCCGAGCGCTACCCCTCCGTCTGGCAGCTCACCTCCACGGTGGAAGCCGAGGTGGATCCGCACGTCTCGCTCGCGCGCGTCTTCGCCGCGCTCTTCCCGCCCGCATCGGTCACCGGAGCGCCGAAGATCCGCGCGACCGCCATCATTCGAGAGCTCGAGCGCGGCGCGCGCGAGGTGTACTGCGGGGCCGTGGGCATCGTTCGACCGGGGGGCGATGCGACCTTCAACGTCGCGATCCGCACCGCGTGGACGACCTCGACGGCGGAGACTCTGCATCTCGGCGCCGGCGGCGGGATCACGACCGATTCGACGGTGCACGGCGAGCTGGGTGAAGTGCGTGCCAAGCTCGCCGCGTTCACGCAGCGGAAGCTCACCCCTGCGCTCTTCGAGACGATCCGCATCGAGCGCGGTACGCCGGTCCGCTTCGAGCGGCACCTCGCACGACTTGGTGCGTCGGCCGACCGCTTCGACATCCCGTTCGACGTCCGCGCCGCACGGCACACCCTCGACGCGGCACTTCGCGCCGCCGCCCCCAGTGACCTCGCACGCGCCCGGCTGG
>DASTSX010000337.1:0-3693 GCA_035760455.1 Gemmatimonadaceae bacterium | reverse complement strand
CAGTCGAGCAGCGGGTGGATGCGCACGTGCGTGCCCGGGGCGAAGTCGGTCTTGAACTGGTTCCAGAACTCGGGCGGCTGATCGCCGACGTCCCAGTCGTTGTTCTTGTCGCGCGGCGAGAAGTAGCGCTCCTTCGAGCGGCTCCCCTCCTCGTCGGCGCGCGCCCCGACGATGACGCCGGTGTACGGCTCCTTGTTCGTGTCGACCACGTACTTGCCGAGCGTGTGGTCGAAGCGATAGCGCTTCCCCTCGCCGGAGAGCGTGCGCCGCAGCGCTTCGGTCTTGAGGTTGCCGCAGCAGGTGAGGCGGTCGACGTTGCCGTCGGGGAAGGTCTGCTTCGCGGCGAGCGCTTCCTCGTTCTGGCCGTAGATCACGGTCAGCCGCCACTCGGCCGCCAGCCGGTCGCGGTACTGGATCATCTCCGGGATCTTGTAGCTCGTGTCGATGTGCACGAGCGGCATCGGCACGTGGCCGAAGAACGCCTTGCGCGCGAGCCACAGCAGCACCGTGCTGTCCTTGCCGATCGACCACAGCATCGCCAGCTGTGGGAAGCTTGCGTACGCCTCCCGCAGCAGATGGACGCTGCGGTGCTCGAGCTGGTCGAGATGATCGATGCGGCTCGCGCGGCTCGGCGCGGGCGCGGCGATGGTCGTGCTCATGACTGACTGCTCCATTCCTGAAGCCACGCGAGCACTTCCGCGCCGGCTTCGTCCAGGGTGAGTCGTCCGGTGTCGAGCCGCAGCTCGGGGTGCACGGGGATCTCGAACGCGTCGGCGTCGATCGCTCCGGCACGTGCGCCGCGCACCTCGGCGGGTGCGTGCAGATGGATCTCCACGAACTCGGCGGCGACCGAGCGCGCATGCCGGCGCGCGTCCTCCTCCGGCGAGTCGATCGCGACGATCACCGCCGCTCCGTGCGCCTCGAGCCGCGAGGCGAGCCAGGCGACGCGGCGAACGCGCAGGTCCCGCTCGGCGCGCCCGACGCCCGTCGGAAAGAGAGGGCCGAGCGTGTCGTCGTCGAGCACCTCGACCTTGGCGCCGGTCCGCGAGGCACGGCTCGCGAGCCACTGGGCGAGCGCGCTCTTCCCGGCACCGCGCTCGCCCGTGAGCCAGAGGACGCCGGGTCGGAGCGCGACGCCGTCGCCGACCGCCGCCGTCGGGTGCGCGCGCGCGTCCGCGGACGTCAACGCCTCGCGCACCACGCCGCCGCCGCTGATGCTGAAGTTGTCCACGAGCACGAATCGGCTCGTCGCCGCGAGCTCCGATGCCCGGTCGAACGCGATCGGGTGGCGCAGCTTGATCACGCAGTCGGCCACCTCGTTGCGCACGACCGCCGTCCGGCCCGTGACCGATTCGAGCGTCGAGGCATCCAGCACGCGCTCGATGTGCTCGAGGTGCACCGAGACGCGCGCCGTGCCGAGCTTCAGCGTGTACGTGCGGCCCAGCTCCAAGGGGCGCGTCCCGAGCCAGAAGATGCTCGCGCGGATGCGCGTCGCCGTCACCGGCTGCGGCTCGTGCGCGAGCGTGGCGAGCTCGCCCCGCGTCACGTAGATCTGCTGCGCGAGCGTGAAGCCGGCCGACTCGCCGGCGCCGACCACCGCCGGCGCGACGCGGTTGAACGCCTCCAGCGACTTCACGCGCGTCCGCTTGCCCGACGGGTGGAACACTACCTCGTCGCCGACGCGCAGTCGGCCGCTGTCGATCGTGCCGGCCACGATGCGCCGGTCGTCGCCGTCGTTCGTGAACTTGAACACCGCCTGGACGGGCATCCGGAACGGCCCGTCCACGCCCTCGCCCTGACTGCGGAACGCGTCGAGCGCCTCGAGCACCGTCGGGCCGGTGTACCACGACATCGTCGTCGAGCGCATCGCGAGGTTGTCGCCCTCGCGCCCGATCACCGGGATGATCGCCGCCGGCGTCATGTCGATCGTGGCGAGGAACTCGCCCAGGTCGCGCGCGAAGGCGTCGAACGCCTCCTGCCGGCAGCCGACGAGGTCCATCTTGTTCACGACGACCGCGATCTGCCGCACGCCGAGCATCGCGAGCAGGTACGCATGCCGCCGCGTGTTCTCCTGGATGCCTTCGCCGGCGTCGAGCACGAGCAGCGCCGCTTCGGCGCGGGCCGCGCCCGTCACCATGTTCTTCAGGAACTCGACGTGTCCCGGGGCGTCGAGGATGAGATACCGCCGCTTCGGCGTGCGGAAGAAGACGCGCGCGGCGTCGATCGTGATCCCCTGCGCACGCTCGTCCTTCAGCGCATCGAGCAGGAACGCGTACTCGAACGGCTTCGACGTCCGGGCGCACAGATCCTTGATCTGCTCGAGCCGGCCCTCCGGGAGCGTGCCGGTGTCCGCCAGCAGGCGCCCGATGATCGTGCTCTTGCCGTGGTCGACGTGCCCCACGATGACGATCCCCATCCGCGCCTCGACCTCGGCCGGATCGTCGATCGCGCGGAACGGGTTCGCCGCCGTCTCGTCGTCGAACGGCAGCCCTTCCTCGTCGAGACGACGGGGGCGCGTCGCGGCCGTCGTGCCCGTGACCGCGGTCATGCGTCGTCCTCGCCGCGCTGGACCACCGGAGGTTGCGCCGCGCCGTTCAGCACGAGCGTCGACTCCAACCGCACGTCGGGCGCGAGCGTGTGCGAGATCGAGCAGTAGGTCTGGAACGAGAGCGCGATGGCGCGCTCGGCGTGGGCGAGGTCGATTCCCTCGCCATCGATCGCGAACTCCAGCCGAGCCTGCAGCACGCGGCGCGGCGCCGTCGGCCGGCGTTCGGCGTCGACGCGCACGTCGAGGCGGCTCGCCGGCGTGCGACGCTTGGCGAGATACTCCACCACGTCGATCGCCGAGCAGGCGGCGAGCGCGCCGAGCAGGGTATCCACCGGACCGAGCCCCTCGCGTCCCGCGGCGTCGATCGTCACGGCCGGCCCGCCTGGACGCCCGATCTCGTAGCGGCGCTCGCCCCGCCAAGTCGCGTGCACGGTCGTGCTCGTCGGGCGAGCATCGCCGAGCGCCGCGCCATCCGGTCCGCGTCCGGTCTCGGCGACGGTCATCGGGTGGCCCGCTGGCTGTGGAGGTGAGGATGCTGGGACATGCCGGCGTGGAGCGTCTGGGGATCGTGAGAGGACATCAGTGGTCGATACAAAAAACGGCCGCTCGTTCGAGCGGCCGGGTTGGTCGTTCCCGTGTGGGTAGAGTGCGAGCTTCTCAGCTGCTCCAGTCCCGGCCGCGACGTGTGTGAGGGCGCTTGCCCGCACAACAACAGGCGATAATCGCCGAACACGTACACGCGCAGGCGCGGCTCGCCGCGCGGCAGGCGCGGTCGGAGCGGCGAGCGGTGCAGGCGGTCGGCGAGTGGGTCACGGAGTTGATTCGGTGGAGCGGGTCGATGCGGCTGAAGAGCTGTTGCGGCCTACTGACGTCCCAACCGCCTTGCTGTATACAAAAAAGCGCCCGAGCGAGAAGGCCGCCGGGCACGTTCGCGTTTTAGCTCGTTGTTTAACGTGGCGGCAATAGGCGGCAAATCACCACGGGCTTCAGTTGGTTCCCGCAACCTATGGGGAATCGCTTGACCCGTCAAGCGCCCGGAGCCAGTCGCGGCTCGGCGGCGCGCTCCCTGCCTTGTGGACGCATACATGAATAGCTTGCGGCGCATCATGGACATCGACACCGCCGGTCGCCCCGACGCTGCGCTC
>DASTSX010000336.1:0-6869 GCA_035760455.1 Gemmatimonadaceae bacterium | reverse complement strand
GGCACGACCGCCGCCGCCGAGCGTCCGCGTACCGCGTCCGTGGCCGTCCTCCCGTTCCGGAACCTCAGCGCCGACCCCGAGAACGAGTACTTCGCCGACGGCATCACCGAGGACGTCATCGCGCACCTCGCCAAGATCCGCGCGCTCACGGTGATCTCGCGCGGCTCCGTCAAGCCGTTCAAGCAGCGCCCCGCGAGCATGCGCGACATCAGCGCGACGCTCGGCGCGACTGCCTTGCTCGACGGCAGCGTACGCCGCGCCGGGAACCGCGTGCGCATCGTCGCCCAGCTCGTCGACGGCGAGTCGGACCGCCATCTGTGGGCCGAGACCTACGACCGCCAGCTCGACGACATCTTCTCCATCCAGACCGACGTCGCGCTGCACATCGCCTCGGCGCTCGAGGCCGAGCTGTCGCCGGACGAACGCGATCGCGTGGAGCGGAAGCCGACCGACGACCTGGAGGCGTATCAGCTCTTCCTGCAGGGGCGGCAGTGGCACATCAAGTACACAAACGAAGGACTGTCGCGCGCCATCGAGTACTTCGAGCGCGCCCTCGAGCGCGATCCCTCGTTCGCGCTGGCCGCCGCCGAGCTCGCGTCGTCGTGGCTCGAGATCATCGAGAGCGGCGTGGTGGAGCCGCACGAGGCCTACGCACGCGCCGAGGACGCCGTGACGCGGGCGTTGCGCGCCGACCCCGACTCGAGCCAGGCACACGCGACGTGGGGCTACCTCCGCATGGTGCGCGACTTCGCGTGGGAGGACGCCGAGCGCGAGTTCCGTCGCGCGCTCGCGCTCAGCCCGAGCAACGCGGACGCGTACGACGTGTACGGGCGCCTCTGCGCCGCACAGGGCCGGTTCGACGAATCGGTGGCGAAGATGCGCCGGGCCCAGGAGCTCGACCCACTCGCGCATCGGATCGACATCGCGACGGCGCTGCTTCGCGCCGGCCACTATTCGGAAGCGACCGAGCGGGCGCGCGCCGCCGTCGAGATCGATCCCACGAACGCGCGCGCCGTGGCCACGCTCGGCTGGGCCAAGCTGCTCGGCGGGCAGCGGAGCGAGGGACTCGCCGACATCGAGCTGTCCGTGCGACTCGCTCCCGGCGTGAACCTCTGGCTCGGCCAGCTCGGCGCCGCCTACGGGATGTGCGGCGAGGAGGAGAAGGCACGCGCGATCGCGCGCGACCTCGAGGAGAAGGCGCGGACGTCGTACGTCTCGCCCTATCACCTCGCGTACGTCTATACGGGCCTCGGTGAGCACGACCTGGCGATCGACCAGCTCGAGCAGGCGATGCGCGCCCGGGGCGGCCCGATCTACGGGATCAAGGGCTCGTTCCTGTTCGTGCCGTTACGCGAGCACTCGCGGTTTCAGCGGCTGTTGCGGGAGCTGAAGCTGTAGGCGAGCCATGAGCAATGAGCCGTGAGCCCTGAGCGACGGCCTCGGGAAGCTCCATGTCTCCCGAGGCCGCAGGTCGTAGCTCATCGCTCATCGCTCATCGCTCGTTGCTACATCGCCTTCCGGATCGCCCCCTCCAGATCCTGCTTCCCGCCTACGCCGGTGTACACGACCTTCCCCGCCCGGTCGAGCACCACGACGTACGACGTCGCCGGCACGTCCCACTTTCCGGTCGCGTCGCCCTTGGCGTCCCAGAGCTGGACGCCGGGCACCTTGTGCTTCGCCACGTGGAGCTGCACGCGGCGGGGGGACTGGTTCACCGAGACCGAGACCCCGACGAACTTCACCTTCCCACGGTACTTGGCCTCGGCCGCCCGCCAGGTGGGCAGGAGGGCCTCACAGTTCTCGCACCAGGTGGCCCAGAACTCCACCACCGCCGGCTGCCCCTTGCCGATCACGGTAGCCAGGTCGATCGGCTTCCCGTCGAGCGTCTGGAGCGTCGCGTTCGGGGCCACCGTCCCGAGGTCGAGCCCCCCGTCCTGCGCGGCGGCCAAGTTCCACGCCCCGCTTCCCACCACGAGAGCGGCGAGGACCGCCATCGCGCGAATCATCCGACCGGTCATATCAGTAACTGCCCCATCTTGATCAGGTAGTATTCCGCGACGCCGAACATCACGATCGCGAAGAGCTTCTTTACCGTCACCATCCACGCACCAGCGCGCGGTAATCGCGCCAGCGAGCCACTCGAGAGCCCGACGACGACCAGCAGCGTCGACATCCCGAGCGAGAACGTCAGCAGGTACAGGAAGCCCAGCGCGACGCTCTTGGTCACGGTCACCCACGTCAGCACGGCGGCCATCACCGGCGCGGAGCAGGGCGCCGCCACCAGCCCGGACATCGCCCCCATCGCGAACGCCCCCGAGAACCGGCCCGCCGTCCCCATCGTCGCCGCGCGGTGGGTGATACCCGCCGGAAGCCGGATCGGTATCACGTCCAGCATGCCGAGCCCGGCCAGGAGGAGCACGTTGGCCATCGCGAAGTACAGCCACGGGTTCGTGCTCACACTCCCGAACAGCGTCCCGGTCAGCCCCGCGAACACGCCGAGCGCCGAGTAAACCACCGCCAGTCCGACCACGTAGGTCAGGGTGAGGAGGACGGGGCGCATCCTCGATCCTCCGCGGTCGCTCGCCGTCTGCCCGCCGACGATGGCCGCCGTGATCGGGATCATCGGGTAGACGCAGGGGGTGAGGCTCGTGAGCACCCCGCCGGCGAACAGCGCGGGGAGCGCCAGCGCCGGGTTGCCGCTCAGCATCTGGGCGATCGAGCCGTCCTGCACGGGAATGCGCTCGGGGGTGGGGGGATTAACGGGGGCGACGGCGACGCCGTCGTACCGTATGAAGCTACTGGTTCACTCTGGAGGCGTCATGTCGGGCAGAACGCTACCGGTCCTCAACGCACCGCTCCGCAAGACCGTTCGCCGCGCCGCGTTGCTCTCCCTGCTGGCCCTCCCCACGCTCGCGCTCGTCGCGCGCAGCGTGGCCCGCGCCCAGAGCGGCCCGGCGGTCGAGGGCAGCGTGGCCGCCGCGGACAACTCGGCGCTCCACATGGAGATGACCCCGCGGCGCGCCCCGGCGCCCGGCGACAGCGCGCGTGCCGCCGTCATCGCCGCCGAGCTGCGGCGCGCCATCCTCCGGTACGGCGACACGACCGCCGCCGTCGCCGACGGCTTCCGCATGTTCGCCCCGCAGATCAGGAACCAGAAGGTCTACCACTTCACGCGCGGCCTGAACGCCGTCCAGGAAGCGTTCCGCTTCGACCCCGCCAGGCCGACGTCGCTGCTCTACACGAAGGGGGCCGACGGCAAGCTCGTCCTCGTGGGCGGGATGTACACCGCGCCGAAGCGCTTCTCGATCGAGAAGCTCGACGAGCGCATCCCCCTGTCGGTCGCGCGCTGGCACAAGCACGTCAATTGGTGCGTCCCGCCGCGCGGCCAGCGCGAGCGGTGGCTCGAGCGCGCGGACGGCCAGCCGGTGTTCGGTCCCGAGAGCCCGATCGCCACGAAGCGCGCCTGCGACGCCGTCGGCGGCGTCTTCCACGACTCGCCACTCGGCTGGATGGTGCACGCGAACGTGATGGCCGAGACCGACCCGGCCGCGATCTGGGGCGACGACCATGCGGGGCACGACATGCAGCAGGGGATGAAGCACGACATGAACTGAGCGCGCGTGCGCGCGTGCGCAGGTGCGCGGGTGTGATCGAATCTTCTTGCCGACGGTGGCGTACGATCCTACACTCGACCGCCTCGACGGGAGGAACTCCGCATGTTCCAGAAGCCAGTGATCGCCGCCTCGACGCAGGACGCCACCGCGAAGCTCGGCGAGCTTCGAGCGAAGGCAGGCGAGATCAAGCTGCACATCAGCGATCTGGAGACGCGCCGCAGCCAGCTGGCGGAGCAGCGCACGCGCCTCGACGCGAACGCGGACCGGTCGGCGCTCAACAAGCAGTTCGCCGATCTGCAGCACGAGATGACCGCGTCGGCGATCCAGCTCGAGAACATCAATCACCAGATCGAGGAGCTGCAGACGGAACGCGACCTGGCGCGGGCCTTCGGCCTGAACGCGCCACCGGCCCCAGCGGTCGCGATCGCCGCGCCGCCCGCTCCCCCCGATCCCTTCCTGGGCCCGGAGCAGATCACGACGATCTACGCGGGCGGCATCGTTCTCCTGCTTCCCCTGGTGCTCGTGCTCGCGCGCCGGCTCTGGATCCGCAGTCCACGACGCGAGCCGCTCGATCTCGAGAACAGCCCGCGCCTGCAGCGCATCGAGCAGGCGATCGAGTCGATCGCGCTCGAGGTCGAGCGCATCGGCGAGGCGCAGCGGTTCACGACCAAGCTGCTCACGGAACGCCACGGCGACGCGGCGGCTCGCCTCGCCGCTTCGCCACGACGCGAACCGGGCACGATCACGCCGCACTGACGTCGCGCCTTGGCGGCGCACGCAGCATCGCTGTGCCTTGACCCGCGCTCCGTCGCGCCCTTGGCCGTGCATTGTCGCGCCCTTGGCCGCGAGCATTCCACTCGTCGTCGCGCGTGCGCCTACACGCAGCGAGCCCGTCGCCTGCGGCGCCGGTCTCTCCCTACGCGCAAGCGCTCCTCCTCCCGGAACGCTCGCGTCCTTGCGATGCACGAGGGCATCGACGCGTACCACCGCGAGAGTGCCCACCCCCGACGCCGTTCGACCGCGCCCCCACAGGGGTGAGGGCGACCGCAGGGGATGACACGGTCGTCCAGCGGGGACCGTTTTCGGCACTCGACGGCGGACGGCGCCGCGAAAGCGTCGGCAGAGCGTGTGCATCCCGACATCGCTGCCCCACGCGAGAGGGCGCGAGCGTCTGCTGAGGCGGAGTCCGGAGATCGGCCAGGCCAGCCGGGCCTGGCCGATCGAGTCTCTCCGCCCGAAGCAGATGCTCGCGACCGAACGCCGCGCGAGAAGGTCGGATGCCGCACCCCGAATGCCGCGCGAGAACGTCGCATGCCGACGCCCGGAACCCCGCGCAACCCAACCACGACGAAGCGGCCAAGTGCGACCGAGCCCAGCCCGGAACATCCGACCATGCCGCGACCATAAAGCAGAGCACGCAGCATCGTTCAATCCCGGACGCACGACATCTGGCTGATTCAATGAAGCCTGCCAGAGCCACTCATCAGACCGCCGCCACATGCGCGCCTACATCGCCGCCGCCGCAACCATAGCCCTCGCCACCGCCGCGCCCGCGCGAGCACAGGACGTCGCCCGGCCGGCCACGCTCAAGGCGTCGCGCCCGAGCACCGACGTGCCCGCGACGCTGCCGCTCAAGTTCGTCGGCCCGCCGACCACGCCGGCCATCACGCCGCTCGATCTCATGACGCGGCTCTACAAGTTCGCCGACGATTCCATGATGGGCCGTCTCGCCGGCACGCCGTGGAACGACAAGGGCACCGACTACATCGCCGCGGAGCTCAACCGGCTTGGCGTCAAGCCCGCCGGCGACGAGGGCTACTTCCAGCATCCGCTCATCCGGAAGGCGTTCGCCGACACGTCGTGGGTCGGTGTGGGCGACAAGCGCTTCGCGCTCTGGAAGGACTTCGCGCCGCGTCCGCAGGGCGACACGATCGCCGCGTTCGACGGCACGCCGGTCGTCTTCGGCGGTGTCTCCAACGACTCGACGAGCTGGCTCCCGGCCGACCAGGCGGCCGGCAAGGTCGTGCTGCTCCGCCTCGGCAACGGCCCCGACGGTCAGCCCGACTACAACAGCGTCAACCGCAACGTCCTCTCGGGACGCTTTCCGCAGGCGGCCGCGGTCGTCGTCGCGCAGCTCTCGCACGTCCCCGCGGGCTACGTCGAGCAGAACTACGCGCAGGATCAGGTCGGCCTGAAAGCGGAGCCGGCGACGCGGCGCAAGGCGCCGGCGTACTTCTACGTCACCGACGCGCTGGGCGAAGCGCTGCTCGGCGCGCCGCTCGCCGCGGCGCGCACCGGCGCCGCCGGCCAGCCGATGAATGGGCGGATTCTCCAGACCACCGGCGTCGCGCCGGGCCGGAACGTCATCGCCGTGGTCGAGGGGTCCGATCCCGTGCTGCGCAACCAGTACGTCGTCATCGGCGCGCACAACGATCACGAGGGGTTCAACCGGATGCCCGCCGATCACGATTCGGTGAAGGCGTTCATGATGCACGCCGCGCCGCAGGGTGCCGACAGCCCGAACCCCAAGCCCACGCCGGAGCAGTGGGCGAAGATCCGCACGACGATCGACTCGCTGCGCAAGCTGCACCCGTCGCGCCCCGACTCGATCTACAACGGCGCCGACGACGACGGCTCGGGGAGCATGGCGCTGCTCGAGATCGCCGAGCGGTTCGCCACCGCGCCGACCCGCCCGAAGCGCTCGGTGATCTTCGCCTGGCACGTCGGCGAGGAGTCGGGGATGCTCGGCTCCACCTACTTCACCGATCACCCGACGGTGCCGCGCGACTCGATCGTCGCCCAGCTCAACCTGGACATGATCGGCCGCGGCCGCGCTACCGACGCGACCGGCGAGACGAAGGAGGGCAAGCTGCTGCACGGCGGCCCCGGCTACCTGCAGCTCATCGGTGCGCGGCGGCTCTCGACGGAGCTCGGCGATCTCGTCGAGCGCACCAACACGCGCGGGAAGCTCGGCTTCAGGTTCGACTACTCGCTCGACGCCAACGGCCACCCGCAGAACATCTACTGCCGCAGCGACCACTGGGCGTACGCGCGTCATGGCATCCCCGTGGTGTTCTTCACCACCGGCGGCCACGCGGACTACCACCAGGTGACGGACGAGCCGCAGTACATCGACTACCGGCACATGTCCAGGATCGCGCAGTTGATCCACGCGACGGCCACGAACGTCGCGAACCTCGGGCACCGTGTCGCGGTGGACAAGCCGAAGCCCGACCCGAACGGGACGTGCAGGCA
>DASTSX010000335.1:0-5918 GCA_035760455.1 Gemmatimonadaceae bacterium | reverse complement strand
ATCCGATTCCCGTGGTGGACCGGGGGGCTGCTCGGGCTGATCTGCGCGGAGGTGTTCTGGCGGATCCGGGGCGACCCCGTGACGGGCACCGATCGCCGCTGACCGCTTCCGAACGCGCGACGCGCCTGCCCGAGCGGCTCGGGCAGGCGCGCGCGAGAGATCGACGTTCGCGTCGCTAGTGCCCGTGAATCGACGTGTACGGCGCCTTGGGATCGCACTTCACCGCCGCGTTCGTGGAGGTGAACACTCCGCGCGGGTTGTCCTTCCACAGCCACACGTGCAGGTCGTAGTGGCGGAGCGACGCCGGCATGATCGGCTCGTGACCGTCCATGGGCCCCAGGAGGGTCTGGCCGAAGATCATCGGCGCCTTGTCGCCGGCCACGGCGACGGGCATGAACCACTCCGCGCCGGTGAGCTTGAGCTTTCCTCCCACCTGCTCGTAGAGCAGCACCTGCGGCTTCGCGGGATCGAGCACCGGCCCGACGTTCGCGGGGTTGAGGAAATGGACGCCCATCGCGCCGGGCGGGTACTCGACCGGTCCGTCCTTCCCGCCATGTGGGAAGTCGACGCACGCGACGGTCGAGAAGAAGCCGTCGCGCACGGCCACGATCGGATCGGCGTACTTCGCCAGCGCATCGCGCGCCGACGCGAGCTCCGGTGACAACGCGGCGGACTTGTTGGGGGCGCCGGCCTGCTTGGCCTGCGCATGGGAGACGCTCGGCGCGACGAGCAGGGCGAGCACGAGCGCGGACAGGATACGTGGGTCGATCACGCTTCGACGCATGACGGCTCCGGGGTAAAGGGATGGCTACGATACGGAAGCTGGGAGGCGGAGTCAAATTGGTGGGTTGGTGAGGTGGATAGCGGGCTGGTTGGCACCGGCCTCGGGAAGCTCCTGCCGCCCGAGGCCGTTCCCAACCAACTCCCTCTCCAACTCACCAGCTCACTGTCCCGCGTACATGGCCTTCTGGATCTCCCGCCAGGTCACGAGCACGACCTTGTTGTCCTTGAGCGCCTGCTTCCACTCCTTGCTCATCACGACGTCGTAGTCGCGCTGCCGCCATCCGGAGCCGTAGGCGTCCTTGTTCACCGTCACGGCCTTCAGCTCGGCGTCGTCGTAGCCGAGATGGAACAGGATCTCGGTGAGGCCGGGCTTCAGGTTCTTGAGCGCGTCGAGGTAGAACTGCTTCCACTGCTCCTTCGGGGTGTTGCCCGCGTCGAACACCGTGTCGGGAAAGATGTCGCCGGGCTGTAGCGCCGAGCGTGCCGCTGGGTTCATCGCGCCGATGAAGGCGAGGAAGGGGAGCTTGTACGAGCGCGCGACCTTCACATAGGTGGCGAACAGCTCGGGGGTGCTGAAGAGCGCGCCCATGTGGCTGTCGACGTGGGTTGGCTTGAGGCCGATCGCGTAGGCGCGGTCGATCTGCGCCCGGAGCTCGCGCTCGACCTCGTCGATCTTGGCCCGCGTCATCACGGTGCGAACCTGGCGTGGCATCGTGCCGTCCGGGTCGTGCAGGCTCTGCGTCTTGTCGTTGGGCGCCACGCCGCCCCAGCGGTACGTGTCCCACTCGCTCGTCATCACGAGGTGGAGTCCCAGGTCGGCGTTCGGCTTCGCCTTCATGTACTCGGCCGTCTCGGTCACCCACGGCGTCGTCATCATGATGCTCGCCGAGTTGATCCCGCCGCTGTCCAAGGCGGCGAAGCTCGCCGCGTTCTCGGAGTGCGCGACGCCGAGATCGTCGGCGTGAAGGATCAGCAGCTTCGCGTCACGGGGATGGCCGAGGCGCTCGGCGATGCTCCGTGTCTGAGCGTGCATGGTGGTCGTGACGAACAGGGTGGCGAGCGCCGAACAGAGCAACATCCGCATGTGAGTCCCCCGGGGGCAGGAGCGGTGGAAGAGGATCAGCAACGGTATTGCAGGGATCGGCGTTGGGATAGAGCGACGCAGCATCGTCCAGCGGGCCCACCTTCCATCACGGCCGTGATGTCCAGATCAGCTTCGCGACGCCCTCGCGAGAGCGAAATGCTCGCAGCCGCGGCCATCGTGTTGCTCCTCGTCGCGGCGCCAGGGGCGCACGGGCAGCAGAGCGCATCGCCGCCGCCGCTTCCGCCGCCGGGCCGCCTGATCGATGTGGGGGGATGGCGCCTGCACCTCCATTGCACGGGTGAGCGCAGCGCGACGCGTCCGACCGTGGTGCTCGAGGCGGGCAATGGCGACTTCTCCGTGGACTGGAGCCTCGTGCAGCCGTCGGTCGCGCGATTCGGCCGCGTGTGCTCGTACGACCGCGCGGGCTCGGCGTGGAGCGATCTCGGCCCGCGCCCGCGGACGCTGCACCAGATCGTGTACGAGCTGCACACGCTGCTCGAGCGCGCCGGTGAACCGAAGCCGTATGTGCTGGTGGGCCATTCGTATGGCGGAGCGCTCGTGCGCACGTACCGCCTTCGCTATCCGGCCGAGGTCCGCGGCCTCGTGCTCGTGGACGCGATGAGCGACGACCCGGCGCGCATCGGGCGCGACGGGAAGGTGGTGCGCTCCTCCGCCCTGGCCACGGGGGCGCCGATCCCCGACGTGAAGACGTCCGGTCCGCTGCTGGAGAGCGAGATCCCGCCTCGCATCGTCGAGCTGATCTCGTCGCAGCTCCGCACGATCGTGCCGCACGTCAACGATCCGCCGCGCGACAAGCTGGGCGAGGACGCGAAGCGCGTGCGCGCGTGGGCCACGGCGCAGATCAAGCACGCCGCATCGAACGACAACCCGGTCGAAGCGGAGGAGCTGGGGCTGCTGCGGGCCGAGCGCACTCGACGGCCCGATCCGTACGACGGCCTCCCGCTGATCGTGCTGTCCCGGGGCGTCGCAGAGGACAGCGCTCGAGACGAAGCGGCGCGCCGAGCCGAACAGGAGGAGATGGTTCGGCTGTCGCGCGCCGGAAGGCAGATCGTCGCGGCGCGCAGCGGCCACCACATCCCGCTGGACGAGCCGGCCGTGGTCGTCTCGGCCATTCGCGAGCTCGTCCGCGGGCCCTGAGGGGTTCGGGCGGCCGCCCGCAGGGGCTGCGGCGGGGGTGCGGTCTACCTCTTGAATAGTTGACGTCGGAACCACCAACCCGACGAGCTCGAGAGGAGGTACGAATGCGTCAATCATCAACCAGAGTCGGCCGTGGCGCGCTGTGGAGTGCGGCGCTGCTGCTGGCCTTCGCGCCCGCAGCCGCCGCGCAATCGCGCGTCGTGCTGCCCGCTGGCAGCGTCATCATCGTCCGCACCACCTCGCCCCTGCAGTCGGCCAGCGCCCAGGCGGGCCAGACGTTCGAGACGACGGTCGAGGAGAGCCTGGGGATCGACGAGTACACCATCATCCCCGCGGGCAGCAGGATCCGCGGCCAGGTCTCCGTCGCCCGGCCCGCGACGAGGCAGCAGTCCGGCGTCATCGAGGTCGTGTTCGATCAGCTCAGGCTCGCCGACGGCACGACCGTCCCGATCACCGGCAAGCTCACGAGCACCGATTCGATCGAGCGCCGTCAGATCGAGTCCGACCCGAACGCCCGCGTGGTGCTGGTGGGCGGTCGCGGCGGGATCGGCGCCGCGATCGCCGGCGCGGGCTCGAGCCGCAGCCCGAACAACATCTTCGCCGCGCTGGGCAGCCTGCTGTCCGAAGGCCGCGACGTGAGCGTGCCCGCGGGGACGCTGCTCGCCGTGGAGCTCGAGAATGCCGTGACGCTGCGCGGCCGGAGAGCGCGAGGCGCCGAGGCGGCGACGATCTACACGGCGCCCGAACGGATCCGCGCCGCGCAGGAAGCGCTCGCGCAGCGCAACTACTATCGCGGCCCGATCAACGGCCAGCTCGACGACGCCACGCACCGCGCGCTGTTCGAGTTCCAGGTGGACGAGGGTCTCCGTGGTACGGGCAACCTCGACGGCCGCACGGCACGGGCCCTCGGGATGAACCTCGCCGCCGGCGTCTCGGGTGCGGTGCTGACCGCCGAGTCGGCATCGGCGCTCCGTCGTGACGCGCAGGCGCTCGTCGCCCGGCTCCGGACGGAGCTCGGCAGCTCGGCCGTCGGCCAGCTCACCGCGTCGCGCGCGTACGCCCAGAGCGATCTCGATCTCTGGTTCGCGCTCTCGGCGTTCGCCGACAATGCGTCGGTGTACGAGCAGATCGTGCGCAACGGCGGCAACCCCGACGCCGCGGTGCTGGCCGGCCGCGCGCTGATGGGCGCCGCGAGCCGGGTCGAAGCGGCCGCGACGAACGCACGGATGTCGTCGCAGCTCCACACGGCGTGGTCGACGCTCCGGCGTCAGCTCGCGCCGCTCGATACGGGACGCTGAGCTCCCGATAGCTCCGGGCAGCGCCGAGGGGAGCGCGACGCGACATGCGTCGCGCTCCCCTCAGCGCGGAATGGGCACCGGCGACGGCGTCACGCGCGCCGCGGTGGCGCCGTCGCCGAGCTGCCCGTAGCGGCCGTCACCCCAGCAGTACACGCCACCGCGCTCCGTCTCGGCGCACACGTGCGAGAAGCCGACGCTGATCGCGCGGAAGGTCAGCCCGCCGACGACCGCACCGGGACGCGACTCGTCCTCGATGACGTGCTGGCCGAGCGCCTCCGACTCCGAGCCCCAGCACAGCGCCTTTCCGTCGACCGTGAGGGCGCACGTCAGGCTGCGGCCCGTGGTGCGCCTGGCGGCGATCGCGCGGAAGCGGTGGCCGCCGGCGACGGCGCGCGGCTCGAACGCGTCGCGCGTCGTGCCGTCGCCGAGGTTGCCCCACTCGTTTCGTCCCCAGCAGTACGCCGCACCGCGCTCGCTCACGCCGCAGGTGTAGAGGTTGCCCGCGCTCAGCGACGTGAAGCGCAGCGCCCCGCCGATCGCGGTAGGGCGCGCCTGCACGACCGGAGCCCTGGCGCCGGCCGTGAGGCGCGAGCCCCAACAGAGCGCGCGTCCGTCGGTGGTGAGGCCGCACGAGTGCGAGAGCCCCGCGCTCACCGACCGGAATCGCGCGTCGGTCGCGACGTGAACCGGTCGCTCGCGCGCGGTGGTCGTCCCGTCGCCGAGCTGTCCCTCGTCGTTCGCGCCCCAACAGTAGGCGTCACCCGATGTCGTCACACCGCACGCATGCGCGTAGCCGGCGCTGATCGATGCGAAGGTGAGCTCCGCCGCCACACGCACCGGCTGCCGGCGCTCGATCGGTTCGCCCGGCACGGGTCCCGGAGCCAGATCGTCCGGCCGCGCGTTGCCCCAGCAGTACGCCACGCCCTCGATCGTCAGCCCACACGCGAATCCCGAGCCGGCGCTCACGCTCGCGAAGGCGATCGTGGCCGACACGGGCGAAGGGGGAAGGCTGACGGCGCGTGAACCGGTGCCGACCTCGCCGTGCTCGTTGCTTCCCCAGCAGAAGGAAGCGCCGTCGTCGCGCACGGCGCAGCTGAACCCCTCGCCGGCGCTCACGCGCTCCGGAGCGGCGAGCGCGAACCGGTTGCGCAGGGCGACGGGAAACCCCCATTCGCGCAGCAGTCCGAGCACCTGCGCGATGTTGCGCGCCGTCGCTTCGGGCGGCTGCACCTCGAGCACGAGCCCGACGATCTCACGCCGTTGGTCGAGCAGCGCGCCCCCCGAGTGACCGGGCACCACCTGCGCGGTCTCGAACACGAGCAGGCTGTCGCTCACCGAGGCGATCGGGCTCGGCGCGACGTTCATCCCCCACGGACGACCCTGCGGATGCCCGAGCGCGTAGACGCCGCTGCCGCGCATCAGCGCGCCCGGCGTGCCGAGCCGGTCGAACGGCAGGCGCGCGACGTCGATCCCCTTCGCGCGCACGCCCGCGATGCTCAGCACCGCCACGTCTCGGCGCGCGTCGAACTGCGTCGTCACGGCCGCCGGCAGCGGCTCGCCCGGCAACGACCGCAGCTCGATGCGCAGGTCGCTCG
>DASTSX010000334.1:0-7381 GCA_035760455.1 Gemmatimonadaceae bacterium | reverse complement strand
CGGCGTCACCGCCATCTGGGTGCGCGAGCTGGCCGAGCACTCGGCGACGCGCATCGAGGGGACCGAGGGTGCGCGCGGGCCGTTCTGGTCGCCCGACGGAAGCTCGCTCGGCTATTTCGCCGACGGGCAGCTCAAGGTGGCCGACCTGCGCAGCGGCACGCGGCGGACGCTCTGCCGGGCGAGGCGACCCGGCGGCGGCACGTGGAGCGCGAGCGGGACGATCGTGTACTCACCCGACTTCCTCTCCGTCCCGCTCCACCGCGTGCCGGCCGCCGGCGGGCCGTGCACGCCACTCACCGTGCGCGCGGCGGAGGGACTGGACCACCGACGTCCGTCGGCGCTGCCCGACGGCCGGCGCGTCCTCTTCAGCAGCTACCGCACCAACACGGCGATGGTGGTCGATCTCGTCACCGGGGAGACGCGCGAGGTGCGGACGCCGGGGAACGAGGCGCAGTTCTCGCCGCCGCACTGGCTGCTCTTCCGCGATCCGGCCGGCACCAGCACCGTGCACGGCCCGATCTACGCGCAGCGGCTGGACATGGAGACGATGCGCCCGGTCGGGGAGGCGCGCGTCGTGCTCGATCGCACACGCGGGGTCGGCGGCTTCTTCCGATTCAGCGCGACGCCGCGCGCGCTGGTCGCCGTCCGGCCGAGCGACAAGCCGCTGTCGCTGCTCTGGGTGAACCGGCAGTCGGTCGTGACGGATTCGGTGATCCTGCCGGCCAACGCGGGGCCGATCGTCACGTCGGGCAACTTCGGCCTGTCGAACGACGGCCGGTCGATCGCCTTCGGCGGACTCGGGCTGTGGATCCACAATCGCGACCGGAACGTGGCGACGCGCGTGCGGGCCGAGTCGGCGGCCGATCAGGGGATCATCGATCCCGCGTGGAGCCCGGGCGATTCGCTCATCGCGTACGGCACGGTGTTCCGGGGAGCGCTCTCGCTGCGCGTGTACCACGTCGCGCGCGGGACGTCCGACTCGCTGTTCGCGCTGCAGTGGCGCAACGTCCGTGCGCCCGACTGGTCGCCGGACGGCAGGCGAATCGCCTTCGGCCTCTCCGCCGCGGAGTCCGTCCCGCGCGACGAGATCTGGATCTACTCGTTCGGCGATCGCCGCGCGGTGCGTGCCTTCGAGTCGGAGCGCAGCGTGACGTACCCGCGCTGGTCGCCGGACGGGCGATGGCTGGCGTACGTGGGCAGCGCCGCCGGCGCGTCCGAGGTGTACCTGCGCCGGGCGGACGGCACCGGGGCGGAGCTTGCCGTCTCCACCGCCGGCGCGACATACCCGCGCTGGAGCGCCGACGGTACGCGGATCTACTACCGCGCGCCGGACGGCTCGGTGATGTCGGTGGACGTCCGGCTCGGCGACGCCGCCGTGCTCTCGCGGCCACGCGTCGCGGCATCGCGTCCGCCGTTCAACATGACGACGCGCGACCTCGCCGTCAGCCGAGACGGCGAGACGTTCATCGCGTACGGCCGCGAGGAGCCGGCGGTGTTGACGCTGATGCTCGACTGGGCGGCGGCGCTCGACGCGAAGCAGCGTGGCGATGCGAAGTAGGGAGTCGCATGATTGAACGCTTCGCGCTGTTCGACACGGCGATCGGCCGCTGCGGCATCGTCGCGCCCTTCCACCAGCGGGTGTTCGCGATCGCGCGGCCGATCCCGGCCGGCGCGACGCTGACCTATCACGGCGGGTGCGGATCCCTCGACTCGCTGCGCTCGCTCGGGATGACAGGGTAGGCGCGGCGCTCGCCCGGGATGACCAGCGGTGTCAGCCCGAGCGGAGCGCGCAGCGCGGAGTCGAGGGATCTGCACTCGCCGTCATCCCGAGCGGAGCGCGCAGCGCGGAGTCGAGGGATCTGCACGGTGGTCCCGCATCACGCGTCTTCCGTGATGACGTGCGTGACGGCGACGAGCGGCTCGCGGCGTCGGGCGGCCTGCGCGGCGAGGAGCGCCGGAGCGGCGAGGAGCGCGGCCGCGCCGAGGAGGAGTCGCCTACGCGACGCCATGTCTTCCCTCGCGGTGCTCCACCTGCAGCGCGAGGTACGCCTGCACCGTGTGCGCGATCCGCTCGCGCTCGGCGGCCGTCGTCTCGCGGATCACCTTCGCCGGCACGCCGACGACGAGCGAATCGGGCGGGATCTCCATCCCCTCGCGGCACACCGCCCCCGCACCGACGATCGAGCCGCTGCCGACGACGACGCGATTGAGCAGGACCGCGCCCATCCCGATCAGGCAGTCGTCGTGCACCGTGGCGCCGTGGACGATCGCGCGATGCCCGATGCCGACGCGCGCGCCGATCGTGCACGGCACGCCGGGATCGACGTGCACGATCGTCCCGTCCTGGACGTTGCTGTCCTCGCCGATCGTGATCGCGTCACCGTCGCCGCGCAGCACCGCGGTGGGCCAGACGCTGACGCGCGCGCCGAGCGTCACGTTGCCGATGACGTGCGCGGCGGGGTGGACGTAGGCGGTGGGATGGATGGTGGGCATGGGATGAGCTTTGAGCGATGAGCTTCGAGCGATGAGCGATGAGCGATGAGCGATGAGCGATGAGCGATGAGCGATGAGCTATGAGCGATGAGCGATGAGCGATGAGCTATGAGCTGTGAGCTGTGAGCGATGAGCTGTGAGCGATGAGCGATGAGCTCACTGCTCAAAGCTCAAAGCTCACGGCTCAAAGCTCAAAACTCAAAGCTCAAAGCTCAAAGCTCAAAATGACATCCCGAACGCCAGATACGGCGTGACCTGCTTCGCCCCCACACGCTCGCGCCCGGCGACCGGCGCCGCCAGCCCGAAGCGCAACGTCTGGGGCGCGTCCCACTCGAGGATCGCCGCGGAGAGCAGCACCTCCGCCCCCGCGCTGGCGATCGGGCGTCCGATGCGCGGCGTGGGCGAACACGTCGACGGGTAGAGCGGATTCCGCGCGCAGTCCGCGATCCCGTAGTCGCCGAACAGCGTGAGCGACGATCGGTCGAGGAAGAACGGGAGCAGCCCGATCCCGCGCGCCGCGAGCACGAGCGGCGCGCGGTACTCGAGCGACGCCGTCGCCGCGCGCGTGCCGTAGACGCTCGCCGCGGGGAAGCCGCGCACGCCGAACGTGCGGCGTCCCTCGCCGACGGTGTAGCCGGGAAAGAGATCGACGACGGTGCCGCTCGTCCCGCCAACCTCGAGCGCCGTGCCGGCACGGCGGTCGGTGAGCCCGCCGGCGACGCGCAGCGCGAGCACGTGGTGCGCGAAGCCGGGCAGGTCGAGCGACTTGAAGGCCGCCGCCGTGCCGACGGTGCTCGTCGAGCGCGTGCCGCGCGCGCGGTCGGTGCGCCAGCGCTCGCGCACCGTGAGCGCGAGCGACACGCCGTCCTCCTGCGAGATGCTGAGCGCGGGCCGTTGCACGTTGGTGAACGACGCGCTCGCGAACAGCCGCGGGAAGGTGTACGCGCGCTGATACAGCGTGTCGAGCTGCTTCAGGAACTCGCCGGGATCGGTGAGGAAGTCGCGGCGCTCGACCCCCGCGCCGACGCTGACGCTCGCCCCCGTGCGCACGCGCGGGCGCACGAAGGTGGCCGAGAGCGACGCGTCGCGCGTGCGCTTGAGGAGTGTGCCGACGAGCGCCGTCGTCCCGCCGCTCAGGAGCTCGCGCTCGGCGTCGAAGTCCTGCGACGCGCCGAGGTCGAGCAGCGGGCGGCGGAGTCCCGCGTAGCGGTAGCCGAATCCGGCGGTCGGATAGCTGCCGGTCGTCGGGACGGTCAGGTACGCCGAGTACGCGTGACGGCCGACGACGTCGATGCCGGTGGTCTGCGCGCCGAGCCGCGTGCCGCGCGCGGGGGCGGCCTCGATGATCGGGTACCAGTAGCGTGGGAGCAGCGAGCGCCAGGGGGAGTAGCGCGCGTAGTCGCCCTGCGCCTCCGGCGGCGCCGACGGCTCGGGTAGCGGCGACGGACCCTCGCTCGCCGTCTGCGCTCTCGGCGCGGGTGCGTTCCATGGCGCGACGCCGACGTGGAAGCCGTCGGCGCGCATCGTGACGGCGGCGATGAGCCGCCCGTCCGGCGACGCCTGCGGCGACCCGACACCTGTGGCCGACGACTCGCGAGGGTCGCCGAGCGGGGTGTCGATCATACCGGCGCCTCGCGACACCATGATGGTGGGTGTGCCGCTCTCCTCGCTGAGATACATGATGCTCGCGCCGTCGGGCGCGACCGACGGGGAGGTGAGCAGATGGCGCCCGCTCGCCACGACGCGACTCGCTCGGGTTTGCAGGTCCACGATCTCGATCGAGTACGTGCCACCCGGGCGGCGTCGCGCCGCGACGATCGACTGCCCACCCGGCGCCCATCGCGGCTCGGCCCACACCTCGTCGGGCGCTGCCCGGCGCAGTACGCTGATCGCCCGGCCGTTCGCCGTCACCATGACGAGATCCGAGCGCGCGGGACCGAGCTGCACGGCGGCGATGACGCCGTCCGCCCGCACGTCCGGCTGGATGAGCCGCTGGCCGCGCGTCAGGCGCGTCACGCGCCCGTCGCGCTCGGCGTAGAGGTCCGACCGGATCTCCTGAGGGTTCGTGAAGTCGAGCTGCGCGTAGAGGAAGCCGCCGCCCGGCAGCGGCACGCTCGCCTCGCGCGTGTCGCGGCGGCCGAGCCGCGTGCGGCGTCCCGACGTCGTCACGAGATACGCCGCGTTCGTCTCGCGCCCATCGGTGCCGCTGTACACGAGCGTCGTATCGTTCACCCAGCGCGGGCTCGTCGCGAACCAGCCGTGGCGCGTGAGATCCCGCCAACCGGGCAGCGGATCGGCGCGCCGGTCGGCGACGCTCCGGATCACCGAGTCGCTCCACTCGCGGTACGCCGCGCCGAACGACGTGCCGAACGCGCGCTTCGCCGACGGGTCGAGCCAGTACGGCACGAGCTGCGCGGCCTGCGCGTCGACGAAACGTCTGATCGCCGTGTCGCCGCGCGTGCGCGCGAGCCAGTCCACGAACAGCGAGCCGTAGCCGTACGCGCCCTCGCCCGCGGGGAAGCGCGAGCTGCCGAGACTGAGCTCGTCGAGCCGGAACAGCTTCCCCTCGATCGCCCCGGCGCGCGCGTACAGCCGGTGCTGCGCGTCGGCGAGCCGGCCGCCGCGCGTGAGGCGGGTCTCCTCGTAGACGGCGAGCCCCTCGATGAGCCACGCCGGGCTGTACGCGTTGGGGAACAGCATCGGCGCGCGGCCGAGCAGCGCCTGCGCGACGCGCCACGGGCCGCGCGTGCGGTCGAGGTGGAAGATGTGCGCCAGCTCGTGGGCGATCACGAGCTCGAGCCAGTTCTCGTTGAACCGCAGCCCGGCGTGCTCGATCGGCGGCGTGGCGAAGACGACGACCCGATTCGTCGGCGAGACGATGGCGTAGCCGTTGGAGTAGTCGGCGTCGTCGCTCACCACGAGATCGATGCGTCCGCGCGGCACCGCGAGCTCGCGGCCGAGGGCCTCGTACGCGCGCTCGGCGGCGGCCGCGGCGGCGCGGCCCTCGCGCTCGAGCCCGCGCGCGACGTGCACGCGGAAGTGCGTCGTCTCGAGCGTGCGCCAGCGCCGGTAGGGCGCCGGCTGCGCGTGCGCCGCGCCCGCGGCGCAGAGCGCGACGAGCGCGAGGACGAGCGTACGGACGACGAGCCGGCGCGGCGCGCGGCTCACCGCACGGCCAGACCGCGGAAGTAGCTCTCGAGACCGTCGGCGACGCCGCGCGCGTAGCGGTCCTGGAACTCCGGCGTGCGCAGCGCCGCCTCCTGGTCGGGGAGCATGATGAACGCGCCCTCGCACAGCACCGACGGATACCACGTGGGACGCACGACGGCGAGGTTGTCGTAGTTCACGCCGAGGTCCTGCAGTCCCATCCGGTCCACCATCCCGCGCTGCACGGCGCGCGCGAGCGGCTCGCTGTGGGCGCGGAAGAAGTACGTGCCCGTGCCCGGCGCGACGAACGGGTTCACGCCGTCGGGATACGCGTTCAGGTGGATCGAGACGAAGGCGTGCACGTTGGCGCGCCGCGCGATGATCGGCCGGTCCCCCAGCGCGACGGCGTCGGCGGTGGTGCGCGTCATCACGACGCGCGCGCCGCGTTCCTCGAGCAGCGTCTTCAGGCGCAGGCCCACGGGCAGGGTGACCTGCGGCTCCCACAGGCCGGTCGGCCCCGTCGCGCCGACCGGCGGGTGGCCCGGATCGACGGCGACGACGATCCCGGCGAGCGGCCGCGCCGGATCGATGCGCGGACGCCCGCGCAGCTTGAGCACGAGCGCGTTGTTCTCCCACACCACGAGGTAGCCGTACGGCGCGGCGCGCAGCCCGACGGTGATCCGCGCGCGGTCCGCCGACTCCTGCGCCCACTCGACCGTGCGCACCATGCTGTCGGCGCCGGCGTAGTTGATGAGGTCCGTGTTGCCCCGCACGCCGTACAACGTGAGCACGACGGCGCGGTCGGTCTCCTCGACGAAATACGGCGCGCGCGTGCCGATCGGGATCACGAGATCGACGCCGTCGGCGCTCGGCCGCACGCGCATGTTCGCCGCGACGCGCCGCGCGACGACCGGCGCCTCCACGCCGCGCGCCTCGGTGGTGTCCACGTACACGTCGAGCTCGCGGTCGAGCCGCACGCGCGCGAAGCCGCCGTCGCGGCCGACGAGCGGCACGACGGTGCCGGGGAGGAAGAACCACTTGTACGTGCCGCCCGGCACGGGCCGGCCGATGACGACGCGGTCGCTGTCCGTCGCGGCGTTCGGCACACCGAGCTGCACCCAGCCGACCGGCTCGTCGCGCGTCACCGCGCTGCGCAGCGAGTCGAAGCGCGCGAACAGCGTGGCGAGCGTGTCGGCGCGCGAGGTCGCGAGCCCTTCGGGCTTGGCGGCGTCGGCGGCGACCGGCGCGACCGGCGCGGGCGCCACCGCCTCGCGCGGCGCCGGATAGGCGATGGGAAGCGTGGACCGCACGCTCTCCCCCGCGCGCTCGACGACGAGCTCGTACCGCGGGGACGGCGCCGGCGGGTTGGGGATGAACGCCATGAACGCGCCGTTCGGGTACACGCGCGCGGCGTGGCCGTTGATGCGGAGCGTCGCGCGCCCGCTGCCGATCGACCCGAAGATGAAGTTCGAGTCGCGCGACGTGACGACCTGATCGGGGCGCGGATAGACGACGCGGATCGCGATCGGTCCGTCCACCGCCGGCACGGGCGGGAGCGCGGGGCGCGTGGCCGGTCCGGGGGCCGGCGTCGGCGCGGTGATCGCGGTCCGGGCGCAGGCGGACGCGCCGATGAGGAACGCGAAGGCGAGGCGGAGCCGTGGCATGGGGGGAAGGTATTGGGCGCGATGCGCTTTGCGCAGTGCGCTCCTGCCTCGGGACGTTTCCTGTGGCGTCCGGAACG
>DASTSX010000333.1:0-20207 GCA_035760455.1 Gemmatimonadaceae bacterium | reverse complement strand
GAACACCTCGCGGACGGCGTCGTTCGCCTCACGCACGCGCCCCGTGGTCTGGAGCACGGTGAGCACGGCGTCGGGCGCGGCGCGGAACAGCGTCCGGAAGCGCCACTCGGCCTGGCGCATCGACTCGAACAGCTCCGCGTTGGCGAGCGCGAAGGAGAGCAGATCGGCGATCGCCTCGACGCGCTCCAGCTCGAGCGCGGAGAAGGTGTGTACGCGCTCGGAGCCGATCGTCACGGCGCCGATCCGCTCGCCGCGCCGCTGGATCGGCACCACGGCGAACCCGTGGAGCGGCCGCGTGAGGTATCCGGCGAGCGAAAGGTGCACCTGGTCGCGGTGCTCCATCACGTCGGCGACGCACCACGTGGCGCCCGACTGGATCACCCGCCCCTGCGCGGAGCCGGCAGCCGGAATGCGTTGCCCCGCGACGGGCGCGAGGATCCCGCTCGCCGCGGTGATGGCGATCGTCCCGTCGCTCTCGCGCAGGCCGAGCGCCGCGCCGTCGGCCTGGGCGACGTCGGCGACCGCCTCGAGGAAGCGATCGAGGACGCGGCGCGGGTCGAGCTCGAGGGTGATCTGCTGACCGAGCCACCACATGCGATGGAGCACGCGCTGGGCGTCGTCCAGCTCGAGCGTGCGCTCGACGACGCGCTGCTCGAGCGTCGCCGTGAGCGCCTGCTCGGCCGTCATCTGGTGTCGCAGTGCTTCGCCGGCGCGACGCGCGAGGGCGAGGGCGTACGTGCCGTAGAGCACCAGCAGCCCGTTCAGCGCGGCGATGGCCACGGCCAGCTCGAGGCTCGTCGCCCTCTGGAGCCCGCCGAGCGCGGTCGTGCTGGGGACGAGGATGACGGCGAGCTCGCCGAGGCCGGCGCCGATCGCGAGAACGGCGAGCGCCGCGAAGACGATGTGGAGCGGAGCGGCCGCGATGCGCGCGACGGAGATCGCGGACGCGGCGAAGGCCGCGCAGGCGAAAATGAAGATGGCGCCGAGGACGGGATTCGTCGCCCGCCAGGGCTCGACCAGCAAGGCGCCGAAGAGCGCCACGCACGCGAGCTGCGAGAGGGCGATGAGCCGGGAGTTCAGGCCGCGGGGCGCCGCGAGTGATGCCATCGTCGAGCGCTCAGCGTGCTACTGGATGCGCGTCCCGATGCGACCCCATCGGATGTCCGTGAGGAAGGGGAGCGGCCGATCGCTGTCGTCGGCCCGGTACGAATAGTAGACGAACGAGGGCCGTCCGCGGACGTTCTCCCGCGGCACCACCCCCCAATACCGGCTGTCCTTCGAGTCGTAGCGGGCGTCGCCCATCATGAAGAACGATCGCGGCGGGATCACCAGCGGGCCCCAGTGATCGTGCGTCGGCATGGCCGGCGCGCCGCCGAACCGCGACTGCTTGAGCGCGATCGCGTGCTGCCATTCGAACAGCGGGTGGGTCTCGTCGGGTTGCGAGGAGCCGATCGACGGGCGGCTCTGGGCCCCGTAACCCTGGCGCTGCGCGATGCCGTTCACGAAGAGCATGCCGCCGCGCATGTACAGCGTGTCGCCGGGCATGCCGACCAGCCGCTTCACGAGCGTCGGGGTGGGATCGTCCGGTTGATCGATCTGCCGCGGCGACTTGAATACCACGACCTCGCCGCGCCTCGGCTCGGCGAACGCGGGCAGGTGCACGTCGGTGAAGGGGATCGCCGCGCCGTACACCGCCTTGTTCACGAACAGCCAGTCCCCGACGAGGAGGGTGGGGATCATGCTGCCGGAGGGGATGCGGTACGCCTCGAACAGGAACGACTTGATGACGAGATAGATGAGCACCGCCCCGAGCAGCGACTTCACGTTCTCCCAGACGGCACCCCTGGATGCCGTGCGAGCCTTCTGCTTTCCGCGTGCCTGCGATACGACGTTGGCTGCCATTGCGACGATTGGGAGTGTGGGCGTGCGCTCCCGGTGAAATCTCCCTACGGCGCGCGCACGGGCAAGTGCGGAGGTGCGCGGATGCGCGGGTGCGCGGGTGCGCGGGTGCGGAACGGCCGAGGGGGCGTGCCGAGATCGGCACGCCCCCTCGTTGCTGACCGGAGACGACGGACTACTTGAGGTGCTTATTGACGAGCTTCGTCATCTCGAACATCGAGACGCTCGACTTGCCACCGAAGATCGGCTTGAGGTTCTCGTCGGCATTGATCTGCCGGCGGTTCTTGGCATCCTGGAGACCCTTCCGCTTGATGTACTGCCAGAGCTTCTTGGTGACTTCCGTGCGGGGAAGCGGAGCGGATCCCACGACCGTACCGAGCTGGGCGCTCGGGGTCATCGCCTTCATGAACGCGGCGTTCGGCGTGCGCTTCGCTGCCTTCTTCGCGCCACCCTTCTTCGCACCGGACTTCGCCGCCTTCTTGGCGCCACCCTTCTTCGCCGCGCCCTTCTTCGCCGAGGACTTCTTGGCGCCACCCTTCTTCGCGCCACCCTTCTTCGCACCCGTCTTCTTCGCGGCCATGCTCTTCTCCTGGGATGGTGAACAGGTTCTCGCTCTGAGAGAGAAACGCTGTACGACGGGGCGCAAGATACAATCCACTCTGTGGCGCGCAATAGGGAATTGCGCGGTTTTCCCTCTGAGTTTTCGCTGATTTCACTCTGCGAGCGCGATGTGCGATGCGCGACGCGCGGTGCGCGCTGCGCGTGATGCGAATCGCGATCAGGTCAGCGCTGCTCTCGACGCCAGGTGAGATACGAGTAGAGCGCGGGCGCGAACACCGCGGCGACGGCGGCGCCGAGCACCACGGGCACGCCCATCGTCGGCGGGAGCGCGAGCGCCGCCAGGATCATCACGAGTCCTGCACCGGTCATGCAGAACCCCGCGAGCCGGTGCGTGCGCGCCCAGACGCGATCGCTCGAGAGCGTCCACGGCGTCCGCACGCCGAACCACCAGTTGGAGCGCAGGCGCGGCATGACGTTGCCCGTGACGACGAACAGGGCGCCGACGAGCGCCGGCACCAGACGGCCGACGGGCACGCCGACCCCGAGGGCGACGGCGATGGTGATGGCGTGGGTGGCGAGAAGGAGCAGAAGGACCGCCGCGACGATGGTCTCGTAGGCGTCGTCGAACCGGTCGTAGTTCGCCTGCCGCGGGTCGGCCCGTCGCGCGACGCGCAGCACCTGCCAGATCACGAGGAGGAGGAGCGGCCCGAAGAACGCGGCGAACCGGCGCGGCATCCAGCCGTCGGGCCGTCCCTCGGCGTTCCAGTGCACGGCCATCGGGTCCGGCAGGCGTGTGAAGACGGCGAGCGAGAGCAGCGCGCCGAGCAGGGCGAGCACCAGGGGATACCAGCGTCTCAGGTGACCCACGGTCGGGCTAGTCACGGCGTCCTCCCGGGACGGAGCCAAGAGTAGAGGTGCTCGACGACTTCCTGGAAGACGGTCGTATTGAGCTCATAGACGATCTGCTGCCCCATGCGCGTCGACGCGACGAGCCGCGCCTCGCGAAGGACGGCGAGGTGCCTCGAGACGGTGGGCCAGGCGGCGTCGAAGTGCTGGGCGATCTCGCCGGACGTCCGCGGCCCATCCCGGAGGAGCCGCAGGATGTCGCGGCGGGTGGGGTCGGCGAGGGCGCGGAAGGCGGAGTCCATTAGCTCATAGTCTAATTAGCAAAGCGTGCAAGTACAACTGCCATTGAAGGACGCGGTACTTCCGTAGCTCGCACCCGGCACCGGTCGGAGGCTCCCGGACGTCCCCGCCGACGTGCAGATCCCTCGACTCGCTGCGCTCGCTCGGGATGACGGCCGCGGTCATCCCGAGCGGAGCGCGCAGCGCGCAGTCGAGGGATCCGCACCGTACGAGCAGGGTGGCCGATCGGATCTTCGGGAGCGTCCAGCTGGTACCGGGTCCCTGCGACGTCAGTGGTACCGGGTACTGGATGTGGCAGTTCAGGCCAGTCGTCCCAGCAACTCCATCATCTGCACATCGTACGGATCCGGCGTGTCGTCCTCCTCACCGATCTCCAGGTTCAGCTGTGGGGTCTCGAGGATGAGCGGCACGTCGCGAGTCCGGCGGTCGGCGAGCAGCCACGCGAACGGATCGGCGCCGATCGCGCCGTCGCCGATCAGCATGTGACGGTCCTTGTTGGAGCCGAGCGCCCCCTCGCTGTCGTTGAGGTGGAAGAAGCCGGGCCGCTCGCCCGTCGACTCCTCGAACGCGTCCAGCACTCTCGTCACCTCGTCCTTCGAGACGCGCAGGTCGTAGCCGCTGGCGAAGAGGTGGCAGGTGTCGAGCCCATAGCCCGTGCGGGCGCGAAGGCGCTTTGGCACGTGCGCGAGGATCGATCCCACCTCCTCGGCCGTGCGCGCCATCGTCTGCCCTGCCCCGGCCGTGTTCTCCACCAGGAGGCGCGTGGCGCCCTTCGTCCCGTCGAGGGCGTGGACGATCGCCGCCGCGATCCGCTCGGCGGCCGCTTCGCGGTCGCCGTCCGTGGCCGCGCCAGGATGGAAGCAGACGGCGCCCACGCCGAGAGCGGAGGAACGCTCGAGCTCCTTGGCCAAGCCGTCGCGAGCGCGCGTCCACTTCGTCTCGTCGGGCGTGGCGACGTTGAGCACGTACGCCGCGTGCACGACGACGCGCTCGGGGGCGATCTTCGTCGCCGCGAGCGCGTCCTTGAACCGCGTCACCCGCTCCGGGCGGATCGATACCCGGTCGCCGTAGTACTTCGGGATGGCGGTGAAGAGCTGCATGGCGCGCATGTCGGCGTTGGCAGCGCGGCGCACGGCCATGTGGATCCCGCCCGTGTCGATCGTGTGCGCCCCGAAAAAGTGCTCCACGCGTCTCCTCGCCGCGCTGGCGCGGCTACTCGATGTGACTCGGGCCCTTGGACAGATCGATCATCCGGGCGCCGGTGAGGAACTCCACCGACTTGGGGTTCTTCAGCTTCGCCAGGCGGCGCACGACCTCGGCGATGCGCGCGGCCTCCTCGCGCACGACCTGGAGCTCGTCGCGCTGGTCCGCGCTCAGGTCGTGGTCCATCAAGAGCAGCTCGGCGTGGCCGAGCAACGCCGAGAGCGGGTTGTTGATCTCGTGCTCGAGGGCGATGGTCGTTTCGCCGATGCCGGCGAGCCAGCGCGCGCGGGCCAGCTCCGACTCCGCGGCGCGGCGCGCCTCCTCCTGCGCGATCCGCCGCGTGGCGATCTCGAGCCGCGCGCGGAGGTTCTCCGGCGTGCTCGGCTTGGAGACGTAGTCGTCGGCGCCGGCGTCGAGCACTTCGGCCAGATCGTCGCGTGCATCGCGCGCCGTCACGACCAGCACGAAGGTCTCGCGCCCCGCGGCGTGGGCGCGAATGCGGCGGCACACCTCGAGGCCGTCGAGCACCGGCATGTTGACGTCGAGGATCACCAGGGGCGCAGGTTCCGCCTGATACAGCTCCCAGACCTTGCCACCGTCGTCGGCCGACCGGGACTCGTGGCCGAGGTGCGTCAGGACGGCGGCGAGCAGGGTGCGGGCGATGACGTCGTCGTCGGCGAACAGAACGCGCATGGAGGGTGGGGGGTCAGCGCACTACGCCAGTGCGCACGGCGAGCACCGCGGACGCGCTGTCGGCCGGCGCGCGGCGGTGCCATGCCACCGCGATGCGGCGACCGCGCACGGCGGTCACGGGCTTCGTCGCGACGCCGTGGTCGTCCGAGATCGGTAGCAGACGCTCCTCGAAAATGTGTCCCATGGTGCGAGAAAGGGCGAGGCCGATGCGCGGGGTGCGGCTGTTCGGATCCTCGAACGCCACCGCCACGAGGTCGCCGTCGGCGGCGACGCTCGACCGTCCGAGTCGATCCCCGTAGAAGATCGGCACGGCGGCGTGAAAGGTGGCACCCGCGTCCATCGAGTGCGCATAGAACAGGCCGGGGCCTTCGCGACCGAGCAGCGCGAAGACGACATGGACGTACCCGCTCGCGGAGTCCGCGGCGATCGCCGGTGCGGAGCGGCTGCAGCCGGACACGGCGCGATCCGTCGTGTCCACCGGGGCCGGCGTGGACCAGGTTCGGCCCTCGTCGTCGGTGTGCGCGGCGAGCAGGAGCGCGCCGCTGTCTGGGCGCACACGCCACCACGCCGCGAACAGGCGGGTGCCGGCGCGCGCGAGGACCAACGAGCCCGGACAGAGCGCGCGCTCGGGCGGCGGGATGCGCGCGGCGAGCATCGCCATCGTGTCGGGAACGAGCGCGCCGTCGGGCGCGACGATGCCCGACGCGCTCGCGGCGGCCGTGCGGGTGTCGTCCCAGCGCACCGGCGGCTCGGCGCAGGCGAGCAGCGCGAGCGTCACGATCATCCCACGCACCCCGCGCGCGCCCGCGGTGCGTGCCGAGCCCAGGTGCGCGATGCCGCGGGGATGCATGGGCGGAGGATAATCGGCGGCAACCGAGGGTAGAAGTCGCCGGGCGAAGTGCGGGCTGTTGTATCTTTGTGGGGAGTGGGACGCGGGACGTTCGAATCGAGTGCGTCCCGAGCCGTGTTCTCGGTCGCGTCCCACGGCCCTCGTCTCACCAGCATCCAGCGCCATGGCACACACCACCGCCCCCGATCGCTCCGCGCCCGCTCGCGCCGCCGCCGACTCGCCGCAGGCGGTCGAGACGATCACGACGCCGTCGGCGCCGCTCGCCGGGTTCACGGGCACGCGCCGCGTGCCGCCGCCGGTGAACGAGCCGGTGAAGAGCTACGCGCCGGGCTCGCCGGAGAAGCTCGCGCTGAAGGCGCGGCTCGCCTCGATGGCCGCCGAGCGTGTGGACATCCCGATCATCATCGACGGGCGCGAGATCCGCACGGGCGACACGGCGAAGAGCGTGATGCCGCACGACCACCGGCACGTGCTGGCCGACTATCACCGCGCGACGCCGCAGCACGTCGAGCAGGCGATCGCCGCCTCGAAGCGCGCCGGTGCCGAGTGGGCCAACTGGGCCTGGGAGGATCGCGCGGCGGTGTTCCTGCGCGCCGCCGAGCTGCTCACCACGACGTGGCGCCACACCGTGAACGCGGCGACGATGCTCGGCCAGTCCAAGACGGTGTTTCAGGCGGAGATCGATTCGGCGTGCGAGCTGATCGACTTCTGGCGCTTCAACCCGGCGTATGCGCAGGAGCTGTACGAGGAGCAGCCGATCAGTAACAGCACGATGTGGAACCAGCTCGACTACCGGCCGCTCGAGGGGTTCGTGTACGCCGTGACGCCGTTCAACTTCACGTCGATCGCCGGCAACCTGCCCACCGCGCCGGCGCTGATGGGCAACACCGTGCTCTGGAAGCCCGCCGCCTCGGCGATGCTCTCGGCGTACTACCTCATGAAGCTGCTGGAGGAGGCCGGGCTGCCGCCCGGCGTGATCAACTTCGTGCCGGGCGATCCCGTAGCGATCTCCGACGTCGCGCTGTCGCATCGCGATCTCGCCGGCGTGCACTTCACCGGCAGCACGGGCGTGTTCAACAAGATGTGGCAGGCCATCGGCGCCAACATGTCCCGCTACGGCAGCTATCCGCGCATCGTCGGCGAGACGGGCGGGAAGGACTTCATCATCGCGCACCCGTCGGCCGATCCGCAGGCGCTCGCCGTCGCCATCGCACGCGGCGGGTTCGAGTACCAGGGACAGAAGTGCTCCGCGGCGAGCCGCGTGTACGTGCCGCGCTCGCTCTGGCCGTCGCTCAGGGAGCGGCTCGTCGGGATCATCGACGAGCTCAGGATGGGCGACGTGACCGACTTCACCAACTTCATGGGCGCGGTCATCGACGAGCGCTCGTTCACGAAGATCTCCGGGTACCTCGACGACGCCCGGACGAACGCGACGGTGATCACGGGCGGGGTGGCGGAAGGAAAGGACGGCTGGTTCGTCCGCCCGACGCTCGTCGAGACGAAGGATCCGGGTTACCGCCTGCTGTGCGAGGAGATCTTCGGGCCCGTCGTGACGGTGCACGTGTACGACGACGCGAGGTGGGAGGAGACGCTGCGCCTCGTGGACTCGACGTCGCCGTACGCGCTCACGGGCGCGGTGTTCGCCAACGACCGGCGGGCCGTGCGCGAGGCGATGATGGCGCTGCGCAACGCGGCGGGAAACTTCTACGTGAACGACAAGCCGACGGGGGCCGTCGTCGGGCAGCAGCCGTTCGGCGGCGCGCGCGGCTCCGGGACGAACGACAAGGCGGGGTCGAAGCTGAACCTCGTGCGCTGGGTGAGCGCGCGGGCGATCAAGGAGACGTTCGCGCCTCCGACCGACTACCGCTATCCGTTCATGTCGGAGGCGTAGACCGCCACCGCTTGGTCCAGATCACGATCAGCCCGCACTCGGCGCGATACTGGCCCGGCGCGCCGGCCGCCTCGGCGTAGACCTCGACGGCCGCGATGTCGTGGGGCGGCACCATGTTGATCGTCGCCTGATCGACGCCGTCGATCACGACGTTCGCCTCCCGGCAGTTCGGACGTCCGGCTCGCGCGGCGGTGGAGAACGCCTGCGCGTTCGGCCCGAACCCGGTGATGGTGAAGCCGCCGAGGTGCTGGATGACTGAGGCGAGCTCGGTGGCGTGGCGTTTGGCGAGGTCGTTGGCGGTGAGGAAGCGACCCGTCGGGTTGTTCTTGCGGCGCCACTCGAAGTCGGCCCAGCGCGAGCGACGTGCGACGATGCGGATGGAGTCGAGCGAGACGACGCGGCGCAGCAGAACGTCCTGACGCACCGTGCGACCGGACCGGAGCTCGACGGCGACGTCGCCGATCAGGTAGCCGATGCGGCGCACGGCGAGAAGCTGAGTGCCGGCCGGGAGGTTGTTCAGGGTGAACCTGCCATCGCGCCCCGTGCGCGCGACCGGTCGAGCGTTCACGACGCGGATCTCGACGTCGTCGAGCGGGCGGCCGCCGTCGCCGCGCACGATGCCGGTCACCGATGCGGTGCCGCTGAGGAACAGTCCGGAGTCGGACGTCGAGTCGTCGGCGGTCGGCTCGGAGTCGACCCCGCGAACCGTCGCGCCGACGGAATCGAGCGCCGAGAGCGTCGGCGCGGCGGCGACGCTGAGCGAGAGGTCGCGCACGACGACGGCCTCCTCCCCCGAGACCGAGACGCGCACGGCGTTGCCGGCGCGGCCGGCGTACTGCAGCTGGATGAGCAGCCAGCTTCCCACGGGTACGTTGCAGATGCGGTACTCGCCCCGCGGTCCGGTGCGCACCCAGTTGTCGTGCTGCTCGGCCGTGGAGCGGAGTGTCTTGCGATCGACGAGGATCTCCTTCCACGAGATCGCGACGTCGGCGTTCGCGAGCGGCCGCTCGGTGTCCGCATCGACGACGTGGCCGAAGATGGCGCCCGTCTCCTTCCTGAGCGTGAGGCCGCGGCACACCGCGTCGCGCAGCGCGAGGCTGGACGGGAGCGAGAACGGCACTTCGGCCGTCTTGCCGGCAGCGATGAACACTTCCGAGGCCGGCAGGGAGAGCTCGAGCGAGTCCAGCGACACGTGCGAGAGCTGGATCATGTACCGGCCCGCGGGCAGCGAATCGAGCTGATAGCGGCCGCGCTCATCCGGCTTGATGCCGAACGAGAGCACGGGCTCGGGCTCGAGACGCGCCAGGGTCACCGTCGCGCCCTGCACGCCGCGCGGGCGCGCGGCTTCCTTGATCGTGCCCTCGATGCGTCCGACGTTCGTGCCCTGCCCCGCGAGCGGGATGGCGACGCAGATCGACGCGACGAACGGCAGCGCACGCACGACGCGCGTGCGCACGCGGCTGGCATCGGCGCGGCTCGTCGGATGGCCGCTCATCCCCGCTTCGTCCAGATCACGATCAATCCGCACCTGCTGTCGTACTGCACCGGCGCCGGCCCCCCGGGCCGATAGACCTCCATCGCCCCGATGCTGCTCGGATGGATCAGATTGATGTCCTGACGCTGCATACCGTCGATCACGATGTTCACGGCGCACGGACCCGACAGCGAGGTGACACCCCGCGAGCTCGTGACTGTCGCGTCGAGACCGTAGCCGCTCACGCGGAATCCCGGCATCACGTGGAACAGATCGCTCGACTCGAAGGGCCGCCGACGCTCGATGTCCTCCTCGGTGAGGAAGGTGCCGAACCCGCTCCGCTTGCGATGCTCCTCGAACTCCCGATACCGCGAGCGCCGGGCCAGCACGCGAATCGAGTCGAGCGTCACGATGCGCTGGAGACGGACGTCCTGACTCACCGACCGACCGCCGCGCAGCTCGACCGGCTGCTGCGCGAGCAGATAGCCGATGCGCCGTACTTCGAGGACCTGGGTGCCCGAGGGGAGGTCACCGAGCGCGGACCGCCCTCGCGCATCGCTCACGACCACACCACGTGCGCCGACCACGCGCACCTGCGCGTCGCCCAGGGGCAGGCCTCCGACACCGCGAATCACCCCCGAGACCGCCGCGGTGCCGGTCAGCGGAGTCGGCGCCGAATCCGCGGCCACGGCCGAGTCCGCGACCGGACGGGAGGATGTCGCACTCAGGGAGAGGTGCCGCACGACGACGCCGGCGCTGTCGGGGACGAGGAGCCTGATCTCGCTTCCCGCTCGGCCGCGCTGCTGCACCTGGAGGTGGATCCACTCGTCGGTCGGCACGCCGCACAGGCGGTAGCGGCCGAGGCTGTCGGTGTCGACGTCGCCCGTGCGGTCGGCGGCCGTGACCTGCAGCGTGGAGCGATCGACGGCGACCTCGCGCCACGCGACGACGACGCGGGCAGCGGCGAGTGGGGCATCGGTGTCGGCATCGAGGACGCGGCCGACGACGGCGCCCCGCCCTCTCGCCAGACTGACGCCGGGGCACGCGGCCGCACGCAGCGTCCGCCCCGACGGCAGACCGAAGTCCGCTCGCGTGGCGCGGCCAGGCGCGATCGTCACCTCGCGCGGCGGCAGGATGATCTCGAGCGAGTCGAGGATCGCGCTCGTGATCTCGACCATGTAGCGGCCGGCCGGCAGCGAGTCGATCCGGTATCGCCCGCGCGCGTCGGTCGTGGCGCCGGCAGAGTGCCCTGGCGCGGGATCGACGCGGATGGCGAGCACGTTCGCGCCCTGAAGCCCGCGCGCGTGGACGCTGTCCGTCACCGTGCCCTCGAGTCGCCCGGGGGCGGTCTGGGCGCGGAGCGGGCCGGCGAGGAGCAGCATGGCGACGACCGTCGCCGCTCGCCGGAGCGTGACGAGGGACAGCGGCGCGCGTGGACTCAGAAGGGCGAGCGCGGTAAGCGCCGCGCGCCTCACCGCTTGACCCAGATCCGGATCACCCCGCACAGGTTGGTGAACTCCGCCGGAGCACCGTTCGTCGTCGGATAGGCCTCGATCCCGGCGATGAGCGACGGCGGGATGAGGTTGATGTCCTGGAACTGCATGTAGTCCACGACGACGTTCGGCCGGCAGCCCCCGCGCGCGTTCAGCACGACTGCATCCGGCCCGTTGCCGACGACGCGGAAGGCGGCGAACGACGAGAACAGCTCGCTCGTGTTCTGGGCGTGGCGCTTCTCGATCTGCTCCTGCGTGAGGAACAGGCCCGTGAGGCTGAACTTCCGGTTGGTCTCGAATCTCTCGTAGCGCGACCGCGTGGCGACGGCGCGCACCCCCTCGAGCGTCTGCACGCTCTCGAGCTGGACCTCCTGCCGGGTCGTCCGGCCCCGCCGCAGCTCGACGGGGAGCCGCTGCACGGGGAATCCCAGCTCGCGCACCTCGAGCTCGTGGGTGCCCGACGGTAGTCCCGTGAGGGTGAACCATCCGTTGCCGTCCGTCCGGGTGGTCGGCGCGGACCCGACGACGCGCACCTGAACGTTGGACATGGGCCGCCCGCCGCTCCCGCGCACGATGCCGGCGATCGTCGCGGTGCCGGTGAGGGGCGCGAGCGCGCGCGATGTGTCGCGCAGCGCCGAGTCGAGGACGGCGCGCGCGTGCGCGCCCTCGCGGCTGAACGCGAGGTGGCGGACGTGCACCCCCGACGCCTCGGGGATCGCGAGCTGAAACGCCGAGCCGATGCGGTCCTCGTGCTGGATCTGCACGAGCAGCCAGCTGTCGGTGGGCACCCCGCAGAGCCGGTATTGCCCGAGCGAGTCGGTGACTGCTCCGCCCGAGCGCTCGAGCGTCATCGCCTGGAGGACGCCGCGGTCGAAGGTGAGCTCGGTCCACATCGCCGCCACCTGCGCGCCGCGCAGCGGCTTGTCGCTGTCGAAGTCGGTGACGATGCCGAGCAGCGCGCCAGTTCCCTTGGGAAGCGTCATCCCCGGACACGCCAAGGCGCGCAGCGTGGAACCCGAGGGCGTGGCGAGCTCGGCGCGCGCGACGCCGTCCGGCAGCACCGCGACGCGCCGCACCGGCCCGCCGAACTCCAGGGAATCGAGCAGCGCGTTGGAGAACCCGATCGCGTAGTCGCCGGCGTCCAGCCGCTCGAACGCGAAGCGACCCTTCGCGTCCGTCGTCGCGACGTGCGTGGTCTCGCGGTCGGCGCCGAGGCGCGTGATGCTGACGCGCGCGCCGACGAGCGGCGCCGCGCGCGTGCTGTCGGTGACCGTCCCCTCGAGCCGCCCGCCGGCGCTCTGCGCCCGCGCCTCGGGCGCGCCGGTCACCAGGCCCCCGCCGAGCAGCGCTAGCGCGAGCCCGTATCGCAGCGTGGGAGAACTCGGCTTCGGACGAAGCGCGGCTGACATCGGCTCACCGCTTGGTCCAGAAGATGATCGTGCCGCACGCCGACCGGTGGCTCGGCGGAGCGCCCGCGGTGCTCGAATAGACCTCGAGCGCGCCGAGCATCGTCGGCGTCGGAAGGTCCGTGAGGCTCGCGATGGGCAGGTCGTCGACGAGCACGACCGGCTGGCAGTCGGGATCCCGGATGCTGAGGAAGCGCGTACCTCCCCAGCGCTCGTGCACGGCGCGGAAGCCCGGGAGGAAGTTCACGTAGTCGCTGACGGTATTGAGGTTCAGCTTCCTGATCTGCGCCTCGTCGAGGAAGCGGCCGCCGATCGCCTCGCGCCGCCGCTGCTCGAACTCGGGGTACTTCGCCTTGCGCGTCGCGACGACGTGCATCGCGTCGAGCGAGGCGACCTTCTCGAGCTGCACGTCGAGCCGCGTGCGCGCATCGTTGCGCAGGTCGACCGGTCCGCGAGCGACCCCGAAGCCGAACTGGCGCGCCTCGAGCGTCTGCGTGCCGCCGGGGAGTCCGGCGAGCTCGTAGGCGCCGCGATCGTCGGTCCGGCCGCGCGCCGAGGTGCCGAGCACTCGAACCTGGGCGCCGGCGACGGGCCTGCCGTTGGCGTCGCGCACCGTGCCGGTGAGCCGTGCCGTCCCCGTCGGCAGCGGCCCGGCGTCGGCGAACGTCGCGAACCGCGACGCGCTGGCCGCGCTGAACGACACGTCGCGCACGAGCACCCCGGCGCCGTCGGGGATCCGCATCCCCAGCACGGCGCCCGCGTTCCCGGCGTGCTGCACCTGGACGAGCAGCGGATCGTTCGTCGGCAGACCACAGAGCCGATACTGCCCCGACGCGTCGACTTCGACCTTCGCGGCGCGCTCGTCGGCGACGATGGCGTTGGCTGAGTCGATCGCGAGGTCGCTCCACGCCACGGCGACTTCGGCGCCGGCGAGCGGCTTCCCGGTCTCGGCGTCGGTGACGAGCCCGAGGAGCGCGCCCGTGCCCTCGGAAAAGGACACGCCCGGACAGGCCAGGGCGCGCAGCGTCGTGCCGGACGGGATGGCGAGATCCAGCCGCGCCGTTCCCTCCGCGGTCACGTCGACGAGCGGTGAGCTTCCGCCGTACTGGAGCGAGTCGAGCATCGGGCTCGCGAAGCGCATCGCGTAGCGCCCGGCATCGAGCGACTCGAAGCGGAAGCGTCCGCGCCGGTCCGTGGTGGCGACGAACGTGGTCTCGCGCGCGACACCAACCCGCGTCGCGCTCACCCTCGCGTTGGCGAGCGACGTGGCGTGCACGCTGTCGAACACCTGGCCCTCGATCCGGCCGGCCGCTCGTTGAGCGCCGAGCGGGGCGGCGAGGCCGAGCAGGAAGACGAGCGCGAAGGACGTGCGCATGACTGCGGGACGGAGGTCGGGGAATACGGTAGTGGCCGGCGTGCATCATCCGCTCCGCCGGCTCCTGATCCCTACCCGCGAACATGCGAATGGGTGCCGGAGCGTGCAAGCCGAGCCGGCCATCCGAGCTGTACGTTTCGCGCATGCCCCGATTCCGTTTCCTCACCGCCGACGTGTTCACCGACACGCCGTTCGGCGGTAATCCGCTCGCCGTCTTCCCCGACGCTCGCGGCATCCCGGAGCACCGCCTGCAGGACGTCGCGCGCGAGTTCAACCTGTCGGAGACGACCTTCGTCTTCCCGGCGTCGGACCAGGCGCACACCCGCCGCGTCCGGATCTTCACCCCCGGAACGGAGCTCGCCTTCGCCGGCCACCCGACCGTGGGCACGGCGCACGTGCTCGCCGCGATCGGCGAGATTCCGCTGAGCGGCGAGAGCACGCGCATCGTCCTCGAGGAGCTGGTCGGCCCGGTGCCCGTGACGATCCGCGCCGATGGTGGCCGGCCCGTGTACTGCGAGCTGACCGCCGCGAAGGTGCCGGAGGAAGGCCCGCCCCCGCCGGCGCGCGAGGCGCTGGCCCGGGTGCTCGGCCTCGAGCCGGCCGACCTGCTCGACGGCGACTGGTCGCCGCGCGCGTGGACGTGCGGCGTCCCCTACCTGTTCGTGCCCGTGCGCGACCGCGCCGCGGTCGCGCGCTCCCGCGTCGACACCGAGGCGTGGGAGCGTACCCTCGCGGGGACGTGGGCGCCCGAGATCTTCGTCTTCGCCCGCGAGGGCGAGCGCGCCGGTTCCGACCTCCACGGGCGGATGTACGCGCCGGTGTTCGGCATCGCCGAAGATCCGGCAACCGGCAGCGCCGCGGCGGCGCTGGCCGGCTACCTGGCGCGGCGCGACGCGCGACGCGACGGCACGCTGCGGTGGCGGCTCGAGCAGGGCTTCGAGATGAAGCGTCCGAGCATCCTCGACATCGAGGCAGATCTCGCGGGCGGCGAAGTCACCGGCGTGCGCGTCGGCGGCGCGTCGGTGGTCGTCAGCGAGGGGACGATGCTGGTCGAGCCGTAGGCGCGGCGCGCTAGCCGAGCAGCCGCAGCGCCGCCTCGTTGACCCAGCCTCGCTCGGGGAATCCGTGGCCCCACTCCGCGGCCGTGACGTTGCGGGCCACATGCCACCCGGGCTCCTCGCGCCAGTCGAGAAACTTCCGCAGGTCGACGCGCACGTCGGGCGATGCACCGCGGTCGAGCAGCGCCTTGACGAACGTCTCGTCGCCCCACGGCCCGCACACGACCGTGTTGAACAGCGGCGTGTGCCCGCCGAATCCCTCGTCGTCCACCGTCGCGCGGGCATCGACGTCGGCGCCCCGGGCGAGCAGCCACTCGAAGATCTCGCGCTCGTAGAAGTCGACCGCGAGGTGCAGCAGCGTCGTCCCGGCGATCGGCGTCCAGTGCATGCCGGCGCGTCCCTCCGGACATCCGACTTCGGGGGGATAGATCTCGCGCAGCGTGAACCGGTGCGCGAGCAACGACGGATCGCGGCGCACGTGTGCGTCCAGCGCCGCCACGTCGCCACGGTGGAACGCCATGATCGGCGTGTCGGGGAGCTCGTAGCCGCGCCTGACGAGCGAATCGAGGATCGCGTGCTTGCCGGCGGGGTGACGGCCGTAGGTCTCGAGGACGAGCGCGAGGGGCGCGAGGCGGTCACCGTGCTGGTCGGTGATCGGCGCGCCGGCGTCGGCGAGGAAGTCGAACCCATCGACGTTGAGCGTCTCGCAGCAGCCCATGACGAGGCCGGGCGCCAGCGTGGCGCCATGTGCGAGCAGCCAGCGGGCGCACTCGAGCTGTCCCTGGAGCAGCGCGCGATCGAACGCGTGCTGGAAGTCGCGCGCGCCCCGCGCCGCCATCGCCTCGAGGATCTCGAGGCGGCCGAGGTTGGCGGCGTGGCTCATCGGCGGACCCCAGTTCCCGCTCACGAGGGGTACGTGCAGGAGCCGCGGCTCGGCGTCGACGATGCGCACCGCGGCGTCGCGATCGCCCGCCCTGATCGCGATGGCGAGCTCGCGGGCGAGCGAGTTCGCGTCGATCCGCTGCTTGAGCTGGGCCCAGTGCGCGAAGCCGTACTCGCGCGCGATCACGAGCTGGGCGTCGGCGAGGCGGAACACCGCCGCCGCGATCGCCGGGTCGTCAGCGTCGTGGAATCGCGGATGCCGGTGACGAATGCGCTCCAGTGCAGCGCCGTCGCCCTTCCGCCAGTCGTCGAGCAGCTCGCGCGCCTCGCGCTTCGGAACGTCGAGATGCGGCCGCTCGGGGAGCCCGCGTGACACCGTTGCCATAACCCTTCCTCCGGAGTTGCGCCCGTTGGTCCGCACGCATCGGGCAGGAGGTCAGGTCGAGGATCGAGATCGGGATCGACGACAACCGGTGGGCTGGGCCCATTTCCGCGGACGGGGTGCTTCCGGCGAGCATGGCTGAAAGGATGGGCAAGCCGGCGGAGAGGGGCAAGTCGGGGCGCGGGTGCGGCGTCAGCGCTTCGGCGGGGCGCGCCAGGCGCTGGTCCAGATCACGACGAGGCCACACTCGTCCTCGTAGTTCGATATGAAGGTGCTCGCGCCGAGATACGCCTCGAGGCCCACGATGCGCAGTGGGGGCACGTCGTTGATCCGTCGGCGCTGGACGCCGTCGATCACGACGTTGGTCTCGCACGGCGTCGGCTCGCGCAGCTGGCGATTGGTGAAGAGCGTCGCGGCACGTCCGTGGCCGATCACGGTGAAGCCGCCGAGCCGGCGCATGAGCGCGGACGCGTCCTCGGGCCGGCGCCGGATGATCTGGTCGCGCGTCAGATAGCGACCGAAGACGTTCGCACCGCGGTTGAACTCGAACTCGCGGAAGCGGCGGCCGAGCGCGGTGACGCGTACGGAGTCGAGCGCAACGGACCGCTCGAGGCGGACGTCGGCGGACGCACGGACATTCGCGCGAAGCTCGACGACGTGCTCGACCAGGGCGTAGCCGAGCCGTCGCGCGACGAGCACGTGGGTTCCCTCCGGCAGCGTGGTGAGCAGGTAGCGTCCGCTCGTGTCGGTCGTGACCGCGCCGCGCGCGTCGCGCACGTGGAGCTGGACGCCGGCGAGCGGCTCGCCGGCGGCGCCGCGAACGAGACCGGCGACGGAGGCGGACCCGGTGAGCTGCAGCTCGCCGGTCGCCGTGTCGACCGCCACCTCCGCCGAGCTGCGCTCCGCCGACTGGATCGTGGCGTGGACCATCGCCTCCGACGGCAGCGCGAGATCGACGCGGGCCGTTTCGCCGGCGACGATCCGGACGTCGCGCGCGCCGACCGCGAGCTGCAGCGAGTCGAGCAGGGCGCTGCTGACCTCGAGCAGATAGCGGCCGGCGGGCAGCGAGTCGATGCGGTAGCGGCCCAGCGAGTCGGTGCGTGCCACGCGCGTGATCGGCGGCTCCGGCTCCAGCCGCGCGATGGCGATCGTGACCATGCGCGGCGGACGGCTGCCCGCGCGCGCCGTGACGATTCCCTCGAGCCGTCCCCGCGCGGCCTCCTGCGCCCGGAGCGCTGGGGCGATCATCGCCAGCGCGGCGAGGAGGACGATGGATTCCCGCCGCGGGCGTGCTCGGCGGCGGACGTCCCGTCGCCACCCCGGCGTCATGCCCCCGGGCGCCGGCGCGCGTGCATCCCGGCCGCGACGACGCCGACGCAGGCGCCGACGGAGATCAGCGCGAGACCGCCGTACGACAGGTAGCGCGCCCGATCGGCGGCCACGAGCGCCCCTGGCGGTCCGGGGTTGGTACGGCTGTACTGCGAGATCGTGCGCAGCTTCGCCGCCGCGACGAGGTGGAGCGCGGCGCCGGCGACGATGAGCACGAGCGCGGCCAGATCGACGAGGCGATCACGTCGAGAGACGGTGGTCATGTGGATGCACCGAATGTGGTCGCGTGGCACGTCCTCGTCACGGGTTGATTCAGCCGCCACCCCTGGCGAGCTTGCGGGTCCGACCTTCTCATCCCTCCGCCCCACGATGACCTACCGTATCCTCGTCACCGACGAAATCGACGCCGACGGTGTCGCGCTGCTGAAGGCCGAGCCCACGTTCCAGGTGGACGTCGTCCCGACGCTGCCGGCGGCGGAGCTGCAGGAGCGGATCGGCGAGTACGACGCCTTCATCGGCCGGAGCGCGACGCGCGTCAACGACGAGCTGCTCAAGCGCGCGACGCGGCTCCGCGTGGTGGGACGCGCCGGTGTCGGGGTCGACAACATCGCGCTCGACAGAGCGACGGCGATGGGGATCGCCGTGATCAACGCGCCGGCGGGGAACACGATCGCGGTGGCCGAGCTGTTCTTCGCCACGCTGATCGGGCTCCTGCGCCACGTGCCGCACGCCGCGCAATCGATGCGCGACGGACGGTGGGACCGCTCCAAGCTGCTCGGCAGCGAGATCAAGGGCCGCACGCTCGTGATCGTCGGGGTGGGGCGCATCGGGAGCGAGGTGGCCGCGCGCGCGCACTCCTTCGGCATGGACGTCGCCGGCTACGACCCGTACGTGAGCGACGAGCGGTTTCGCGCGCTGCGCGTGCGCCGGCTCGCCACCCTCGACGAGGCGGTCGACGCCGCCGACATCCTCACGGTGCACACGCCGCTCACCGACGAGACGCTCGGCATGATCGGCAAGCGCGAGCTCGCGCGGATGAAGAGCGGGGCGATCGTCATGAACCTCGCGCGCGGCGGCATCGTCGAGGAATCGGCGCTGGTGCAGGCGCTCGAGAGCGGTAAGCTCGCGGGGGCGATCGTCGACGCGTTCTCCAAGGAGCCGCTCGCGCCGGATCATCCGCTGCGCAAGGCGCCGAACACGCTGCTCACGCCGCACCTCGGCGCCTCCACCGGCGAGGCACAGCGCAACGTCGCGGTGGACGCGTGCGAGGGGGTGCGCGACGCGCTGCTGCACGGCGAGCTGTCGCGCTCCATCAACGTGGCCGGCGCGGGCACGGGCGACTGGAAGGAGCTCCAGAGCGCACTGCAGGTGGTGCGGAAGGCGGCCGTCGTGGCGCGCACCATTCTCGCGGACCGCGGCGTGAAGATGGCGCAGCGGCTGTCGCTGCGCGTCGGCCCGGAGCTCGCCGGCGCGGCGCCGGCACTGCTCGCGTCCGCCGCCGCCGGGGTGCTCGAGGGCACGATCGACGTCGAGCGGATCAACCTGATCAACGCGCGCTCGATCGCCGAGGCGCGCGGCATCGAGCTGTCGACGACGGAGTCCGACGCGCTCGGGCATCCGGCGGCGATGCTCGTGAGCGTGAGCGGTGGCGTGCAGCTCATGGCGGTGGCGGCCGTGGCGCCGGAGGGCGCGCCGGCGCGGCTGATCCGCATCGGCGGGTTCCACATCGACGTGGCGCCGCGCGAGGCGCTCATCATCCTCACGAACAACGACGTGCCCGGCGTCATCGGCCGCGTGGGCACGCTGCTCGGCGACCGCGGGGTGAACATCGCCGAGTACCACCAGGCGCGGCTCGCGCAGGGGGGCGAAGCGCTGGCGGCGATCAGTGTGGACGGCGTGGTGTCGCCCGGCGTGCGAGACGAGCTGCTCGGGCTGCAGGACGTGTGCACGGCGACGGTCGTGCACTTCCGCAGCGCCTGATGCCGCACGTCGCGACGTCGAGCATCGAGCGCGACGAGGGCGTCCGCCGCGCGTACGCCGCGGATGCCTCGGGGCTGCTCATGATTCCGGAAGGGATCGCGCGCCCGACGTCGGCGGCGGAGATCTCGGCGCTGCTCGCCGAGTCGAACGCGAGCGGCACGCCGGTGACGTGCGCCGGCGGGCAGACGAGCACGACGGGAGCGTCGATCACCGATCGGGGGATCGTGCTGTCGCTGCGGGCGATGGACCGCGTGATCGACCTCGACCCGGCGGCGCGCACCGTCCGCGCCGAGCCGGGGGTGTTCGTGGGAGAGCTCAAGCGGTCGTGCGCCGCGCACGGGCTCCTGCTCGCCCCGGACCCCACGAGCGAGGAGGAGTGCACGCTCGGGGGCGCGGTGGCCTGCAACGCCTCGGGGGCGCGCACCTATCGCTACGGCGCGACGCGCTCGCACGTCCGCGCGCTCAAGGTGGCGCTCGCCGACGGGTCGATCGTCGAGCTGCGGCGGCCGATGCTCGAGAAGAACACGGTCGGCTACGCGCTCGCGCACGACCCGGTGGACTGGTTCATCGGCAGCGAGGGAACGC
>DASTSX010000332.1:0-10533 GCA_035760455.1 Gemmatimonadaceae bacterium | reverse complement strand
ATCATGCGGATGCGTGCGCCCACTCCCCCTTCGGCCCCCTCGGAACGCCTCGAGGACGCGCTCGACGACTGGCTGCGCGCCCACGCACCGGTCGCGATCGGCTTCAGTGGAGGGGTCGACTCGGCGTATCTGGCGGTCGCTGCGCGCATGGCGCTCGGGCCCTGCGGGGTGTTGGCTATCATCGGCCGCAGTCCCTCCTATCCGGCCGCGCAGTGGGCCGCGGCGCGCGGCGTCGCGCATCGGTTCGAGGTGCCAGTTCTCGAGCTCGACACCGAGGAGCTCGACGATCCCCGATACGCGGCGAACCCCAGCAACCGCTGCTACTTCTGCAAGTCGGAGCTCTGGAGCAAGCTGGTCCCGGTCGCCCGTGCGCGAGGCTTCGAGACCGTCGCCGACGGAACGAATGCCGACGACCTCGCCGACTGGCGGCCCGGCGCTCAGGCGGCGCGCGAGCACGCGGTGGTGAGCCCGCTGGCCGATCTCGGGTTCACCAAGGCGGACATCCGCAACGCGTCGCGGCGGCTCGGCCTTCCCACCTGGGAGCAGCCGTCGTCGCCGTGCCTCTCGTCGCGCCTGCCCTACGGCACGCCGGTGACGCGCGAGCGACTGAGCCAGGTGGAGCGCGCCGAGGCGGCGCTGCGCGCCCTCGGGATCGTCGGGGACCTGCGGGTGCGATATCACGACGACCTGGCGCGCGTCGAGCTGGCGGCCGACGAGCTCGAACGATGGCTCGATCCCTCGCGCCACGCGGCCCTCCGCGATGCGCTGCTCGCGACCGGGTTCTCGCGCGTCGCCGTGGATCTGCGCGGATTCCGCTCGGGGTCGCTCAACGTGCTGCACGGGGTGACGGCGTGACGGGCCCGGAGCGTGGGGACCGCACGGGCCGGAACGCCTCGGCGCTCGCCGCGGCGATCGCCGCGCTCGGCGTGCAGTGCTCGCTCGAAGCGCGCGGCGGGCTGGCGCTCCTGATGCCGCTGTCCACGAGCGTCGACAAGCTGCAGGCGCCCGACATGCGCCGCGCCGTGCTCGTGCTCGCGCGCGAGCATGGCTTCACCCACGTGGCGATCGAGCTCCCGAACGACCCGAGAGGCGCTGAAGCACGAGACGGCGATGCGCCTCTTCTTCGCGATTGAGCTCGGCGACGCGCTGCACGACCTGCTGGACGACACGACGGCGACCCTGCGCGCCGAGGCACCGGAGCTCGCGTGGGTCGGGCGCGAGAAGCGCCATCTCACGCTCAAGTTCCTCGGCGACGTGAGCGAGGCGGACGTGCCGAAGCTCGCCGCCGCCGCCGATCGCGCCGCCGCGCGGCACGCGCCGATCGAGATGTCCGTGCGCGAGGTCGGTGCCTTCCCGAACTTTCGGCGGGCACGTGTCGTATGGATCGGGGTAGAGCAAGAGCCGCGGCTCGAGCTCCTGCATCACGATCTCGAGCAGGCGTGCGAGCGGGAAGGGTTCGAGGTGGAGGGGCGGCCGTTCCGGCCGCACATCACGCTGGCGCGGGTCCGCGCGCCGCTGCCGGGGAATCGGGCGCGCGGCCTCGCGCGCGTGGCGCGCTCGGTGCGAGCGGCCGCTATGGTTCGCGTGGAGTGGATCACGCTGTTCGAGAGCACCCTCGCGCCGTCGGGCGCACGTTACCGCCGCCTTCACGCGGCGCCACTCGGAGGACGCTGACCGATGGGTTGCATCGCTCGTCTGGGTTGCCTGGTCATGTTGGCGGTGCTCGCGGTGGGCGGCTGGCTGACGCGAGATCAGTGGCTGCCGAGGCTGACGGGACGTGCGCCCGCGACGGAGACCGCCGCGTCGCCCTGGCAGCCGCTGAGCCCCGAGGCCGGATCTCGAGGGAAGCGGAAGATCGACGACCTCTCGAATCCGTCCGGCCCGGTGTTCGCCAACCTGACCGCGAGCGAGCTCGCCTCGTACGTGTTCCAGACGGTGGCTCGCACGATCCCGGCGTCGGCCGACAGCGCCGAAGCCGCCGTGATCGGCGACGCGCTCTTCGTGCGCGCCGTGCTGCCCATGCGCGAGATCGCGGGAACCGGTGCGCTCGGTCCGCTCGCGGGGCTGCTGAACGACCGCGAGCGGCTCCAGCTCGGCGGCAGCTTCCGCGTCATCCGTCCCGGCCTCAGCGAGTTCCAGGTGCGCGAGGTCAAGCTCCGCGACTTCAAGCTGCCGTCGGGTGCCATCCCACGACTGCTGAACCAGCTCTCGCGTGGGAGCCGGGCGGAGGGGGTCGCGCCGAACGCGCTCTCCGTGACGACGCCGCGAAGCCTCGCCGACGTCCGCATCGCGAACGGTCGCGTCACGCTCTACAAGACGACGGGAGCGGCGGCGCCATGAGCCGGCGCATCCTCATCGTCGACGACGAACAGGGCATCCGCGCCGCCCTCGGCCAGCTCCTCGAGTTCGAGGGCTACGAGGTCCGCACGGTGGCGAACGCCGTCGACGGCCTCGCCGAGTACGCGCGGTTCAAGCCGCAGCTCGTCTTCATGGACGTGAAGATGGCGGGGATCGACGGGCTCGAGGCGCTCAAGAAGCTGCGCGAGCAGGATCCCGGCGCGATCGTCGTGATGATCAGCGGTCACGCGACGATCCAGACCGCCGTGGAGGCGACCCAGCACGGCGCGTACGACATCCTCGAGAAGCCGCTCGACACGGACCGCATCCTCGTCACGCTGCGGAACGCGCTCGCGCATCTCGATCTCCACGAGGAGAACACGCGGCTGCGCGACGCGGTGCGGTCGCGCTTCGAGATCGTCGGCGCCTCGTATGCGATCCGCGCCGTGACCGAGAAGATCGAGCGTGTCGGCAAGACGCCGGCGCGCGTTCTCATCACCGGCGAGAACGGCACCGGCAAGGAGCTGGTCGCGCGAGCCATCCACGGCCAGAGCACGCGCGCGCAGGCACCCTTCGTCGAGGTGAACTGCGCGGCGATCCCGTCGGAGCTGATCGAGAGCGAGCTGTTCGGACACATGAAGGGATCCTTCACCGGAGCCGTCTCCGATCGCGCCGGCAAGTTCGAGCAGGCGCATGGCGGCACGCTCTTCCTCGACGAGATCGGCGACATGAGCCTCGCCGCCCAGGCGAAGGTGCTGCGAGTGCTCCAGGACGGCGTCGTCACGCGCATCGGCGGCTCGAAGCCGATCCAGGTGGACGTCCGCGTGCTCGCGGCGACGAACAAGGACGTCGAGGCCGAGATCGCCGCGGGACGCTTTCGCGAGGATCTGTTCTACCGGCTCAACGTCGTGCCGATCCACGTGCCGCCGCTGCGCGAACGGCGGGAGGACATCCCGCTCCTCGTGGGCCACTTCGTCGCGCAGCTCACCGGGCCGGGCGGACTCGCGCCGCGCGTGATGACCGACGAGGCGGTCACGCGGCTGTCGCAGCTCGAGTGGCCGGGCAACGTGCGCGAGCTGCGCAATACCATCGAGCGGCTGCTCATCCTCTCGAGCGGACCGCGGATCACCGTCGATGACGTCGATCGCCTCGTCGGGCGTCGCGCCGACACCAGCGAGGCCGGCCTCGGCAGCCTGCTCGACGTCCCGACGTTCGAGGAGTTCAAGCATGCGGCCGAGCGCGCCTATCTCGTCGCGAAGCTCCGGGCCTTCGACTGGAACGTGAGCGAGACGGCGCGTGCGCTGGACATGCCGCGCTCGAACCTGTACAAGAAGATCGAGCGCTACGCCCTGAGTCGCGAGGGAGGTGGGATGCCCGCGCCGGTGAGCGGCTCCGACGAGGACGACGACGCATGACCGATTGGGATGCGGAGCTGAAGAAGATCGACAAGCAGCTCGAGTCGATGTCCGACTCGGCGCTCATCCCCGCGCCGGCCAAGGGTGCGCCGCCCGCGGCCAAGGCCCAGGTGGCTGCGGAGCGCGCGACGACGCGGACCTGGGGCGCCTTCCTCCGGCTCGCGCTCGCCACCGCGCTCGGCGTCGGCATCCTGTTCTGGCCGTACGCCCACCGATGCGGCGCCGGGCTCGCCGGCTACCTCGTGGCGATCTCGGCGATCGTCGCCGGCGGCGTGTGGAGCAGCGTGTGGACGTGGCGGCACCGCACGGCGCGCGCACACGTGCTGTCGCTGCTCCTCGTGCTGTGGGGACTCGTGCTCGGGGCGATCGAGCTGCTGCCGCGCTCGGGGTACGCGATGCCCGACGCGGAGCGGCCGCTCGGCTGGACGTGCGACGCGGGGGCGGCGCCGACCCTGCGCGCGCCCGCCGGCGGCCCCTGAGCGCCCGGCGTCCGTCGGATGGTCAGTCGCTGGAGCAGGGCTAGATTCCGTCGATGACCAAGACCTTCCAGAACTTCATCGGCGGTGCCTGGTGCGCGCCGGCGAGCGGCGAGCATTTCGAGAACCGCAACCCGGCCGACACGCGTGATCTGATCGGGCGGTTTCCCCTCTCGAACGCGAGCGACGTCGATCGCGCCGTCGCCTCCGCGCAACGCGGATTCGAGCAGTGGCGGCGGACCCCCGCACCGGCGCGCGGCGACGTGCTGCGGCGCGTGGGCGACCTCCTCGCGCAGCGCAAGGACGACGTCGCGGACCTCATGACCCGCGAGATGGGCAAGCCGCTCACCGAGACGCGCGGCGACGTGCAGGAGGGGATCGACACCGCGTACTACGCGGCGACGATGGGGCGCCAGCTCAGCGGTCGCACGGTGCCGAGCGAGATGCCGAACAAATGGGCGATGAGCTTCCGCCGCCCGATCGGCGTCGCGGGGATCATCTCGCCATTCAACTTTCCGCTCGCGATCCCGACCTGGAAGATGTTTCCCGCCCTCGTGTGCGGGAACGCGTGTGTGTTCAAGCCGGCGGAGGACGTGCCGCACACGGGGCACGTGCTCGTCGAGATCATGCTCGAGGCCGGGCTGCCCCCCGAGGTGATCCAGCTCGTGCACGGCCTCGGCGAGGACGTCGGCGCGCCGCTCGTGGCGCACCCCGACGTGCCGGTGATCTCGTTCACCGGCTCCACCGAAACCGGACGCCTCGTGGGCGAGACGTGCGGACGGCTGCACAAGCGGCTGTCGCTGGAGATGGGTGGCAAGAACGCGATGATCGTGATGGACGACGCCGACCTCGACCTCGCGCTCGACGGCGTGCTCTGGGGAGCGTTCGGCACCACCGGGCAGCGGTGCACGGCGACGAGCCGGCTGATCCTCCAGTCGGGGATCCACGACGAGTTCCTCAGCCGGCTGATCGACCGCGCGCGCGCGATGACGCTCGGCGATGGTCGCAGGAAAGGGACCGACGTCGGACCGCTCATCCACGAGAGCGCCCGCGCCAAGGTGGAGCGCTACGTGGACATCGGGCAGGCCGACGGCGCCGACCTCGTCGTCGGTGGGCGGCGGGGGGAGGGCAAGGGGCTCGAGCACGGCTTCTTCTTCGAGCCGACGATCTTCGCACGCGTGGAGCCGGGCATGCGGATCGAGCAGGAGGAGATCTTCGGGCCCGTCCTGAGCGTGATCCGCGTCGCAGACGCCGACGAGGCCTTCCGCGTGAATAACGGTGTCGCCTACGGGCTCTCGTCGTCTCTCTATACGAAGGACGTGAGCCTGGCCTTCCGGGCGTTCAACGAGCTGGACAACGGGATCACCTACGTCAACGCGCCGACGATCGGCGCCGAGGCGCATCTGCCGTTCGGTGGGGTAAAACAGACCGGAAACGGGCACCGCGAAGGGGGCTGGGAGGTCTACGAGTTCTACTCGGAGACGAAGGTCGGCTACTGCGACTTCTCCGGCGCGCTTCAGCGGGCGCAGATCGACAACTACCTGGGCACGCCCGATTGAGGCGGGCCGTCCGGGTGGTCCCGGGCGTGCTTGCTGTGCCCTGAGGACTCGGATTAATTGTGCAGGTGGCCATGCTTGGATCCCCGGAGCCGATACAGCCGTCGTTGCAGCGACTCATCACCCCCGAGCGCAGGCTCGAGGCGCTGCAGCACGTCAACCGTGGTCGAGCCGGATTGGGCTTCCTCTGGGATTGGGCAAAGATCTTCACCATCTCGGTGGTGCTGTTCTTCGGCATCAAGACGTTTCTCGTCGAGGCGTTCAAGATCCCGAGCGGCAGCATGGAGCGGACACTGCTCGTCGGCGATTTCCTGCTCGTGAACAAGGTGGTGTACGGCGCCGAGCTGCCGCTGGTGAGCAAGCGGCTTCCCGGTCTGCGCCGCCCGACACGCGGCGACGTGATCGTCTTCGAGTGGCCGAAGGATCGCAGCAAGAACTTCGTGAAGCGGCTCGTCGGCCTGCCCGGCGACACGCTGGCGATGCGGGACGGCATCCTCATCCGCAACGGCGTGGCGCTGGCGGAGCCATACGTGTCGCATTCCGACCCGGAGGCCGATCCCGTGTGGGAGGAGTTCCGCTGGCAGAGCAACTTCCTCGTGAAGACCGCCGGGGCCGCCGTGGCGTACCATCCGTCGCGAAACAACTGGGGTCCGTTGGTCGTCCCTGGAGCACACTACTTCGTCCTGGGCGACAACCGGGACAACTCGCTCGACAGCCGATACTGGGGCTTCGTCCCCGACTCGCTGCTGCGCGGTCGGCCGGAGGTCGTCTACTTCAGTTTCGCGCCGGATACCGCCGGCGATTTCGCCTGGCTGGCTCACGTCCGGTGGACGCGGCTCGGCGAGCGCGTGCACTAGGACCGCACCACTCCGACCCCCGCCGGTCGGCTCCTCCCCTCCGCCTCGACGGCACCGTCCGCGGAGTCGCTGCATCCCTGGAACCACCCGAATGGCCACCACTCCGAACAACAAGAAATCGTCGTTCGAAGAGGGCTCGCTCGATCAGTACCTGCGCGACATCAGCATCTATCCGCTCATCACGCGGGAAGACGAGGTGGCGCTCGCGCAGCGTATTCGGCTGGGAGACCAGGACGCGCTCGACAAACTGGTGCGGTCGAACCTGCGATTCGTCGTCAGCGTCGCGAAGAAATACCAGAATCAGGGCGTGTCGCTGTCCGACCTGATCAACGAGGGCAATCTCGGCCTGATCCGCGCCGCGCACAAGTTCGACGAGACGAAGGGGATCAAGTTCATCTCGTACGCGGTGTGGTGGATCCGCCAGGCGATCCTCCAGGCGCTCGCGGAGCAGAGTCGGATCGTTCGCGTCCCGCTCAATCGTGCGGGAACGCTGCACCGCATCGGCAAGCGCGCGAGCATGCTCCTCCAGGAGCTCGGCCGCGAAGCGACGCACGCCGAGATCGCCGAGGGGATGGACATCACGGAGGAAGAGGTCGCGAAGACGATGTCGATCTCGCAGACCCACCTCTCGCTGGATGCGCCGCTGACACCGGGCGAGGACAACAAGCTCCTCGACTACCTCCCCGACAATCTCAATCCGACGCCGGACGAGCAGACGTTCGAGAAGGCGCTCACCGAGAGCATCGAGGAGGCGCTCGCGCACCTGAAGGAGCGCGAGTCGAAGATCCTCCGGCTCTACTTCGGTCTCGACGGCGAGGAGCCGATGACGCTGGAGCAGATCGGCAGCCTGCTCGGCATCACGCGCGAGCGCGTGCGGCAGATCAAGGAGAAGGCGCTGAGCCGGTTGCGGCACGTGTCGCGGGCGCGAGCGCTGGAGTCGTATTTGGGGTGAGTGCCGTGGTGCACGCCGTTCGTCGGTTGACGGTTTGTCGGTTTACGGCCGGCCTCGGGATGCTCCGGGTGCCGGCCGCAGTGTTACGATGAGGCGTGTCAGCATACGCTCGAGGCGACGCGCATGCTCGACCGCGGTCTCGTAGGTTCCGGCGTCGATGTACTCGAGACGCCGAGCGAGGCGTAGCTGGCATTCGAGCTCGGTGGCTGATCCGAGCGCGATCGAGAGGAATCGGACCAGCTCGCGAGTGCCTCCCCGGCCACAGCCCTCAGCGACGTTCGAAGCGATAGAGACTCCCGCGCGCCGCATCTGCTGAACCAAGCCAAATCGCCCTTCCGCTGGGAGCGCGCGCGTCAGCCGATAGACCCTGACGGCGAGGTCCTCTGCCTCGCGGAACACGCGCAGGCGCATCGGGGTCTGCATGCGACATCGATACGCCCGATGCACCGACAGTCCGTACCCTACCAGCGCGACTCGCACCGCATAGCTTCCCGACGCAGGCCGTCAACCGACGAACCGCCAACCGACAAACCTCCGTATGCCCCCCACCGCCTCCTTCGACGTCACCACTGGCGTCGATCTCCAGGAAGTCGACAACGCCGTGAATCAGGCCCAGAAGGAGATCGCCCAGCGCTACGACTTCAAGGGGTCGAAGGCGTCGATCGACTTCAAGCGCGCCGAGGGGCTCCTCGTGCTCGTCGCCGACAACGACTTTCAGATGACGGCGCTGTTCGACGTGGTGCAGACGAAGCTGATCAAGCGCGGCGTCTCGGTGAAGAATCTCGACGTCGGGGAGCTGAAGCAGGCGGGGGGCGATACGGTGCGGCGCGACGTGAAGCTCAAGCTGGAGCTCGACGCCGAGACGGCGAAGAAGGTGGCCGCGACGATCAAGGACGCGAAGCTCAAGAAGGTGCAGGCGGCGATCCAGGGCGAGCAGGTGCGCGTGAGCGGGCCGTCCCGCGACGATCTCCAGGAGGCGATCGCGCTGCTGCGCGCCAAGGACTTCGGCGTCGAGCTGAAGTTCGGGAACTACCGCTAGTCGACCTGCGTCGTGCTCGCGCGGCCGTACGCGCGCGACTCCCACCCCTTCGTGCACAGGGAATGGCGCAGCTGCCGGAGCGCCGCGGAGTTCGCCCCCACGGCACGCAGCGCGCGGGTCTCACCTGCGTTCCAGCGCCGCCATGCGGTCGGCGCCTGGCGTCGTTCGACGAGTCGTGACGCGGGCCCCCACTCGCGCAGCAGCCGCGACGCCGCGGCACAGCGCCGATCGGCGTCGTACGGATCCCGCCGCTGGCGCTCGCTCGGTGCCGCGAGCGTGGCGTGTACGGCGAGCGGCACGGCCTCGCCGCTCAGGCTCGCGAGATACGCCAGGTCGAGCGGCGCGCGAGCAGCCGGCGAGTCGGCACGCGCGACGTTGACGCGCGCGACGACCGCGTCGGGCACCACGACGTTCATTCCGAGCAGGAGCGTCAGCGCGGAGACGAGGCTTCCCGCGACGAACCTCCTCCCACGGTCGCGCAGCACGGTCGCGGCGAGCAGGGCGAGGACGATCGCGAGCCATCCCATGAACACGAGCGTGTAGAGCCGCTCCGTCGTGAGCCCGTAGTAGTGCACGTACAGGCGCATGCGGAGCGCGGCGGACACGATGATCGCGCCGAGCAGGGCGACGACCGGCACCGAGAGCATCGTGTGTCGCCGCGCGAGCGCCGCGTCGCCGGCGAGCGCGGCCCGCGTCGCGAGGAGCAGCGGCACCACCAGCGCCACGACCCACACCATCTGGAAGAAGCCCTGCCGGGCGTACTCCGCGGCGGTGAGGCCCGTGGTCGCGTGCAGGAAGCGCTCGCCGCCGAAGAACCACCCGAGCTGGGTGAGGACGTACGCGCCGAACAGCACGTTGAGCGTCCCGAGCGCGGTGGTCACGTCGAGGGTGCCGAGCGTGATCGGCAAGCGGTCCGGCGCGCGGCGGCTGGCCGGAGACTCCATCAGCGCGCCATACGCCCAGCCGCCGGCGACCCACGCGAACAGGCCCATCACGAGCACGTGGGAGACCACGGATTCGACGTCGAACTCCGGCAGCGAGACGAGGCGGGCGAAGATCGGATCGGCGCTGCGGAGCAGGGAGCCGAAGACGAGCAGCAGGGTCGCGGCGATGAGCACGAGGCGCGCGGTGACGCGCGCGCGGCCGAGCGCCTCCGTTCGACGATGATCGGCGAAGAGCTCACGTACGGCGAGCGGCACGATCCCGCGCGCCGCGCTGCGCACGATGGCGAGGCCCGCCCAGAGGGTGTCGCGTAGCCGCGGCGCGGCGATCCCGAGGGCGGGGTCGCGAAGGGCCACGGCCGCGAGGCCGAGGAGGCCGATCGTCGCGAGCAGATCGAAGAACCGCAGCGCTTCGGCGTGACGCCAGGTGGTGCATGCCGCGAGCAGGAGCGCCATGCCGAGCCACGCGGCGGCTTCGCGCGGGATGCGGCGGCCCGCGCTCCACGTCAAGGAGAGCACGGCGAGGGAGAGTACGAGGACCCAGAGGGGGAGCCCGAGCCCGACGGGCCCGTCGTAGAGCAACGCGTCGGCAGAGAGGCCGAGCAGGGCCGCTTGCCAGAGGAGGGTGTGCGCGGCGGGTGCGTCGGGACGGATGAGGGAACGGGTCGTCGCCGGGGCGGTGCGCTCGCGGTCCGTGGTCGCAGGGGTCGGGTCCGAAAGGGGCGTCATGAAAAGCACTTTACAATGCAAAGTGTAACGGCGCAAGAGGGGATGCCGTTCTCGCGCTGCAGCGCCCCGGAAAGCCCCCAACGCCCCTAGGGGCGCACTAGGGGCGCACCAGGAGCGTCACCGGGATCGACTCCGCCATCACGCGCCCGTCCTCGCCCAGGAAGCGCGCACGGGCCTCGTAGCGGCCCGCGCGGAGGCCGCTGCCGGGCCCCGCCTCGATCCGGAACACGT
>DASTSX010000331.1:0-10298 GCA_035760455.1 Gemmatimonadaceae bacterium | reverse complement strand
CGCCGCCAGTAGCGCGCGAGCGCGAGCCGCGCGCCGTCCACGTCGTGCGGCGCCACGTCGTGCGAGACGTCCACGATCGTCGCGCCCGGTGCGAGCGACGCGAGCACGCCCTTCATCTCGCCCACGTAACCGTCCGCCGTGCCGAAGTCGGTCAACAGGGTGATCAAGCGCGGCATGGATCCTCGACGCGTGTGGTCGTGGAAACCCTGAACGAACGGGTGCCGAGGTGCAGATCCCTCGACTCGCTCCGCTCGCTCGGGATGACGGCGGACGCCAATGTCGCCGTCATCCCGAGCGCAGTCGAGGGATCTGTACGGCCCTCCCGCTACACGACCAAGCTCCGCTTCCAGCGGCCGGCGCGCCAGATCGCCATCATCCCGACCGCGCGCAGCAACGCCGTGATGCAGATCGTCCACCACAGCCCCACGATCCCCCACCGCTCCGTGGCCCAGATCGCGAGCGGGATGCGGCTGGCCGTGATGATCGTCGAGGTCAGCATCGGCGGCAGCGTCGCACCGGCCCCGCCCAGCGCGCCCTCGAGGACGATCTCCGCGCAGATGCCGACCTGCGACAGCGCGGCGATCCGCAGGTAGCGCGCGCCCTCGGCGATGACCGCCGGATCGTGGCTGAACACGGCCGCGAACCGTTCCGGGATCCACAGCTCGATCACGCACGCCAGCACGCCGAGCACGGAGCAGAACCCCACCGAGATCCACCCCGCCCGCTCGGCGCGATCGCTCCGGCCCGCGCCCATGTTCTGCCCGACGATCGCCGCGGTCGCCGCGCCGAACCCGACGCCGGCCATGTACAGCCAGCTCTCCACGCGGTGCCCGATCCCGAGCGCGGCGAGTGCGGGCGTGCCGTACGGCGTGGCCGTGCGCGTCACCGCGACGTAGATCAGCGAGAACACGACCCCCGTCACCGCCGTCGGCAGCCCGATTCGCAGCACCGTGCCGAGCGTGCGCAGGTCCGGGCGCCCGAAACGGACCACGCGACGCCGGCGGATGATCACGAGTCCCAGCAGAAATGCCACGGCGCGCGTGCAGATCGTGGCGATCGCCGCGCCCGCGACACCGAGCGGCGGAAACGGCCCCCACCCCACGATGAGCACCGGATCGAGCACGAGCGTCACGGCCACCGACGCGAGCAGCAGGACGAACGGCGTGCGCGTGTCCCCGGCGGCGCGGAACGCCGCGTCCACGGCGAAGAAGCCGAAGATGAGCGGCGCGCCGATCAGGTACGTGCCCAGATAGCGGATGCCGAGCGCGGTCACTTCGGCCGGTGCCTGCATCATCGCGAACATGCGCGGCAGCAGGGGCAGCCCGATCGCCGCGCACAGCGCGCCGAGCACGAGGGAGAAGATCAGCGCGTCCCCTGCGGCGCGTGCCGCCGCATCCGACCGTCCCTCGCCGTGACGGCGCGACGCGACCGCCGTGAGCCCGACGTTCACCATCTCGGCGATCGAGACGATGAGCCAGATCCAGAACACCGCGATCGACGCCGCGGCGAGGCCCACGGGTCCGACGCGCGTGCCGATCCAGTAGGTGTCGACCGAGAAGAACAGCGTCATCAGCAGCGACGACGCGACGGCGGGCAGCGCGATGCGCGCGATCGTGCGCGGCAGCGGGTCGGAGACGAGCTGGATCGCTTCCCACTCGCTCGTGATCGCGACGGGGGTCAGCCCGTCGTGAGGCTCGAGCGGAAGGGACGCCGGGATGGCGTCCCTCCCCGCGTCAGACGTGCGCGGCTCCGGCGAGTGAGGCAACCTTCTCGGCGATCGCGCTCAGCGCGCGCGCCGCCGATGAGGAGGCGTCGGCCGTGACGATTGGTGTGCCCGAGTCCCCGCCCTCCATGACGCGGGGATACAGCGGCACCTGGCCGAGCAGCGGCAGATCGATCGCCTTCGCCAGCCGCTCACCGCCGCCGGACCCGAAGAGGGCCGACGGCTTGCCGCAGTGCGGGCACTCGAACCAGCTCATGTTCTCGACGATGCCCAGCACCGGCACCCCGACGCGCTGGAACATCTTCGCGCCCCGCAGCGCGTCGCCCACGCTCACCTCCTGCGGCGTCGTGACGATGATCGCGCCATCCACGTGCGTGGCCTGCACGAGCGAGAGCTGCGCGTCGCCCGTCCCCGGCGGCATGTCCACGATGAGGTAGTCGAGCTGGCCCCACGCGACATCCTGCAGAAACTGGTTGATGATCTTCATGACGATCGGCCCGCGCCAGATCGCCGGCTGGTCGGGCTCGATCATCATGCCGAGGGAGATGAGCTTCACTCCATGCGCCTCGAGCGGGACGATCTTTTCCCGCACCACCGGAGGCGCGCCGGAGACTCCCATCATGCGCGGGATGTTCGGGCCATAGATGTCCGCATCCATCAACCCGACGCGCGCTCCGCTCTTTGCCAGCGCCACCGCGAGATTGACCGCCACCGTGGACTTGCCGACGCCGCCCTTCCCCGACGAGATCGCGAGGACACGCCCGAGGTTGGGGAAGTGCTTGGGCGTCGGTGCGGGCGGACGCGCCGGCGCCGCCGGCGCCTGATCCATCACGGGGAGCGCGCGGCCCGCGCCGCCGCGGCCCGCCGGCGCCGCCGACTTCACGTCGAGCTCGACGTCGGCCACGCCTTCGACGCGGGCAATCGCGTCGCGCACCGCCTTGGCCAGCGCGGGATCGTCACCCTCGGCGAGGAGGAGCGTCAACCGCACGCGGCCCGTGGTCGTGGTGGCGATGTCGCGCACCTGCTGGGTGCTCAGCAGGTCCGCACCGGTGCGCGGATTTCTCAAGCGGGAGAGCGACTCCGCGAGCCGCTCCTGGAGAGTCGAAGGCATGCGCGAAAGATAGCCGGTGGCGGGCGCGCGATCGGCCAGGAGCGCGGGTTCGGCTGCGCGGGGTGCGAAGAGACTGCGGGTGGCTGCGTCTCAGCGCGGAGACACCGCTTTCCCACCGGCGGGGTCGGCCTCGCCGCCGATCATCGCCCGCGCGGCCTCCACCACGAGGTCCCGCACCTGATCCAGCGTCCCGGGGAGCATCGCACCCGATGCCTTCGCGTGCCCTCCGCCGCCGAACCGGCGCGCGAAGGCGTTCACGTCGGTCCCCCCGACGCTCCGGAACGACACCTTCACCTTCCCGTGTCCGAGGTCGCGGAAGAAGAGCGCCATGCGGGTCCCGGCGATCGAGCGCGCGTGCTCCACGATGCCATCCAGATCCTCCGCCTTGACGCCGTGCTTCTCGAGCGCGTCGGCGCCCATCGTCAGCCACGCCAGCCCGTGCGTCTCGTCCACCTCGAGCGTGCCGAGCACCTCCGCCATGAGCCGGACGCGTCCCGCCGGCGCGGAAGCGTAGATGCGGGTGTACATCTCCTCCGGGTCCACGCCGTGCGCGAGCAACTGTCCGGCGACGCTGAGGCAGCGCGGTGAGGTATTGCTGAACCGGAAGCCGCCGGTGTCGGTGAGCATGCCCGTGTAGAGCGACCGCGCCACCGCGGGCGTGATCGTCCAGCCCATGACCGTCGCGAGGTCGTACACGAGCTCCGCCGTGGCGCACGCCGTCGTGTCGGACACCGTGAGCGTTCCCGCCGGGTCGGCCGACGGCTCGTGGTGATCGATCACGATCTTCGGCACCGTGAGCGCCCGCACCGCGTCCGCCAGGTTGCCGAGACGCTTCACGTCGCTGATGTCGAGCACCATCAGCAGGTCGATGTCCCGCAGCGCCTTCGACCCGCGCGACGTCTGATCGTCGACGTCGTCGCCGAGGAGGAAGTCGAACATGTCGGGCCACGGCGTCGGGTTCACGATCCGCGGCACGAGCCCTTCCCCCGCCAGCAGCCGCGCGAGGGCGCTCTCCGATCCACAGCCGTCGCCATCGGCGTTGAGATGGGTGCTGATCGCGACGCGTCGTCCGCGAACGAGCTCCGGCGCGAGCGCCTGGATGGCGCGATGCCTGGCGGCCGGGACGGAGAGCAGGTCTTCGGTCATGAGGTCGCGATGAAAAATGAACGGGGCGCCACGCGGGCGCCCCGAACAAAGCTAACGATCCGTCCGAGCCCGCGGACTAGGGCGATGTCCGCGCCAGCTTCGAGTGCGATCGCCCGTAGGTGAAGTAGAACACGAGCCCGATCGCGAGCCACGCGGCGAGCCGCAGCCAGTTGGTCCAGCCGAGGCCGAAGATCATCGCGCCGCAGACCAGGATGCCGAGCGTCGCGACCACCGGAACCGCCGGGGTGCGGAAGGCGCGCGGGATGTCGGGGCGTTGGATGCGCAGGATCCACACACCGGCGCACACGAGCATGAATGCGAACAGCGTCCCGATGCTCGTCATCTCGCCGACGATGTCGCCGGGGACGAACGCCGCGAACGCGGCGGTGAGCAGGAAGAAGAGCATGTTCGACTTCCAGGGCGTCCGGAACTTCGGGTGCACGTCGGAGAACACCTTCGGCACGAGACCATCGCGGCTCATCGAGTAGAACACGCGGGATTGGCCGAGGAGCATCACGAGGATCACCGACGAGAAGCCCGCGAGGATGGCGATCGTGACGAACGTGGCCAGCCAGCCGTAGCCCGTCATGTACGTCTGGATCGCGTACGCGACCGACGCCTCGCGACCCTGCGTCCGGAAGTCGTTCACCGTGGCGACGCCGCTCAGCACGTACGAGAACAGCACGTACAACACCGTGCAGATCACCAGCGAGCCCAGAATGCCGATCGGCATGTCGCGCTTCGGGTTCTTGGCCTCCTGCGCCGCGGTGGACACGGCATCGAACCCGATGTAGGCGAAGAATACCACGCCGGCGGCGCCGAGGATGCCCAGGATGCCGCCGTAGTTGTGCGTCACGCCTTCGGGCGTCGTGTACTTCTGCGGGCTCGGGATGAACGGGGTGTGGTTGGCCGGGTTGATGAACTGCCAGCCGATCACGATCACCAGGCACACGATCGCGACCTTCGTGATCACGATCAGGTTGTTGACCCAGGCCGACTCCTGCGTGCCGCGAATGAGCAGCAGGGAGAGCAGCAGTAGGATCCCCACCGCCGGCAGGTTCATGATTCCCTGCACGCCCTCGGGCGAGGTCTGGAACGGCGAGTGGTACCATTGGTACGGTAAGTGGAGTCCTACCATCTCCAGCACTTTCTCGAAGTACTCGCTCCACGCGATCGCCACCGTCGCCGCACCGACGGCGTACTCGAGAATGAGGTCCCAGCCGATGATCCAGGCGACGAGTTCGCCCATCGTGACGTACGAGTAGGTGTACGCGCTGCCGGCGATCGGGATCATCGAGGCGAACTCGGCGTAGCAGAGCCCGGCCAGCGCACAGCCGACGCCGGCCACGATGAACGCGAGCGTCACCGAGGGACCCGAACGGTCGGCGATCGCCGCAGCCGTCCGAACGAACAGACCAGCCCCGATGATGGCCCCGATCCCGAGCGCGATGAGCGCGCCAGGACCGAGCGTTCGCTTCAGCGTGTGCTCACCCGTCGAGGTCGTCTCGGCGAGGAGCTGGTCGATCGGCTTGGTTCGTGTGAGAGAGCCAGCCACGCGAGTCTCCTATGGAAAGGTCGATGAGGTGCAGGTCTCAGCGGGGACGCCGACCGTATTTGCATACAAAATAGTCCGCAAATCCCCGTGCTCTGTCAATACCGTGCGTTGCCTGCGAACGCAGCCTCTTTTGGAGCTGGACACCGCGCTACGTCGAAGGGCCGCGGCAGATCGCCGGGGCCCTTCGGGTGCTACAGGCTGTAATTTGGCGCTTCTCGCGTGATCTGCACGTCGTGCGGGTGCGACTCGCGCAGCCCCGCCGCCGTGATCCGAACGAACTCCGTGTTCGTGCGCAGCTCATCGATCGTCGCGCACCCGACGTAGCCCATCCCGCTGCGCAGGCCGCCCACCATCTGGAAGAGGACGTCGCCGACGGGGCCCTTGTACGGGACGCGCCCTTCGATCCCCTCGGGCACCAGCTTCTTCGGCGAGAGCTCGCCTTCCTGGAAGTACCGGTCGGCGCTGCCGTCCTGCATCGCCGAGAGCGAGCCCATCCCGCGCACCATCTTGAAGCGGCGGCCCTCGAGGAGGAACGCCTCGCCGGGGCTCTCTTCCGTGCCCGCGAGCATCGAGCCCATCATCACGCTCGAGGCACCCGCCGCGAGCGCCTTCACGGCATCGCCCGAATACTTGATGCCGCCGTCGGCAATGACGGGAACGTCGCCGGCGCCTTCGATGGCATCGAAGACGGCGGTCAGCTGCGGCACGCCGACACCCGTGACGACGCGCGTGGTGCAGATGGAGCCTGGGCCGACCCCGACCTTCACGGCGTCCACTCCGCGCTCGACGAGCGACCGCGCGCCCTCGCGTGTCGCGACGTTGCCAGCGATCAGCTGGACCTCGGAGAACGCGTCGCGAACCCGCGCCGTCGCTTCGAGCACCGCTTCCGCGTGACCGTGTGCCGTGTCCACGACGAGCGCGTCTACCCCCGCGTCGATCAGCGCCTTCGCGCGCGTGAGGTAGTCGCCGCCGGCGCCGATCGCCGCCGCCACCCGAAGGCGGCCGATCTCGTCCTTGTTCGCCCCGGGGAACTGGCGGCGCTTGTGGATGTCCTTCACCGTGATCAGCCCCTTCAGCCGGCCCTCGGCATCGACGACCGGCAGCTTCTCGACGCGATGCTTGGCGAGGATGCGCTCCGCCTCGTCGAGCGTCGTCCCCAGCGGCGCCGTGACGAGGTTCTTCGTCATCGCCTCGGCGACGGGGCGATCGAGGCTGCGCTCGAACTGCAGATCGCGGTTGGTGAGGATCCCCACGAGCCGCCCGTCGTGATCGACGATGGGGATGCCCGACACGCGGAACCGGTTCATCAGGTTGGTCGCTTCCCGGAGCGTCGCCGTGTCGGGCAGGGTGTAGGGGTTGCTGATCACCCCACTCTCGCTGCGCTTCACGATGTCCACCTGCATCGCCTGCCGGTCGATCGACATGTTCTTGTGCAGCACGCCGATGCCTCCGGCGCGCGCCATGGCGATCGCCATCTCGGACTCGGTGACGGTGTCCATCGCTGCGGAGATGAGCGGGATGTTCAGCTCGATCCGGCGCGTGAACCACGACTTGGTCGAGACGTCCTTCGGGTGCGTCACCGAATGACGTGGCGTGAGCAGGACGTCGTCGAAGGTGAGCGCGACGTCGGTACGCACGCGCGACGCGCCGTTCACGGGCACCTCCCCGGAACGCGACGGCCCGCTCTCAGCCGAAGGCTGGATCGCGGGCCGCGAATTGGAACGGATTGTGGTCGCCATGGCGAAACGTAGGCGGCACGTCCATCGAAGTCCAGTGTTTCGAAGCGGTTAGCGAAGCGCTCAGCCGCGCCCGATCATCTTGAGCTTTCGGCGGATGTTGCGGGGCAGGAAGAAGGCGGCTGCCGCCAGCGCTTCCTTCAGGTTGAGGTCCGCCAGGTCGTCCATGGACCCCGTCCAGTGCGAGAGCAGGACCGGCCTTCCGGCGTTGGCGACGAGGCGCTGCAGCGCGATCACGAGGAGGAAGACGTCGTCCACCTCGCCGAGGAACGGGATGAAGTCGGGGATGAAGTCGATCGGCAGCGCGATGTACGCCATCGCGCCGGCGACGAGGAGCTTGTCCATCGCGTTCACGCGCCGGTCGGTCAACAGCCCGCCGAGCAGGCGCAGGTAGGACGGCAGCTGCTTGATGTAGTACATCACCGTGCGCTTGGCCCCCGTGCGCGGCGAGACCTCGGCGCGGGTGCGTGCGGCGGTGGCGTTCGCGCCGGTGCGCGTGCGGCGGGCCTGTGCTCCGGTGGATCGCGTCACGCGTGTGCTCCTCTATCTCGGTGTGGTTGCGTCGGCCGCGCCGGTGGTCGGCGGCGTCGAGGCGCCCGCGTCCGTGGGCGTGCTCCCGGCCGCTCCCGTCGCACCAGTCGTGCCGCTCGCGCCTCCGGGGGCACCGGGCGTTGCGGCGGCCGACGCCGCCGCGGTCGCCGCATCGACCACGCGCGTCGTCGCCGTCATGAGGTCCGAGGCGACCGACTTGCCCGCGGCCGCCGCCCCGTTGAGCACTCCGACCGCCTTGTTCATCAGGTTCATCGTCTCCGCGATCGTGGACGCGCTCACGCGGCCCGCCCGCAGCTTCTCCTCGACCGCATCGGCGAACCGGCTGAGCGGATTGGCCGCCGCGGCCGACGCGGCCGTCTGCCGCTCGGCGTACTTGGACTCCAGGAACTCCACGTAGTCGAGCACCTGATAGCCGCGCTCGTCGGCCATCGTCTCGAGCTTCTGGAGCAGCTTGTCGCGTAGATAGGCATTCATCGTCGGAACTCCCTGTGCATTCGGCGCCGGAAACACATCGGGCGCACCGTGAGTATGTGCGCCCGTTCGTCCACCCGGTAGCCCGCCGCGGTCACCCCTGCCAGCGGCTGCGCCGTCCGCGTGCGTCGATGTGCACGTAGGGAGTGCGGAACCGCGGGCTGGTGTACAGGCCCAGCCCACCGACGAGGTCGGGATACTTCTCCTCGACGCGTTCGACGGCGAGCATGACGAGTAGCTCGTCCGTCATCGTGATCCGACCGTCGCCGTCGGCGTCGACCGCGAGGTCGGCCGCGTCCCCGTACTGGTGTCGGCTGTCGCGCGCCGCGTTTTCCACCCGCGAGTTGTGCGACGGCGAGCGGAACCCGGAGTGCATGTCGACGACGAGCCCGGGCCGCACGCGCGACCCGAGGTCGGCGAAGATCAGCTCGAGCTTGTCGAGCAGGCGCGGGTTCAGCGCGACGTACTTCGGCCAGACGTCACCCTGGTCGTCGTGCGTCACGAAATCGGCGAGCTTGAGATGCTTCGTGATCGCGAGATCGAGCATCTCGGGCCGGACCTCGATGAACCCCACGGGACGGTCGTAGCCGCCCCCCAGGCGCTCGGAGAGGTACCAGCCGAGGCGATAGCCATTCAACTGATCGCCCAGCTTGCGGGAGAACGGAACCAGCACGGCGAGCGTCGGCTCGGACAGGATCTCGCGCGCCGCGCCGCGGATGACCGACAGCCGGTAGAGCCCGGGCCGCGCCGGCGCGATCGTCGGCGCGGCCGTGAGATCGCGGCGCGGCTCCACCGCCGTCGAGTCCGTGGCCGACACCCACTGGTACGAGAGCGAGTCGCCGCCACCGGCGATGGCGATCGGGAACTCGACCCGCTCGCCCGGGAGGGCGAGGCGTACCTTCACCGCGCCGCTTCGCCCGAACGCGTCCAGTGTCGGCGACGCGGAGGGAGGAAGCGCTCGCGCCGGCGAGACGGCTGCGGCGAGGCTCGCCAGCGGAGCCGTCGCCATCGCGCCCTCGGGACGGAGGAACTGGACGGCGCCGATCGTCGCGAGGCCGAAGAACAGCACCGCGCCGATCGAACCGAGCCTGTTTCCCCCCGGAACCCGATCGCTCACAGGCGACCCCAGCGCGCGCGCCGGCCCCGCACGTCCACGTGCGCGAACGGGCCGTGCGAGCGCGTGGCGCGATAGACGCCGACGCCGCCAACGAGGTCGCCGTGCATCCGCTCCACCTGCTCCACCGCGTCGAGGATCACCTGTGCGTCGCGATAGTCGATGCGACCATCGCGATTGAGATCGTCCATCCGTCCGTCCCCATCGTTGTCCACGAATACGTCGGCCGCGTCGCCATACATGTGGCGACTGACCTTGGAGCGGCCGCTCGACTCGCCGCCGCGCGCGTTGTACTGCGGCGTGCGGAACCCGCTCATGACGCTCATCCGACGCACGGGCGTGCCCCGTGCCTCCAGCTGAGATATCACAAGTTCCAACTTGTCCACAAGGGGGGCCCGCAAGACCAGGTACTTGGGCCAGACGCTCTGCTGGTCGTGGGTCAGGAAGTCGCGCAACCGGAAGTGCTCAGAGACGTGGGTGTCCGCATTCTCCGGCGTAACTTCGATGAACCCTTCGGGGTTGGCGTAGACGGTGGGTAGCGCCTTCCGGCGCTCGCCGGGCCAGAACCCGATGCGGTACGCGCCGATCTTCCCCCCGAGCTTCTCCGCGAAGTCGCGCATGGTGATCAGCGAGAGGGTGCCCGAGCCGACGCTGTCGAGGGCCGCATGCACCCCCGGCGTGCGGAGCAGCGAGTCGCCGAAGAGCTGCTCGAGGACGCCGACGCGCCGCTCGGAGCGGGGCACGAGGACCGCGCGAAGCTTGCCGCTGCGCCCGCGCAGCGAGTCGTCCGGCGCCTTCGGCTTCGCCGATGGGGCGCGCACGGAGTCCGCGCCCGCCGCCTGTGCGGGGCGCGGCGTGGCGGCCAGCAGGGCCATGCCGGTCAGCGACAC
>DASTSX010000330.1:0-10830 GCA_035760455.1 Gemmatimonadaceae bacterium | reverse complement strand
TCCTCGCCACGATGAGCCACGAGCTCCGCACGCCGCTCAACGCGATCGCCGGCTACGCCGAGCTGCTGGCGATGGGCGTGCGCGGCCCGGTCAACGACGAGCAGCTCCGCGACCTGTCGCGCATCCGGCAGAACCAGCAGCACCTGCTCGAGATCATCACCGACATTCTCAACTTCAGCCGCATCGAGGCCGGCCGCGTGCGCTACTCGCTCGGGCCGGTGCCGGTGCGCGACGTGCTCGCCCGCATGGAGGGGATGATCGAGCCGCAGGCCCGCGCGCGGGCGATCGAGTATCGCTGCGAGAACGTCGCGGACGGCCTCGCCGTCGTCGCCGACCGGGAGAAGCTGGACCAGGTGCTGATCAACCTCCTGGGCAACGCCGTGAAGTTCACCCCCTCCGGGGGGCGGATCACGCTCTCGGCCACGTCGGACGGCGATCTCGTCCGCCTGCACGTGCGCGACACGGGCATCGGCATCGAGCCGGCCATGCTCGGCTCGATCTTCGAGCCGTTCGTGCAGCTCGAGCCCGCGCTGACGCGGACGACCGAGGGGGCCGGTCTCGGACTCGCGATCAGCCGCGAGCTGACGCGCGGCATGGGTGGAGACCTCGGCGTGTCCAGCACGCCCGGTGAAGGCTCGACCTTTACGGTCGAGCTACCGCGCGCCGCGACAGGGGACGAGCTCGTCGGGTAGGGGCTCGCCCCCCGCGAACACTTCCTTGGCCCGCTGGAGCGACCGCACCAGCGCCTCCACGTCGTGCTCGTCGTTGTAGACGTAGAACGACGCGCGCGCCGTCGCCGACACGCCCAGCCGCCGCATGAGCGGCTGGGCGCAGTGCTGGCCGGCGCGGATGCACACCCCATCCTGGTCGAAGATCGTCGCCAGGTCGTGCGGGTGGATCCCGGCCATCGTGAAGCTCACCACGCCGCTCCGCTCCGACGGCGGCGGTCCGTAGAGGCACACGCCGTTCACCTCGCGGAGCCGGTCCATCGTCAGCCGCACCAGCGCGCGCTCGTGCTCGAGCACGCCGTCGAGCCCGAGTCCGTCGAGGTAGTCGCACGCGGCGGCGAGGCCGACCGCGTCGCCGACGTTCGGCGTCCCCGCCTCGAACTTGTGCGGCAGCACGTTCCACGTGCTCTCCTCCTCGCGCACGAACTCGATCATGTCGCCTCCGAACTGATAGGGCGGCATCGTCTCGAGGATGTGCCGGCGTCCGAGCAGCCCGCCGATCCCCATCGGCCCGCACATCTTGTGGCCGCTGAAGGCGTAGAAGTCGACGTCGAGCGCGTCGAAGCCGACGCGCAGGTGCGGTGCGCCCTGCGCGCCGTCGCACACCACCAGCGCTCCGACCCGGCGACCTACGGCGGCGATCTCGTTCACCGGGTTCAGCGTACCGAGCGCGTTCGACACGTGGTTGAACGCCACGACCTTCGTGCGCGGCCCGACCATCGACCGCAGCGCCTCGAGGTCCACCCGGTGGTCGCTCGTCAGCGGGCACACGAGGAAGCGCGCCCGCCGCGCCAGGGCCAGCTGCTGCCAGGGGACGAAGTTCGCGTGATGCTCCAGCGCGGTGACGACGATCTCGTCCCCCTCGCCCACGTTCGCGTGGCCCCACGCCGTCGCCACGAGGTTGAGCGCCTCGGTGGTGCCACGCGTGAACACGAGGCAGTCCGTGTCCGACGCGCCGAGAAACCGCGCGACGCGCTCGCGGGCGGCGTGGTAGCGGTCCGTGGCGCGCGCCGACAGCGCGTACGCGCCACGGTGCGGGTTGGCGTTGTCCTGCTCGTAGTACGCGCGCATGGCGTCCAGCACCACCCTCGGCTTCTGCGACGTCGCCGCGGAGTCGAGGTAGTGCAGGTCCGGGTTGGCGGCGAGGAGCGGAAAGTCGGCGCGGCGCGGGTTGCGGTGGCTCATCCCTGAGGCTCCTGGTGGGCGTGCGGCGCGACGAGGATCCGATCCTCCGCGACGCGCGTCGCGAAGACGGCGAGCGGCTCGATCGCCGGGGCCCGGCGCACGGCCCCCGTGCGGCAGTCGAACCGCGCGCCATGCCACACGCACTCGAGCGTGCCGTCGCCGTGCAGCACGCCGTCCGACAGCGGGAACGCCGAGTGGGTGCAGACGTCGCTCACGGCACCGATGGTGCCGCCGACGTTGTAGAGACAGACCGGCGTGCCGTCGGCGAGCACGGCGCCGAGCAGCTCGCCGTCGCCGAGAGCCGACAGCGGCGCGACGTCCTCGAAGCCGTGCGCGGCCACGGACCCGCTCAGGCGGGTGAAGCGTCGCGCAGCGCCGCCTGCAGCGTGTGCCACGGCATGCTCGCGCACTTCACCCGGATCGGGAACCGTGCGACGCCGGAGAAGGCCGCCAGCTCGCCGAGGCTCCGCGCCTCTTCCGGCGAGGGACGGAGCTTGCCGGTCACGAGGTCGTGGAACCGGGTGAACAGCTCCTGCACCTCGGCGCGCGACTTCCCCTTCACGCTCTGCGTCATGATCGACGCCGCCGCGCGCGACACCGCGCAGCCCGCGCTCGTGAACCGCACGTCGTCGATCCGGTCGCCGGTGACCACGAGCTCGACCTTCACCTCGTCGCCGCACTCCGGGTTGCGTCCCTCGGCGCGGTGGTTCGCCCCCTCCAGCGCGCCATAGTTCTTCGGCCGCCGGTTGTGATCGAGGATGATCGACTGGTAGAGCTCCTGGAGGTCCGACACGCGCGCCTCAGTCCTGCTCGATGTAGCGGCGCAGCGTCGCCGCCTCGAGCCCGTCGCGCACCGGCTCCAGCTCGATCGACTCGAGCACGTCCGCCGCGAAGGCGTACGTCAGGAGCTGCCGCGCCGTGCGCGCCGCGATCCCGCGGCTCTTGAGGTAGAAGAGCGCCGTCTCGTCCAGCCGGCCGACCGTCGCGCCGTGCGTGCACTTCACGTCGTCGGCGAAGATCTCGAGCTGCGGCTTCGTGTCGATCTGCGCCTTCTCGGAGAGGAGCAGGGTGTTGTTCGTCTGCTTGCCGTCCGTCTTCTGCGCGGCGGGATGCACGTACACCTTGCCGTTGAACACGCCGTGCGCCGACCCGTCGAGGATCCCCTTGTAGTGCTCGCGGCTGTAGCAGTTCGGCTCGACGTGCTCGATCCGCGTCTGGTGGTCGAGGTGCTGCTCGCCGTCCCCCAGATACAGCCCGTTGAGCGTGGCGCCGCAGCCCTCGCCGCGCAGCTCCGTGTAGATGTTCGTTCGCGAAAGCGCCGCGCCGGCCGCGAAGCTGAACGACACGAGGTGGCTGTCGCGCGCCTGGCGCACGTCCAGCGTGCCGACGTGATACGACTTCTCCGACTCGCGCTGCAGCTTGAGGTGCGTGAGCGTCGCCCCGTCGCCGACCACCGCTTCCGTGACGACGTTCGTGAAGTACGCCCCGCCGCCCAGCCCGGCGTAGCTCTCGATCACCGTCGCCTTGGCGAATCGGTCGAGCACGATGAGGTTGTGCGGCTGCGCCGTTCCGGTGCCGGCGCTCGCATCGCTCACGAAGAGCAGGTGGATCGGCCGGGCGACTTCTACCTCGCGGCCGACGTGCACCACCGCGCCGTCGTCCAGGAACGCGGTGTTGAGCGCGGTGAACGTCTCGCCCTCGAACGCCGCGACCTTGCCGAGATACTGCTCGACGAGGAGCGGCACGGTCTCGTAGGCCTGCTTGAGCGGCACGAGCGTCACCCCCTCCGGCAGCCCGGCCGCGCTCGACAGCGCCGCGTCGTACCGGCCATTCACGAACACGAGCGTGTGCCAGTCCCGCGCGCCGAAGGTGAACGGCACGAGCTGCGCGGCCTTCACCCCGTGCTTCGGCGGCGCGAGCAGATCGAACTCCCGCTCGGCGATCGGCGCGACCGACGTGAAGTGCCAGTCCTCGTTCTTCGTCGTCGGGAAGCCCAGCGTCTCGAAGCGCGTGATCGCCGACAGCCGCAGCGACCTCGCCCAATCGGGCGCGTTCGACTCGTCGGGTGTAGAGGTGCGTTCGAAGGCCCGCAGGTACGACTCGATCACGCGATCGCCCCCTCGAGCAGCCAGTCGTAGCCCTTCTCCTCGAGCTCCAGCGCCAGCTCCTTGCCCCCCGAGCGCACGATGCGCCCGCCCGCGAGCACGTGCACGTAATCGGGCACGATGTAGTTGAGCAGCCGCTGGTAGTGCGTCACGACGATCGTCGCCGCATCGGGGCGCCGGAGCGAGTTCACCCCGGCGGCGACGATGCGGAGCGCGTCGATGTCGAGCCCGGAATCCGTCTCGTCGAGCACCGCGAGCCGCGGCTCGAGCACCGCCATCTGGAGGATCTCGTTCCGCTTCTTCTCGCCTCCCGAGAACCCGGTGTTCACCGAACGCGAGAGCATCGACGGGTCCATCTCGACGAGCTTCATCTTCTCGTCCATGAGGTCGGCGAAGCTGATCGGGTCGATCTCCTCCTCGCCGCGCGCCTTGCGGAGCTCGTTGTACGCCGCGCGCAGGAAGTAGGCGTTGCTCACCCCGGGGATCTCCACCGGATACTGGAACGCCAGGAAGATCCCCTGCTGCGCGCGGACCTCGGGATCCATCGCGAGCAGGTCCTGCCCCTCGTACGTGACCGTACCGTCCGTGACCTCGTACGCCGGATGTCCCGCCAGCACCTGCGCCAGCGTGCTCTTCCCCGACCCGTTCGGTCCCATCACGGCGTGCACCTCGCCGGCGTGCACCGTGAGATCGATTCCGCGAAGGATTTCTCGCTCGCCGGCGGAGGCGTGGAGGTTGTGAATTTCGAGCATTTATTCGAATGACGAGAAGAAGTTTTTCAGTTTGTCGGCTGACGGTTTGTCGGCCTGCCTCGGGACGCGCTGGCTTCCCGAGGTCGGCCGTGAACCGGAACACCGTTGACCGACGAACGGCTAGCCTACGGAACCTTCCAGAGTGATACCGAGCAGCTGCTGCGCCTCGAGAGCAAACTCCATCGGCAGCTCCTTGAACACTTCCTTGCAGAAGCCGCTCACGATCATGCTCACCGCCTGCTCGGCGCTGAGCCCGCGCTGCTTGAGGTAGAAGATCTGGTCTTCCCCGATCTTCGACGTCGACGCCTCGTGCTCCACCTGCGCCGAGTTGTTGCCCACTTCGATGTACGGGAACGTGTGCGCGCCGCACCGGTTGCCGACGAGCATCGAGTCGCACTGCGTGTAGTTGCGCGCCCCCGTCGCCTTGGGCATCACCTTCACCTGGCCCCGGTAGCTGTTCTGCCCGTGACCGGCCGAGATCCCCTTGCTCACGATGTTGGACTTCGTGTTGCGGCCGATGTGGATCATCTTCGTGCCCGTGTCGGCCTGCTGGTGGTTGTTCACCACCGCCACGCTGTAGAACTCGCCCGTCGAGTTGTCCCCCTGCAGGATCACGCTCGGATACTTCCACGTGATCGCCGAGCCCGTCTCCACCTGCGTCCACGAGATCTTCGAGTTCGCGCCCGCGCACTTCCCGCGCTTCGTCACGAAGTTGTAGATCCCGCCCTCGCCGTTCTTGTCGCCGGCGTTCCAGTTCTGGACGGTCGAGTACTTGATGGTCGCGTTCTCGAGCGCCACCAGCTCCACCACCGCCGCATGCAGCTGGTTGGTGGAGCGCTTCGGCGCCGTGCACCCTTCGAGGTAGCTCACGTACGAGCCCTCGTCCGCCACGATCAGCGTGCGCTCGAACTGCCCCGTCCCCTCCGCGTTGATGCGGAAGTACGTCGAGAGCTCCATCGGGCAGCGCACCCCCTTGGGCACGTACACGAAGGAGCCGTCGCTGAACACCGCGGCGTTCAGCGCGGCGAAGAAGTTGTCCGAGTGGGGCACCACCGACCCGAGATACTTCCGCACGAGCTCGGGATGCTCCTTCACCGCCTCGCCGAGCGAGCAGAAGATGATCCCGTGCGCCTTGAGCTCCTCCTTCATCGTCGTGCCGACGCTGACGGAGTCGAAGATCGCGTCCACGGCCACGCCCGAGAGGAACTTCTGCTCGTTCAGCGGAATCCCCAGCTTCTCGTACGTGCGCAACAGCTCGGGATCGACGTCGTCCAGCGACTGCAGCGGCTTCACCGAGCGCGGCGCCGAATAGTACGACTGCGCCTGGTAGTCGATGGGCCCGTACGTCACGTTCGGCCAGTGCGGCTCCTTCATCGTCTGCCAGCGCCGGTACGCCTTCAGACGCCAGTCCAGCAGCCAGTCGGGCTCTTCCTTCTTCGCCGAGATGAGCCGGATGACCGCCTCGCTCAGCCCAGGCGGCAGCGTGTCCGTCTCGACGTCGGTGACGAAGCCGTACGCGTACTCGCGGTTGACGAGGGTCTCGATCGACGAACTCATGACAGCGGATCTCCCGACGGTATAAGGCTGTCGTCGCCACGTGCGCAGCGCGCCCGGATCGTCGCGCAGGGCGGCCACGTCACGCGCTCGCGAACGTACGGCGATACAAGAGTAAAGTAGTCGGTATTCATCCCGGAGTCAAACCGTCTGGATTTGGGTTAACGCATTGTGAGCCAAGATGTTAAGCCGACTCACGACGCTGCGGTTCCCGGTCGGTGCGCGCTCCTGTTCCTCGGTTGTCGGTTTTCGGTTGACGGCCGACCCCGGGAAGCTCCTGCGTCCCGAGGTGGGCCGACAACCGACAACCGACAACTGTGGTGGCAGAATGCGCTTCCCCGACCGCGGCACGCACCCCACATTGCGCACGCCGCACGCACCGCTTCCGCGACCCACCCGAATGCCGCCGACGCAGCTCGCCCGACACGTCGCGATGCGATACGTGCAGCCCCTTCGCGAGGGCGGCTCGCTTCCGGCCGTGGTCGACACGGAATCCGGCGGACTCTTCGTCGTGAAGTTCCGCGGAGCAGGGCAGGGTGCGAAGGTCCTCGTGGCCGAGCTCATCGTCGGCCTCCTTGCGGAGCATCTCGGGCTTCCCGTTCCCGAGCTCGCCCTGGTCGACGTGGGCGACCGCTTCGGGCGGAGCGAGCCCGATTCCGAGATTCAGGAGCTTCTGCGGAGGAGCCACGGCACGAACGTGGGCGCACGGTATCTCGAGGGCGCGTTCAACTTCGACGGCGTCGCCGCGGGCGATCTCGTCTCCCCCGAGCTCGCCGCGCGCGTCGTCTGGCTCGACGCGTTCACCACCAACCCCGACCGCACGGCGCACAACCCCAACCTGCTCGTATGGCAGCGCCGGCCCTGGCTGATCGACCACGGCGCCGCGCTCTATGCGCATCACGACTGGGCCTCGGTCGACGAGGCGCGCACCGTCACCAGCTTTCCGTTGATCCGCTCGCACGTGCTGCTCGCGTCGGCGGGTGACATCGCCGCCGCGGATGCCGACTGCGCCGAGCGGCTGTCGTCCGACGTGCTCGCCGCAGTGGTCGACGCCGTGCCCGACGAGCTCTACCTCGACCATTCCGGCGGTGCCGCCGAGTTCGCGTCGGCGGCCGACGCGCGCGCCCGGTACCGCACGTACCTCACCCGTCGCCTGCTGCACCCGCGCGCGTTCTCGACCGAGGCCATCGCCGCGCAGGGGCAGGTGCGGCGCGAGCCACCCCGCCACCTGTCGGCGCGACGATGAGCGACACGCGGGTGGACTACGACTTCGCCGTGCTGCGCGTCGTGCCGCGCGTGCACCTCGGCGCGTTCGTGAACGTCGGCGTGGTCGTGCACGCCCGTACGGCTGAGTTCCTGGCGCTCCGAGCGATCACCGACGAGCGGTTGCTTGCGACACACGTGCCCGGCCTCGATGCCGAGCTGCTCGCCCGGTACTTGCGCTCCTGTGAGGCGATCTGTGCCGGTGACGCGGCTGCCGGTCCGATCGCGCTCGCGCCACCATCGGAGCGCTTCCACTGGCTCACCGCGCCTCGCTCGGACGTGCTGCAGAGCTCACCGGTGCACGAGGGGATCTGCGACGACCCGCGGCGCGCGCTCGACGCGCTGTTCGAGGAGTACGTCACGGTCGGGCGTCCTGGCGGGGCGCCCGGCGGATGCTAGCTTGAAAATGAAGCGGCACCGACCCTGATCCCGGAGTTCGTCCGATGAACGAGGCTCAGCTCAAGGCGCTTCTGAGGAAGACGCAGGCGGCGGCCGCCCGCGCGAAGCCGAAGAAGAAGCGCACCTACGACGCGACGCTCGACGCGACGCGCCCGCCGGCCGACGAAGCCACGGAAGCGGCCGACGCCGATGCGGCGGACCTGTTCGCCGAGATGAAGAAGCGCGAGTTCTAGCGCCCGGAGCGACGATGTCGCGTGCGTTCGTCAATGAAGACGCCGGCGGCGGCGCGCCGCGACGTGGCTACGGCCTCCCGGCGCGAAGCGACCCCGGCTACGATGCCGCCGCCGCCGACGCGCTCCTCGAGGCGGCGCGCGATGGCGAGACGGAGAGCGCCGAGACCGCCACGGGTTACTACTGGGGCGAGCCACGACTCCGCGAGCACGTCAAGCGCATCCTCGCCCGAGCTCGTGCCACCGGCGACGAGCGACTGATCCAGCTCGCCGAGCGCTGGCTCCGGTGAGCGATCCGCGCGAGGCCGCGTCGTCCGCGGAGCGGAGGGCCGGTCTTGTGGCTGTGCCGCCGATCATCACCCTGCGAGCCGACGACGGCGCGACCGCCGACGTGCACCGCCACGGCGCGCACGTCACGTCGTGGCACCCGGCCGGCGAGCAGGACGATCGGCTCTTTCTCAGCGCGCGCTCCGAGTTCGGAACGTCGGCCGCCATCCGCGGCGGGATCCCGGTGGTCTTCCCGCAATTCGCCCTGGAAGGTCCGCTCCCGCGCCACGGCTTCGCTCGGACGATGCCGTGGGCGCTCGGCGGCATCGCGCGCGAGGCGGACGGCGCCGCCGAGGCCGAGTTCGTGCTGCGCGACAGCTACGATACTCGTGCCCTGTGGGATGCCGCGTTCAAGGCCGTTCTCGCCGTCACCGTGGTGGGGCGTCAGCTCGAGGTCGCCTTGCGCGTCGAGAACGTCGGCGAGACCCCGTTCAGCTTCACCGCAGCATTGCACACGTACCTGCGTGTGCGCGACGCGTACGACACCGAGATCGTCGGCCTCCGTGGCACGTTGTATCGCGTCAGCGGCGATCAGGCCCTCCGTGCGGACGACGCGGAGACGCTGCTCGTGCGCGACTACATCGATCGCGTGTACGTCGGCGCGCCGCCGCGACTCGAGCTCCGCGAGCGGGACCGCGTCACCGTCATCGAGGCAGAAGGCTTCCCCGACGCCGTGGTCTGGAACCCCGGTTCCGAGCGCGCCGCCGCCGTACCCGATCTCGGGCCGGGCGACGAGCGCCGGTTCGTCTGCGTCGAGGCCGCCGCCGTGCAGACGCCGGTGACGCTCGGCGCTGGGCGCCGTTGGTCGGGCACGCAGACCCTCACCGCGCAATGACCGAGCACGACGCCGGCGCAGACGATCGCCGATCGGTGGACGACGCGGCCCGCGCCGCCGAGGGCCGCGCGGACCTCGTGGCCCAGCTCCGGCACCTCGAGGCGTTCGCCGCGAAGGCGGCGTCCGAAGGCGATTCCCTCCCGCCGCAGGCGACGGAGATGATCGCGCACCTGCGCGAGATCGTGCAGGCGCTCGACGGGCTCACGGCGAGCATGGCCGAGCAACAGGCGCGCCGCGAGTCGCCTTCGGCCGATGCACCAGGCCCGCGGGAGAGCGAAGGCGCGTGAGAGGCGCGTTCGTCGTGCGCGAGGCGACGAGCACGGCTGACGTGGACGCGGTGCGGCGACTCGTGCTCGCCCACGTCGACGAACGCGCGTCGATGCCGGGGATCGAGCACATGAAGGCCGACGCCATCCGGCTCCCCGGACCCTACATCGCCCCACGCGGCGCGATCTGGCTCGCGGAGGGGGATGGCGAAGCGGTGGGCTGTGTCGCGCTGCGGCCGCTCCCGGGCGGCATCGGGGAGGTGAAGCGCATGTACGTCGATCCCGCGTGGCGCGGGAAGGGGGTGGGGCGCACCCTCCTCGAGACGCTCATCGCCCGCGCTCGCGACATGGGCTATCACGCGATCCGGCTCGGCACCGTCGCCGAGATGACCGCGGCGCGAGCGTTGTACGCGTCGCTCGGGTTCGTGCCGATCGAGCGGTACCGCCAGGACGAGATCGTCGATACGGAGTTCTACGAGCTCACGCTCGCGTGACGGGTGGCGCCTTCACGCGCACCACGCGGCGCCGGGCAGCGGCTGCGACGATCCCGCGCTCTCCGAGGGTCACCAGCTCGAGCCAGCCATCCCGCGGCACCATGAGCACGGAGCCATCGAGGTCGTCGTCCTCGAACGCGATGATGGCGTCGCCCGCCTGCTTCGCGGCGTCGACTAGCGCGAGGAGCGCGACCAGGGACGTCTGCTCCGCGCCGACGGGCACGAGCAGCGCAGCCCGTGCTACCGTGTTGGTGAGCTGGGCCATGCCGAGCCGGATCGCGGCGATGCCGGAGCCTCCCGCCCGCGTGCGAACGAGCCGGGCACTGCTCGGCAGCTCGACGTCGAATGGGATGGCGACGACCACGGGCACGGCGCCGACGTCGGAAGCGGTGCGCGCCAGCTCGGCGACACGCGCGGCGTCCGACGCGACGGCGTCGTGCGCGAGCACGAGCGCCGCGAACGGGAAGGCTCGCGCGGTCATCGGTCGGGGGGCGGATCGATCGGCATTGCCGGGCAGGATACCTCCTCGAGCTCGAGGGGGCCACGGGCGTTGCGCGCCCTCGCGGCGACTCGTCTTCGAGCGGCCTCTTTCCCCTCGCATGTCCATTCGTCGCCCATTTCAGCTCCTGCTGCCCATCGCGCTGCTCGGCGCGTCGGCGTGCGCCACGGACTCCCGCGCTGCGCGCGTGCCA
>DASTSX010000329.1:0-7469 GCA_035760455.1 Gemmatimonadaceae bacterium | reverse complement strand
GGTGCCGGCGATCGGGTAGACGGAGACGATGGCCAGCGGCATCGGCATCTTCCGGTCGCGCGCGGCGATCGCCGTCGCCACCGCGAGGCCGCCGCCGGCGCTCTCGCCGGCGAGCGCCATCTTCGTCGCGTCGCCCTCGATCGACGCCGCGTTCTTCACCGCCCACTCGTACGTCGCGATCGCGTCGTCGTGCGCGGCGGGGAAGCGGTGCTCGGGCCCCTGGCGGTAGTCCACCGAGACGACGACCGCGTTCGCCAGCTTCGACAGCGCGCGGGCGCCGCCGTCATAGACCTTCTTGTCGGCGATGACCCAGCCGCCTCCATGGTAGTACACCACGACCGGCCACGGCCCAGCACCGGTCTTCGGCGTGTAGATGCGCACCGGCAGCGTGCCCGTCGCGGTGGCGATCGTGCGATCGCTGGAGGCGACCGCCGGATCGGGCGCGGTGGACTTGCCCTGCTTGGCGAGCTCCTTCGCCGCCGCGTCGGCGGGCGTCGGCTGCTGACGCGCCTCGGCGGCGGTGAGCTGCGGGATCGGCTTCGGGCCGAGCGCCGCGAGCTGGTCGAGCACGGCCTGCATCGGTGCGTTGGGCTGCGCCATCGGACGCGGCTCGGTCATCGTGTTCGTCTGCATGCTGACGTCTCCTGACGCGGTATCGGCCATCTTGCGGTCACCGGCCGGCGAGCAGGCGCTCACGGCGAGCGCGATGCCTCCGAGCGCGAGCGTGGTACGAGTCAACCGCGCGATCGTGTGTCCCATCCTCCCCTCCCTTCCCCATCGAGATGTGCGTTGGCGCGCCTCGACACTCGAGGCGCGGTTGACCCGACCGCTACTGGCATCAGCTCAGCGTCGGCTTGAAGAACGGCTGCACGATGGCGACGACCTGCGCCCTCGTGAGCGGCTCGTCGAACGCCTCGCTCGCCGCGGCGGCATCGAAGCCGTTCGGCAAGCCCGGCAGGGCCGTGATCATCTTGGCGGCCTGGGTGACGTTCTCCTCGCCGCCGTAGATCGCGTCGAACGCGGCGACGACCGCCGCGCTCGGGGCCGGCGTGATGTTGCCCGCGCCCGCCGAGGCGGCGCCGCCGCCCGAGATCGTGCCGCTGTACTTCACGACGGCCGGCGCGCCGTTCGCCCGCCGGATGCGGCGGATCTTCGCGGCGTGGCGTGCCTCCACCGAATGGATGCGCAGCGCCGCCTCGAGCACGGCGCGGTTCGAGAGCAGGTTGCCCGCCTGCCCCTTGTACGCCCGCACGCCCGTGTCCTCGACGGCCTGCGCGACGGCGAGCAGGAACTGCAGCTCCGTCGTGGCGCGAGCGAACGGACCGGGCGTCCCGCTGCCGCGGTTACCGCTGAAGTCGAAGCTGTCGGCGTTGAGGTTGAGCGAGTTGGTCGCGCCGTTGGCGAGCAGGAAGGCGACGTGCGCCGCCTCGTGCTTCTGGATCTGCTGGAACACGGGCACCGCCGCGGCGGGCACCTGCGCGCGCACCGCGGCGAAGGCGGTGTTCTGCGCGGCGGACGCGCTGGTCCCCAGCACCGCCTTGTAGAACTCGTTCTCGAAGATCTCGAGCGCGAGCGCGAAGTTCACCACCGCGGTGACGTCGGCCGGCGTCTGGGCGAAGGCATCCTTCGAGAGCGCCGCGAGCGCGACGGGCACCGACGCCATCGCGAGGCCCGCGGCGACCTTGCCGCCGACCGACGCGCCCTGCCGCAGCGCATCGCGGCGCGTCACGAGGCGGTCCGTGATCTCGGGGTCGATCGCGCCGAGGATCGTTTCGTTGTTGTCCATGGTGTGATGCTCCTGTGGGCGACGCGAGGTCACGGGGTGGTGGGCGGAGGCGCGTCCGCCGTGGCGGCGGTGACGGTGGGCTGCGTCGCGATGGAGAGGCTCGTGGTGACGAGGCCCGTCGCACCGACGCGCGTGAGCACCGCGCCCGGCTCGAGCTTGACGTCGAGCCCCTGCGCGTTCACGACGTCGTCGCCGGCGAAGCGCGTTCCCGCGGGCGTGCCCGCCAGCGAGAGGCCCTCGCGCAGATCGCGGATCGCCGCGGCGTGCCGCGCTTCGACCGAAACGATCTTTCCCGCGACGAGGAGATTGCTCGCGTCCTGGAGGTACTTGCCGGCGCCGTTGTAGGCGGCAACCCCGAGATCCTCGAACGCTTCGGCGTTCTTGAGGATGGCGGCCGCGGTCGCGGTGGCGGTGCCGACGGCCGGCGTGCTGAGCGCGAGGTCGCCGATCGCGGCGGAGCCGAGCACCGATCGCAGGAACTCACGGTGCGCGACCTCGTGGTTGCGAAGATCGGTCAGCACTTCCTTCTGCTCGGCCGTCATGCCGGTGAACGCCGCCGCCGCGAGGGCGGCCGTGTAGAACGCCGCCTCGAGCTGCTCGAGGGCGAAGGCGTAGTTGAGGATGCCGACGTCCGTCGTCAGATTGAGCGTCGCCGACCCGTTCGGCCCGGTGATGCCGCCGTCGTCGTCGCTATCGCAGGCCGCGAACACGCTCGGCAACAGCACGATGCTGCCCCCGAGGCCAAGTACCTTGAGGAACCCCCGCCTCGTCCCTGCGCGCCACAGCTCGTCCGCGTGCTGCACCACCATCGTGCCCTTTCGCTCAGGCATTCTCCCATCCTCCCCTCCCGGCCCAGTGCTCGAGCGGATTCGGCCGGCTACGAATCACGCCTTCTTGGTCTCCGAGATCGACGAGTGCATTTTGCGCGCCGTCTGTTCATGAATTGTGAGTCAGATGCGGTTGGGATGGATAATTGCACCATGAATCCTGATCAGATGTTCCTGCGGTCGATTCGCGTCCGCTCATGAATCGGGAGTCCATGGCCGTCTCGCGCGAGCTCATCGTCGACACGCTGCGGGGGCGCGTGCTGCGTGGGCTGCAGGCGGGCACCCTCCAGCCCGGCGACCGCCTGCCGGCCTCGAGGGATCTCGCGACGGAGTTCGACGTCGACTACCGGCTCGTCATCGCGGCGTACAAGGCGCTGGGCGACGAGGGTATCGTCGAGCTCCGGCCGCGGGGCGGGATCTACGTCGCCGCCGCGGGGGCGCCGCAAGGCGGGATCCCACCCCTACCCGAGCGCTGGCTGGCGGAAGTGCTCGTCGAAGGGCTCGCACGGGAGATTCCCGGTCCGGAGCTGCACGAGTGGCTGCGCCGTTCGGTCGAGACGCTCCGGCTGCGGGCGGTCGCGATCACCACGACGATCGACCAGGCCTACGGGCTGTGCCGAGAGCTGCGCGACGACTTCGGCATGGAGGCCGACCCACTGCTCGCCGGCGAAGTGCGCGACTCCGCGGCACCGCTCGCGCTGCGACGGGCCGATCTGCTCGTCACGACCGATGCCCACGCGGAGTGGGTGCGCGCGCGCGCGTCGGACTTGCGCAAGCCCGCGATCGTGATCGACGTGCGACCGGAGCTGTCCGGCGGGGAGTGGGCGCTGCTGCTGCGGCGTCCGGTGTACGCGGTGGTCGCCAGCGCCGAGTTCGGCGAGATGCTGCGCCGGTTCTACGCGGCGGTGCCGGGCATCGAGAATCTCCATGTGATCGTCCACGGGCGCGACGATCTACAGCAGATCCCGGCGGGCGCACCCACCTACGTGACGCAGCGCGTGCGCGCCCAGCTCGGCGAAACGCGCATCCCCGGGCGCATCCTGCCGGCGGCGCGCACGATCGCGGCCAGCTCGGCGCGCGAGATCTTCTCGTTCATCGTGCGCTCGAACATCGAGGCGATGTCGCGCTCGGCGCGCTGACGCTCGGGGAGCGGGCGTGCAGGGGTGCGGTCAGCGCGACGGGACGTCGGCCAGCCGAGCGGCGAAATGTGGTGCCACGAGCTCGAGGATGGCGATCTCCGACCGCGGCAGCACGCGCGGACGAACATCGAAGTGGCAGAGCGTGCCCCAGATCCAGCCGCTGGCGAGACGTATCGGGACGCCGCAGTAGGACTGCACCCGCTCGCGCGCGGCGTGCGCGGCCACGCGTGCATCGTTCGCCGAATCCGCCGTGGCGAACGGCCGACCGTCGTCCCACACGAGAGCGCAGTACGTGTGGTCCAGCCGCGACACGTCCCCCGACACATTGAGCGTCGGATTCTCGCGGTCGTACAGATGGACGTTCCGCAGCAGCGGGGGGTCGACGCGGTAGACTCCGGTGAATCGGAATCGAGTACGTGCGTTCAGGAAGGCCAGCGCCGCGAGCGGGCCGTCGCTCGCGAGGATCCGTGCGCAGATCCGCACGTGTTCGGCGCTGGAGGAGTCCTCTCCACCATGGCCGACCGCCAACGCTCGGCCGGCGACCCGTACCTCGCCGCGCGACGCCAGCGAGCCGGCGGCGGCATCGCGTACACCCCACCCGTCCATCACACTCACCCGATCTCGAGACGCTCTCCCCGTCCGACCCCCAGGTTGGCCCGGGGTCGGCCAATGCTCCGAGCCGTCATCGCAGGGTGCGGGCCGTGCGCGTCGTCGCACTCGTTCGGCCGGCCGACGCGGAACCTGCGGCATCGGCGTCCAGGGGCACTGCCCACGCTCACCGATTGACCGTCGCCATGCCTCCTTCCATGTACCGCTCCCCAGCGGCGACGCCCTTGGGGAACACTGCGTCGATCCGCTCGAGGTCACGCTGGGTGAGCGTGACGCCGAGCGCGCCGACGTTGTCCTGGAGGTTCTCGACTCGTGTGGTGCCGGGGATCGGGACGACGTCGTCGCCCTGATGGAGGAGCCAGGCGAGGGCGAGCTGCGCGGGGGTACAGCCCTTCCGCGACGCGGCCTTCTCGACGTAGCGCACGAGATCGAGGTTCTTCTGGAAGTTCTCTCCCTGGAACCGCGGCTGGCGACGGCGGAAGTCGTCGGCGGGGAGATCCTCGAACCGCGCGAAGCGGCCGGTGAGGAAGCCGCGGCCGAGCGGACTGTACGGGACGAAGCCGATGCCGAGCTCGCGGCAGGTGGGAAGGATCTCGTCTTCGACGTCGCGCATCCAGAGCGAGTACTCGGTCTGCAGCGCGGCGATGGGATGCACGGCGTGCGCGCGGCGAATCGTCGCCGGTGCGGCCTCGCTGAGCCCGAGGTGGCGGACCTTGCCCTGCACCACGAGCTCGGCCATCGCGCCAACGGTCTCCTCGATCGGCACCTTGGTATCGACGCGGTGCTGGTAGTAGAGGTCGATGTAGTCGGTGCCCAGCCGCTTGAGCGAGGCGTCGCAGGCGCGGCGGACGTACTCGGGCGAGCCGTCGATGCCGAGGCTGTTCCCCTGCTCGTCGCGGACGTTGCCGAACTTGGTGGCGAGCACGACGTGGTCGCGGCGCCCCCGGATGGCCTGGCCGACGAGCCGCTCGTTGGTGAAGGGCCCGTACATGTCGGCGGTATCGAGGAAGTCGACGCCGAGGTCGAGCGCGCGGTGGATGGTCGCGATCGACTGCGCATCGTCGCGACCGGAGTAGAAGTCGGACATGCCCATGCAGCCGAGGCCGAGGGCGGAGACGTCGAGCGAGGGGCCGAGCTTGCGTCGCTGCATTTCGATGGAGCTCCGGAGAGTCTGGGACGTCGATGAACACGGGTGCGAGGTTGCAAGTTCGGCGCTACGTTACCGGCCGTTCGCGTCGAGGACGGTTCGATGGCATGCCAACGGCGCGGACCCGGATTTCCCGGATCATCCGGAAACGGCAGGATTCGCTCGCTTCGGCGCATGGATCGCTGCACCGCAGCCGACACGAGACTTTGGGGTCGGGGGTCGAAGGTGCCATGCGGCGGTACGCTCCCGACCTGGAGAGGAACAGATCCGGCTCTTTCCGGAACATACGGCGGTTTCCGGGTGCGCGTCGTTCGACCCGCGCGAGGTATCTACACGCACTGGAGCATGACATGAACAGACGAGAGTTCGTGAGGGGAACGGCCGCGGCCGCGGCGCTGTCGATGGTGCCGGATGCGGTCGCGCGGGCGACGGAGTCGGTCGCGCCTGCGGCGGCGGCGGCGCCGGCCCCGAAGCCGTTCAAGCTCCGCTATGCGTTCGACGCGGGGCAGTTCTCCAACCATGCGCCCGGCGGCGTGATCGACGAGCTGAAGTTCGCGCACGACCAGGGCTTCACGGCGATGGAGGACAACCGCATGAAGGGGCGGCCGGTCGCCGAGCAGGAGGCGATCGCGCGCGAGATGCAGCGGCTGGGGATGACGATGGGGATCTTCGTCAACAATGGGCAGACGGGGTTCAAGCCCGGCGGCTCGCTCACGACGGGGAAGCCGGAGGAGCGCGAGGCGTTCCTCGCCGAGGTGCGCAGCTCGATCGAGACGGCGAAGCGGGTGAACGCGAAGTGGGTCACGTCGCTCGTCGGCAACACCGACGCGAAGCTCCCGCGCGGCTACCAGATGGCGAACGTGATCGACTGCCTACGCCGCGCGAGCGACCTGCTGGAGCCGCACGGGATCGTGATGGTGTTCGAGCCGCTGAACGTGATCGAGAACCATCCGGGATTCTTCATCCACAACAACGACGAGATGTACGCGCTGATGAAGGCGGTGCGCAGCCCGTCGTGCAAGCTCCTGTTCGACTTCTACCACTCGCAGATCAGCGAGGGGCACATGATCTACAACTTCGACAAGTGCTTCGACGAAGTCGGCTACGTGCAGACGGGGGACACGCCGGGGCGGAAGGAGCCGGGCACGGGGGAGACGAACTACCGGAACATCTTCAAGTTCGTGCACCAGAAGGGGTACACGGGCCTGATCGGGATGGAGCACGGCAAGTCGCTCCCGGGGAAGGAAGGGGAGCTGGCGCTGATCAAGGCGTATCGGGATGCGGATGATTTCTGATGAGCGGTGAGCTGTGAGCTGTGAGCTGTGAGCTGTGAGCTGTGAGCTGTCAGCTTACTGCTCGAAGCTCATCGCTCATCGCTCATCGCTCATCGCTCATCTTCACGTTCCCATCCTCGTCCATCGTCCAGAACGGATTCCACGCCACCTCCCACAGGTGACCGTCCGGGTCGGCGAAGTAGCCGTCGTAGCCGCCCCAGAAGGTGTCGCGGGGTTCGATCCTGATCTCGGCGCCGGCGGCGCGGGCTTCGTCGAGCACGGCGCGCACCTCCTCCTTCGACCGCGCGTTGTAGGCGAGCGTGACGCCGCGGAAGCCGGTGCCCTCGGCGCTCACCCCCGCATCCTCGGCGAGCTTTGGCCACTCGTAGAGGGCGACCACCATCCCGCCACTCTGATAGAACGCGACGTCGTCCTGGCCCGCGTCGCGGCGCCAGCCGAGTCCGTCCTCGTAGAAGCGACGCGCGCGGGCGATGTCGCGTACGCCGAGGGTGAGCAGGGAGAGACGTTGACGCATGGTAGGCCGTGGCGTGGGGGGATGGTGTGCTCGTTGGTGCGCATCTGACCAAGTCTCGCCCCTCCCCCTTCGCCCGTCTTGAAGAAATCGGCACACTGGCGTCCACGCCGTCGCCAGCACGGCGATCGCATCGCAGGCAGCACCGGAGATCC
>DASTSX010000328.1:0-6705 GCA_035760455.1 Gemmatimonadaceae bacterium | reverse complement strand
GTCCTGCGCATCGAAGTCGTAGATCGTGGCGACGCCCGGGTGCGAGAGGCTGGCCAGCACGTGCGCTTCGCGACGGAACCGCTCGCGCGACGGACCGTCGCCCAGCGCGTTGGCGCCCAGAAGCTTGATCGCGACGTCGCGGTCGAGGTTCGCGTCGTGCGCGCGCCAGACCTCCCCCATGCCTCCGGCGCCGATCGGGGCGAGGAGACGGTAGCGGCCGAGTGCGGTGCCGGGAGCGGGGGGCATTGGGACCGCGCGAGGGACGGGAGGGAGCGCGAGGCGCGACGCTCCACGTTACCTCGCGCCCCGCGCCCCGCAAGAAGCGAAGGGGCCCGCCGGCCTACTGCGCCAGCGTGTCGCGCAGCGCGTCGAGCCGCTCCGACCACCGCTGCTTGATCGCGTCGGCCGTCTCGCGGTCGGGGAGCCGCGCCTGCTCGAGCGCCACGGAGCTCTTGTCCTTCCCCTTCGCCTGGAACCAGAGCGCGACGATGGCGCCGTCGGGCATCTGGAGCCGCATCGACTTCGGTGCGGTGGCGGTGCGGACCTTGACCCCCGTCTCGCCGAGCCAGCGCCGGCGGCGCCGGCCGTCGGCCCACGCGTCGAACAGCGTGGCGACGTCCACCGGGAAGGTGCGCGAGCGCGTCATCGTGAAGTCGCCGCCGCGCCGCTGGCCGCGCTCACGGAGGCCCTTGATGCGCTCGTAGCCCACGGTCACCATCTGCGTCCACCACGACGGCGTGTTCCACTTCTCCCTGATCAAGACGGCGATCTGGCGGTGGGAGAGCTCGTACGCCTTCGCGTAGTCGAGCGCGTGCACCCAGGTCTCCCAGGTGCAGCCGGTCTTCGCCTTGATCACCGCGTCGCTCATCCCGGCGATCGCCGCGTAGTCCTTCGACTCGGGCGGCGCGACGGCGACCGGCGCGGTCGCGGCCGCGGCGGGTGCGGGTGCATCCTCGACGGGCTTCGGTGTCTTCGGCTTGCGGAGGACCTGCGCACGGGCGGCGGTGTAGGCTTCGCCCGTCTTCTGCATGCGAGCGCGCACGAGGCGCTTGAGATCCTTCTGGCGTGGCATCGTCGTGTTCTCCTCTGGGTGCACCACGGGTGACTCCCCAGCCGCGCGCCCATGGTGAACGCCAAGGACCGACGATACGGATCCGGGAGTGTGCCCCCCTTTGCCTCGCGACGGACTCCTGCTGGGGCGGAGTCGACGAGGTTAGGCGCGGACCGGCGCCTCGACCACGATGCGACGGTCGGGGCGAGGCGTCAAGGGTGGGTGCGCGGGTGCGCGGTACGAGCCGCGGGTTGATCGCACGAAGCTGTTCCGCGGTGAGTCCGCGTAGCCGAGATGACCGAGGAAGATCGCGAAGCCGCCGGAGGAGAGCAGCGCGAGCGCGGTGGGCGTCAGCAGCGGGCGGCCGTCGCCCACGAGCGCGGACAGCAGCCCGCGACGGTCGGCGTCATCGAGGTTCAGGTCACCCTCGCGCTGGCCCTCGGCCACCCGGTCGCTCGCTCTCCGCCGCCCGCACCGCTCACCGCACTGGGCCGAGGTACGTGTCCAGCCAGCGCAGCGTCTCCGTGATCAGCTCCGTGCGCGGCACGTCGTGCCCACCCTCGTACACGATCCACTTCTTCCGGTCGGCGGGCGTGCCGAGCGCGTCGAAGAACGGCCGCTGCGAGGTCTCGAGCGGGAAGAAGAAATCGTACTTCCCGTTGAGCATCAGGACGGGCTGCTTCACGCGCGGCAGGTAGTTGAACACCTCGACCTCGGGCCGGCTGCGCTCCATCGTCAGCCCCGCGACGTACAGCACCGCGGCCTTGAACCGCGGCTCCGCCACGAGGTTGATCGGCGCCTGGTTCGCCCCCCAGCTGTAGCCGAAGTACCCGAACCGGGACGTGTCCATGTCCGCGCGCGTCGAGAGGTAGTCGAGCGTGCGGCGCATGTCCTTGCTCCACATCACGACGTGGTCGCGCCAGAAGATCGTGCTGTCGGGGAGGTCGCTCACGAGGCTGTCGCGCCGCTCGTAGGTGCTCTTGAGGATCGGCAGGACGAGGGCGCGTCCGGTCTTCACGACGAAGCTCGCGACCTGATCGCGCCGGTCCACGCTGTTCGTCATGCTGATCACGCCCGAGCCCGGGAAGTACACGAGCGGCTGATACGGCCCCGGCCTCCGCTTCGGGAGGAGCAGGACCGCGGTCATCCGCTCCTTGCCATAAGCGGCGTCGAAGCTGACACGCTCGACGATCCAGTCGTCCTGCGTCGTGTCGCGTGCCTCGAGCCGTGCGTTCAGCGCGCTGCGGTCGTAGTCGAAGATGTGGCGGAACGCCTCGAACACGGCGTCCGGCACGGGTTTCTCGCGCGTGTAGTCGGTGAACGCGCGGGGCTGCGGCTCCTTCGCGCGGGCCAGTTGATCGTCGGTCCGGAGGTACCGTACCAGCCTGATCCCGTTGATCGCCGAGCGGTCCATCGGCGGCTGTGCATAGCCGTCGGTGAACGAGTAGGGCGATTCGCTCCAACCCCCGCCGAGAATGAAGCGGCCGCCGCGGCCCGCCGCGTTCTCGCACCACTCGCGGACGTTGCCGGCGAGGTCGTACGCCCCGAACACGCCGATGCTGCCCGGCGCGCCGCCGCGCACGGGTCCCGTGCTCTCGAAGCGGCTCCCCGGCACGATGAAGCGCGCCGCCGGAATGGCCGCCGCGCGCGCCCAGTGATAGACCGTCGGCAGCGACTTGCCGGCGAACTTCGCGTACGCCGCCGCCTCGTACCAGCTCACGCCGCCGACGGGAAGGTCCGCCTGGCCGGCGGGATACGCGCCGGCCTCCCACGTGGACGGACCCGGCTGCCCCGTCCGGTCGCGGAACCGCGCCACTGCCGCCTCGAACGTCGGCCCGACGCCATCCTGCATGAGCTCCGCAGGCCAGTACTCGCGCCTGGTGTATCCCCCCGCGTCCACGAATGCCTTGTACTGGCGGTTGGTCACCTCGCGCTTGTTCATCAGGTAGTCACCGAGCCGCAGGCGCTGATTCGGGTCCGTCCCCACGAGGAAGACGCCGAACGTCCCTCCGGGGATGTGCACCATGTCGGAGTCGGGCGCGGTCACGCTGTCGAGCATGAAGGTGCGATTCGCGGAGCCGATCAGCCCGTGCTGTGTGCGAAAGCCGGGCTTCTCGACGCGTACACGGCCGATGTCGAGCGGCAGCCAGATCGAATCGGTCGGCGTGGTACCGAGCTGCGTCCAGCTCGTCGAATCGGCGAAGGTCGCGCGAGAGATCGACGCCCCCTCGGGGACGGAGTGCAGCACCGCCTTGCGGGCGAACCGTGGCCAGAGCGACGTGAGCGTCGAATCGTCCGGCAGGATCTCGGTCGCGCGCCGCGCGAGCACCCACGCGCTGTCGTACTGCGCGAGGTCGGCGTGCTGCTTGATGAGCGGGATCGCCTCCTTCCGCACCCAGCGCTCGCGGCGCATCGGGGCCGTTCCGAGCCAGGCGAGCGCGACGACCGCGGCGGCGACTCCCGCCCACGCCAGCACGCGCCCGCGGCGCGCCCGTATCGCCGAGGGCAGCGCGCCGCTCGGCGTCGCGACCGACTCGATCTCCGCCAACAGCTCGTCCGCCGACTGGAAGCGGTGCGCCGGATCCTTCTCGAGGCACCTGAGCACCGTGCGGCGCAGCAACGGCGGCACGTCGGCGCGCGTCATCGGCGGCGGCGCCTGGCTGAGGTGGGCGGCCATCACCGCCTGCGGCGTGCCCGTGAACGGCGGCCGGCCCTCCAGCATCTCGTACGTGAGCACGCCCACCGCGTAGATGTCGGCGCGATGATCGAGATTCGGGTCGCCCGCGGCCTGCTCCGGCGCCATGTACGCCGGCGTCCCGATCGACGTGCCGAGCTGCGTGAGCGTCTCCGCCTCGGCCGATGCCCCGGTCCGCGGCAGCACGCGCGACGCCTGGATCGCCTTCGCGATCCCGAAGTCCGTCACCTCGGCCGCACCGTGCGACAGGAGCACGTTGTCCGGCTTGATGTCGCGATGCACCACGCCGCGCTCGTGCGCGTAGCCGAGCGCGCGCGTGACGTCGCGCAGGATGCTCAGGCACTCGGCGATGGTGAGGGGCCGACCCGAGGCGAGGCGAACGCGCAGCGACTGTCCCTCCACGTACGGCATCGTGAAGTACGCGAGGCCGTTCGCCTCCCCCGCGGTGAGCAGCGGAACGATGTTCGCCTGCTGCAGCGACGCGGCGACCCTGATCTCGCGCTCGAACCGCTCGGCGCTGAGCCCCACGATCAGCTCGGGCGAGAGCACCTTCACCACCACCGTCCGGCCGAGTCGGGTGTCCTCGGCGAGGAAGACGCGCGACATGCCACCCCCGCCGAGCTCACGGCCCAGCGTATACGCACCGCCGAGGGCGGCCTGGAGCTGTTCGCGGAGATCCATCAGACGGCTCGGCGGGGGAAGTGAGCGTGCGTGGGAGAAGCTACGGCCGACTGGTGCGCCTCGCCATCGCGCTCCTCGTCGCCGGCGCCGAGAGGGGCGACGGCGTCGTCGTGATGATCAACGCGAACGACGACTCGCCGATGTGGCGGGCATCCAGCCGCGCCGGCTCGCCGCGTACGCGACGAACGGCGAGCGGTATCTCATGGTGCATCTCACGACCGAAGGGGCGGTGGCGGACCACGACACGTGTTGCGGCAGCGCTGCGCACGCTCACCCCGTTGGCTCCCCTACTGCGTCCAATCGGAAGCTGCGTCGCAACCCCTGCTCGAACATCCCCGCCGGCAGCCATCGCTGCAGCCGCGTGGCGACGCGCGCCTGCCGCCCGACGACGTACCGCAGCCGCGGGCTGCGACTCCCGGCGATCCGCAGCACCGTGTGCGCGATCAGCTCCGCTCCCGGACCTCGCGCCTCCTGCTCGGCCACCGCGTCGAGCGCATTCCGCCGCGCCGCGTCGTAGTCCGCGATCCGCTCTGCGGCGTGCTGCCGGTGCGCCTGCATCGGCGTGTTGAGGAATCCCACCTCGATCAACGAGACGTGGACGCCGAACGGCTTCACCTCGTGCCGCAGCGCCTCCGAGTACCCCTCGAGCGCGAACTTGCTCGCCGTGTACATCCCCATGAACGGGAGCACCGCGAGGCCGGCCAGTGAGCTCACGTTGACGATCTGCCCATTGCGGCGCTCGCGCATCGCGGGAAGCGCCGCCTTCGTCGTCCGTACGACGCCGAAGAAGTTCGTCTCGAGCTGCGCGCGCGCCTCGTCGAGCGACGTCTCCTCCAGCGCGCCGGCCAGCTCGTAGCCCGCGTTGTTCACGAGCACGTCGATCCGGTGCACCTTCTCGAGCACCGCGGCCACGCACGCGCGCACGGACTCGTCCGTGCACACGTCCAGCTCCAGCATCTCGACGCCCGGAGCCGCCGCGGCGCGCGCGGGCGCTCGGCTCGTGCCGAACACGCGGTAGCCGTGCTGCGCGAGCAGCATGGCGATCGCCCGGCCGTTGCCGGACGATGCACCGGTGACGAGGACGACGCGGGGATCCGACATCTGCACCTCGGCGTGGAGAGGAGATTCCTGCGAGCTCCGCGGGGAAGCTACGCCGCGCCGCGCCCGCTTCCACCACCGGGCTAGCCCGTCGGCCGGCTCTCCACGATCGGGCGCACGATCTCGACCGTGTGCCCATCCTTCGCCAGCAGCTCGGTCAGCACGCGCGCCGCGCTGTGGTCCGCGTGCGCGAGGATCCCCGACTGCCGCGCCGCCGTCTCGAGCTGGCTCCGCACCATCCGCTGGATCGCGTCGCGGTCCTCCGGCCGGAAGGGGTTGAGCAGCCCGGCGCGCTCGTCGTACGTCGTCACGTTCAGCACGTCCACGCTCAACACCTGCGCGGGAGGCAGGGTCACCGTGATCGTGCGCGTCGTCGAGTCGATCCGCACCTGTGCGCCCTTCTCGAGATCGATCCCCGCCGCGACCCGCCCCGTGACCACGAGCAGCGCGCGCTTCCGCGCGCCGTAGCGGCTCTGCTCGTAGATCACGACGTCGCGCAGCGTCATCTCCGTCGCCACGAGCTTCGCCACCGCCTGCAGCCGGTCCACCACGAGCTGGTGCGTGACCACCGGCGGCGCGGGCGGCCCGAAGACGCGGCCCACGGCGCGCGTCGCGCGCCCGAGCCCGACCACGGCGAACGCGGCGACGGCCAGCAGCACGATGGCCACGAGCCCCCAGGTGAGGACGCGTCGCGGCGAGAGGGGGCCGATCGGAGCCATGCCGGAAGCTAGCGACGCCGCGCGCGCCGCCTGCAAGACGAGCATCCACTCACGTCGGCTCCGCTCCAGGCCACGCCGCCGGATCCTGCTCGTAGTACGCGCGCAACTCCTCGTACAGCGCGGCGTGCTTCGCGCGGAGCTCGACCGGGCGCTCGAAGAACGCCTCCGTCGCGACGGCGAAGAACTCGGCGTGATCCTCGGCGCCATAGTCGTCGAGCACGCTCTGGCGTCCCGCCGCGCTCTCGCGCCGAAGCCGCTCGTACTCCGCGCCGAGGACGCGCGCCCACGACGCGTAGCGCTGGCGCGATCCCAGCGGCGGCGTCCCGTTCGCGTCGCCTCCCTCGAAGTCGAGCTGATGCGCGAACTCGTGCAGCACGAGATTGCGCCCGTCGTCCGGATCCGCCGCGCCGGCCTTCGCGTCGTCCCACGCGAGCACGAGCGCGCGCAGGTCGCGCTGCGTG
>DASTSX010000327.1:0-3870 GCA_035760455.1 Gemmatimonadaceae bacterium | reverse complement strand
CTGCACGACGAGTCGGTCGCCGAGCACGAGCGCCGATACGCTCACCCTCCCGCGTGTCGACTTCCCTCGTCGCGCTCGCACGTCGGGCGATTCGATCCCGTGATCCACCGCGTTTCGCACCAGATGGACGACCGGCTCGCGCAACGCGTCGAGCACCGCCCGATCCGCCTCCACCTCGCCGCCGCTCGTCTCCAGCCGCACGCTCTTCCCCGCCGCAGTCGCCAGATCGCGCACGAGCCGTGGCAGGGGTTCGAGGCCGTCGGCCAGCGGACGCGTATGCAGCCCGTACACGTGCCGGGTGAGCTCGGCGGAAGCCCCTGCGAGCGCGTGCGCATCCTGCTTGCCGCGCCGTGCCGCCCTGCTCGCGTCCTCGACGAGCGTCGTGACGGCTTCGTCCAGGCTGTCCAGCTCACGCCGCAGCTCGCTCGACGTGCTCGCGCGTTCCGCGGCGAGCCGCAGCCGGCGCTGGACCCGCCGCCATCGGACCGAACACGCCTCGGCCGCCGCGCCGAGCGCGCGCAGGTCGTCCCCCAGCTCGCCTACGCTCGCCACGGCGGTCGAGAGCTCACTGGCTGCGGCGAACAGCGCCTCGAGCTTCGCCTCCTCGACGCGAACCGCCCCGCGCCCCGACGAGGCACGCGGGGCGACGGGCATTGCCGCCGCCTCGGGCTCTGCAACGGTCGCGGCCGGCCGAGCGGGCGGCGGCGGGGCCGTCGCGGCCGGCACGCCCGCGACCTCACCGGCCAGCCGTGCGAGCCCGCCGCCGGTGAGATCCTCGCCGCGGCGCAGCCGCTCGCCCGCGTCCGCGAGCGCGTCGGCGGCGCGGAAGAGATGCGCGAACTCCTCGGCGGTGATCGGCCGCTGGCCGTCGCGGACCGGAATCAACATCGACTCGAGCGCGTGACACGCACTCTCGATGGCGGGAACGCCGGCGGCGCGGGCCGCTCCCTTGAGCGTGTGCGCCACGCGAAACACCGAGCGCATCGGCTCCGCGGCCGTCGGTGTCGCCTCGAGCGCCAGCAGGTCGGCGTTCATCTGCCTGACCTGCTCCTCGAGCTCGCCGACGAACGTGACGAGCAGCTGCGCGGCGAGTCGCTCGCGGTTCATCCTGTCGGCTGATGCGTCGCGCCGATCAGCGTCACGAGCCCCGCCCCGAGGGCGTTGAGGTCCCGTGCTGCCTGCTCGGCCTGCCGGCTCGCCGCGAGGTTCTGCTGCGTGGCCTCGTGGATGTTGCCCATCGCGAGACGGATTTGAGCCATCCCCGCCGCCTGCTGCCCCGCAGAGGCGACGATCTGCGCGGCGGCCTGCGACGCGCCGTTCACCGACTCGGCGAGCGTGCGAATCGTCTCGCCGGCCTCCGTCACCTGACGCGAGCCGGCGGCAACCTGCTTGGTCCCCTGCTCCGTCGACATCACCGCGGCGTTCGTCGCGCGCTGGATCTCGGACAGGATCGTGCGCACCTGCACCGTCGCCCGCTTCGACTGCTCCGCCAGCGAACGCACCTCCCCCGCGACGACCGCGAATCCACGACCGTGCTCGCCCGCGCGCGCCGCCTCCACCGCCGCGTTCAAGGCGAGCAGATTCGTCTGCTCGGCGATGTCCGAGACCGTCGCCGTGATCTCGCCGATCGCTCGCGCCTGCTCGGCCAGCGCCATGATGCTCTCGGCGATGGACTCGACCTGCTCGCGGACGGCGCTCATCCCGGCGATCGAGTCGTCGACCGCAGTACGTCCCGCCTGCGCGATGTCGGCCGATCGGCGGGCGAGCTCGGAGACGGCGCGCGCCCGGTCCGCGGCCTGTTCCGAAGTCTGGGCGACTTCGTCCACCGTGGTCACGGTCTCCGCGACGGCGGCGGATGATTCGGTGGCGCTCGAGGCCTGCTGCGTCGTCGCCGCGAGAATCTCGGCGGCGCTCGAGGCGAGCACCTGGCTCGTGTGGCTGAGCGGCGCGGTCACGGCACGATTGAGCTGCCAGGCGGCAGTGAGCCCGATGGCCACCGCCAGCACGCTCGCGATGGCGAGGGCGAGCCGCATCCGCGCCTCCACCTCGTCCGATTCCTTCACGAAATCCGCCGAAGCGCGCTGCGCCTGGGCCATGCCGCTCGCCAGCGTGACGCGCAACGAGTCGCGAACGGGGCCGACCGCATCGTCGCGAACCCGCAGCGCCTCGTCGATCCGACCCGCCCGCGCCGCCGCCATCGACTGGCCGACCACCACGGTCCACTGGTCCAGCAGCGTGACCGCGCGTCCCCAGAGGGCCCGACGCTCGTCGGTGTCGGCCGAGTCGCGCAGCGTCACGAGCAGCGTGCGCGCGAGCGCGCCACTGCTGTCACGGCTCGTCGCCCAACGCTCCTCGGGCTTGAGCAGGAAGAAGAGGTAGTCGAGGTTCGCGCGCTGGAAGTGATCGCGCGCCCGCATCGCCGGCGAGACGACGTCGCGTTCCTGGTTCAACGCCGCCTCATCCACACTCGCGACCCGGTCGAGCGCCACGAGACCGATCGCCGATATCGCCACCAGAAGCGCGATCACCGCCGAGAACCCGACGAGAATGCGCCGACTCACCGTCCAAGTCATCCGATCGTCCTCTCCCTCAAGGATGTGAGCGCAGCAGACGTCCCGCGTTCAGGACCGTCACCGCATCGTTGGTCGTCCCGCGCAGCCAGGGACGCGAATCCGTCGGATCCGACGGATGAATGTCCTGCGTCCGGAGCTGGACGATGTCTTCGACGGCATCGACCAACAGCCCGACCGACGTCTGCTCCGTCCGGATCGTGAGCACCGTCGTGAGATCGTTCAATGCGCTCACCGAACGTCCGAGCAGCAATCGCAGATCGATGAGCGTCAGCAGAGCGCCCTGCCGGATGGTGACGGCGAACACGGGCGGCGTGCTTCCCGGGATCATGGTGAGCGTACGGAGCCGGAATACCTCGAGCACATGGATCGACTCCAGCGCGAACCGCTCCCCAGCGAGCCGGAACTGCACCAGCTCGACGTGATCGTCTGGCTCGGGTGACGCGACGCGCCGCGCGAGCGCGCTCGCGCGCGCGGCGAGCGTGGCCCGCACCCGTTCCGGCGACGGTGCATCGAGCTCGGCGAGCCAGTGGTGGGCGGCGCCCGTCCGCCGTCGGAGCTCGTCCCAATCGATCGGCGTCCGCAGGTCGTCACTCATGCCGCGAATCCATCGAGCATCCCGAGGCGCGCGCGGACGATCGCGCGGAGGCCGGATGCCGTCTCGCCATCGGCCATCGCCACCTCCACGTCGCCTGCGAGGGCGCCGAGCAATCGCTCCGCGTTCGCGAATGCGTGCCGCGCACGCGCCGCCTCGCCGAGCCGGGCGAGCGCCGTCCCGAGCGTCATCCACGCCATCACTGATCCGCGATCCAGATAGAGCGCGCCACGCGCCGAGAGCGCCGCCTCCTCCGGCCTACCCGCCGACGCGAGCAGCACCGATTGCAGGACCAGCAGCTCGCTGGACGTGCGGTGACGATCGAGCGCGGCGGCGCACGCGATCCCGGCCTCGGGGAGACGACCAGCGTTCGCCAACGACTGCACGAGGGTCACCCACGCGCCGACCTGTCCCGCGTCGATCTGTACGCTCCGCCGCGCCGTCGCAACCGCGTCCTCGTACGCGCGCGCGCGATGCTGCCGCCGCGCGTCGTCCGCGAGCTCGGCTGCCGAGCGGGGAGGCGCGATGGCGAGGGCGACGTGCGCGGCCGGACGAGGGGCCGGCGCCACCACCGGCGGCGACGCAAGCGGACCGATCATCGGCTCGACCGGCACGCGCACGACGGGCACGCGCACGGCGGGTACGGAACGCGCACTCGCCGCGCGAGCGCCGGCGCGGCGATACGCGACCCCCGCGCCGGTCACC
>DASTSX010000326.1:0-20477 GCA_035760455.1 Gemmatimonadaceae bacterium | reverse complement strand
CCGCATCGAGCCGTGACGGCGCCCGATCGCATGTCCGCTTTTCGGCCGCCACCACGCATGTAGAGGTGGACCATTGCAACCACCTCACCACGATCAGGAGCACATATGAAGCGTCTCACCATCACGCGGTCCAGTGTGGCGCTCCTCGCCGTTCTCGCCGGCGCCTGCACCGGCGACGTTCCCAGCGCCGCGGCGCCGACGGACCCGACGCTCGCGAGAGCGCCGGCCGAGTACACCGTGCTGAACGTCGGCGCGCTGCTCGGCGACTATTCCAGCGCGGCGCGGGCGGTCAACAATGCCGGCGACCTCGCCGGCCACTACTGCTGCGATCCTGGCACGCGCGCGTTCGCGCTGGTGTCGGGCGCCCCGGTGTTCCTGGGCGGGGCGAGCGGTGCGGCCTGGGGAATGAGCAACGGCAGCCCTGCCTTGGTGGCGGGAAGCGCGGACGGTTTGCCCGTGCTGTGGAGCCTCGCCGGCCCGGCGAGCCCGATGCCGCTCGAGCGGACCGCGGCCGAGATCGCGGCTGAGGCGGGCGGAACGGCGAGAGGGGTCAACGTCGCCGGAGCGGCCGTCGGAGACGTGGCGGGCGTGCCGGCGATGTGGGCCGCCGGCGGGTCGCGCATCGTCGACGCGATCGCGACGCCGGCAGGGTACGGGCGCGGAGAGGGCCGCGGCATCGACGACGCGGGCCACGCGATCTTCCAGTTCTTCGTGCCGGGAGGGAATCAGGAGACGGCCGACAGCCGTGCGTACGTGCGCCTCGCTACCGGCGTCGTGGTCGAGCTGCCGCCGGTGGGCACCGACGTCACCAGCTTCGCCAACGACATCGGCGAGGAGGCATCCGGGTTGGTGTACGTCGCCGGCAGCACTCGGTCGAGCGAGCTCGTCTCGCGCGCCGTCCGCTGGACCGTGGACGTCGCTGCCGCTTCGGTCGTCGGCGTCGACCTGATCGCGACGACGGGCGCGCACGGACTCGGCGTGAGCGACGCGGGCGGCATCGCCGGCTTCGTCGATGTCGGCTCGTTCAAGAGCTACGCGTATCTGTGGCGCGGGGCCGGGCTGCTCAAGCTGAACGCACCGAAGGGCACCAGAGACTCGAAGGCGTGGGCCATGAGCCGGAGCGGTCAGTACGTCGCCGGCCAGGCGATCGGAGGCAGCACTCAGGCCGTTCGCTGGACGATCGCGACGCCCTGAAGGGCGCCGCCGGCGGCCGCGGCAACGCGGCCGCCGAAGGATCGGCCGGCTCCGCCGCGCGGTGCCGCCGGAACGGCACGAGTCGAGCATAGCCTCGCGCGACTGCTCACCCGTCCGTCCGACCCGCACCTGCGCCGACCATCACGACCCGACTCCTCCTCGCCTGGCTGCACCTCCTCGCCCTCGCCGTGGGGATCGGCGGTGTGTGGGCGCGCGCCCGCGCCCTGAACGACTCGCTGCGCAACCCCGAGGACCCACGCGCGATCCGCCGCGCCCTCGTCGGCGACGCGTGGTGGGGGGTCGCCGCCCTCGTCTGGCTCGGGACCGGCCTCTGGCGGCTCTTCGCTGGCACGGAGAAGGCACCGTCGTACTACGTCGAGAGCACCGCCTTCCTCGTGAAGATGGCACTCTTTCTCGTCGTCGTCGGGCTCGAGATCTGGCCGAGCACCATGCTCATGCGCTGGCGACGGAAGAAGTCCGACCCCGACCCGCGCGACGTCGGCCGCATCGAGATCATCAGCTACGTGCAGGTCGCGCTGGTGGTCGCGATGGTGCTCGCCGCCGCGTCCACGGCGCGAGGCGTGGGCATGCGCGGCACGGCGCCCGCGAGCGCTCCATCGGACTCGGCGCCCACGCGCGCCGACTCGGCGACGGCCGCGGCGGCGCGCACACCGCTGGACTCCGCGGACATGCCCGAGTCGCCGGAGCCGAGCGGCACCGAGGTCGTCACTCCCGAGGACGTCGCGCTGCTCACCCAGGCGATCACCATGCCCCTCGACGACATCGACCCCGCGACGCTGCGCAGCAACTTCCACGAGCGGCGCGGCGGCGGCACGCGCGAGCACCAGGCACTCGACATCATGGCGCCGCGTGGCACCCCCGTCCGCTCGGCGGCGAAGGGGCGCGTGTTGAAGCTGTTCACCAGCGCGGCGGGCGGGCTGATGGTGTACGCCGCCGACTCGAGCGAGCGCTGGATCCTCATGTACGCCCACCTCGACCGCTACGCTCCGGGCCTCACCGACGGCACGCGCCTCGAGCGCGGCCAGATCATCGGCTATGTCGGCTCGACCGGGAACGCCTCACCGAACGCGCCCCACCTCCACTTCGCCATCGCGCGGAGCGCCGACGTGAAGCGCTGGTCGCGGGGGAAGCCGGTGGATCCGGTGGAGGTGCTGAAGGCGCGGCGGTGAGCATTGAGCATTGAGCATTGAGCTGTGAGCTGTGAGCTGTGAGCTGTGAGCTGTGAGCTGTGAGCTCATGGCTCATCGCTCATCGCTCATCGCTCATCGCTCATCGCTCATCGCTCATCGCTCATCCGGCACCAACCCCATCTCGTCCAGAAATCGATGCCCGCCCCCCGCGCGCTCGCCGCGCTCGCGGACATGCGTGAGCACCAGGCGGTCCTTCGCGCGCGTCATCCCGACGTAGAGCAGCCGGCGCGCCTCCTCCAGCTGCGCGCCCGTCGCCGGCTTCGCCGCCGTGCCGCCGATCATCTCGGCGTCCTCGACGCCGACGACGTACACCCGCGAGAACTCCAGCCCCTTCGTCGAGTGCAGCGTCAGCAGGTTCACTCGCGTCGCGTCGGCCGGCTCGTCGTCGGCGCGTGAGAGCGCCGCGAGCTCGAGCAGCCGGCAGAGCTGATCGTCGAACGAGGCCTGGGGAAGCTGGTCGAGCAGCGCGCGCAGCCGCCCCATCGCCACCGGATACCGCTCCCCCGCCGGCTTCTCGGCGCGCACACGTTCCATCCGCTCGGCGCCGCCGAGCCACTCGATCAGGTCCTGCACGCTCGGCAGCGAATCGTCGCCGCGCGCCGAACGCTGCGCGTCGTACTCGTCGAGACAGCTGCTGAACCGGCCGAAGGCGAAGTGGCTGCACCGGTCGCGCAGCATCGCGCCCTCGGTGTCCAGCTCGTCCGGCCAGAGCACGAGCGCCACGGCGACGTAGTCGAGCAGGTGCGCGAGCGCCGTCTTGCGCGCGAAGGCTTCGTTGAGTGCGCGCAGCGCGAGGAACACCTTCGCCAGCGCGCGCGTGTCGTCGAGCGCGCGGTGCGAGCGCCCACGGTCCACCTTGAAGTGCTCGGCGAGGGCCGGGAGACTGCCGCTTCCCGTGCACAGCCGCCGCGCGAGCGGGAGGGTGTCGTACGTCCCTGCGAGCGTCTCGCCCGACAGACGCTCGAGGATCGGGAAGTCGAAGTGGTGGCCGTTGTGCGCCACGAGCGTGTCGGTGCCGCAGAAGGCGCGGATGCGCGGCCACACCTCGGCGAACGTCGGCGCTCCCGCGACCTCCGCGTCGGTGATGCCGTGCACCCTCGCAGCGTCGGCGTCGATCGCCCCTTCCGGTCGCACCAGCGCGTGGAGCTCGTCGACGATCGTGCGGCCGCGCACGCGCACCGCCGCGATCTCCACGACCTCCGTCGTGTCGACGTCCTTGCTCGTCGTCTCGATGTCCACGACGGTGAAGTCGCGGAACGACGAGGGGACGTTCGTGCACGCGAGGAGCTGGAGCGCCTTGCACAGCGCGAGCGGCAGGCCGAGCGTCGGCGCGTCGTCGACGAGGATCGGCTCGGCATCCGGCGGCATCACCGGCGCGATCGACACGCGGTGAAATCCCGTCGCGCGGAGCAGCCCCGCGAGCGGGATCTCGACGCCGCGCCGCCGCTCGAGCCAGATCGTGCGCCCCGCCTCGCGCGCATCGGTCAGCCGCGCCGCGAGCTGCGTCACCTCCGGCAGCGCCGCCGGATCCGTCAGCTCGTCGTGGTTCTCCTCGAGCACCGTGTCGTACGTCCCGACGCGGTGCGAGAGCAGCTCCTCCACCAGCCCCATCACCGTCGTGTGCTGGCTCGCGATCGCCGGCAGGTTGTCGAGCGAGTAGCAGGCCTTGCGGATCCGCTTCGCGTCGGGGTGCTCGCGCCCGAGCTCGCGCGCCGTCGCCTCGAGCTCCTGGCGCAGCGTACGTCCCGTGCGCGGGAGCTTCGCGCGCGCGTCGCCCACGAGGCGCTCGTTGAGCGCGCACTCGAAGTACGCGTCGTCGTGCACGTCGTCCGGATGCGCGACCACCTGGAGCGCCGCGAGCACGTAGGCGATGATCGGATCCTGGGCCAGCGCGCGCCCGTTCGCGAGGCGGCACGGGATCCCTGCCGCGAGCAGGCTCCCCTCGAGCGCGTCGCCGATGGCGTGCGTGCGGTACAGCAGCGCCACGTCGCCCCACGCGATCCCGTGCTCGGCGCGGTCACGCCCGAGGTCGGCGACGAGCCAGTCGCGCTCCGCCGCGTCGTCGCGAAAGGTGAGCGCGGAGACGCAGAAGTCCGACTCGCGCTCCGCCTCGAGCAGCTTCGGCTCGTCGAACAGCGTCGGGTTGTGCTCGATCAGCCGGCGCGCCAGGGCGAGGATCTCGCGCGAGCAGCGCCGGTTCTCGCGCAGCGTGATGCGGCGCCTGACCTCGAAGTCGTTGCTGAACTCGAGAAAGACCTTCGGGTCGGCTCCGGCCCACGAGTAGATCGACTGCTCGTCGTCGCCGACGGCGAACACGTGCCCGTGCTCGCGGCCCAGCGCGCGGATCACCTGGTACTGGAGCGGGTTCAGGTCCTGGAACTCGTCCACCAGCACGCAATCCCACCGCGCCCGCACGCGCTGGACGACGTCGTCGTGCGCCAGCAGCTCCGCCGTCTTGATGATGAGCGTGTCGAAGTCGGCGTAGTTCCGGTCGAGGAGGAAGCGCTCGTACTTCTCGAACGCCCGGGCGTCGCTGCGATGGGTGAATGGCTCGTTCGCGATGCGGTGTGCCGAGATCCTGGCGAGCAGCGGCTTCTGGTACGAGAACTTGCCGATGCGCCGGAGCACGACGACCTGCTGGTCGGCGTCGATGATTTGGAAGTTCTTCTGGAGCCCGACGCGCGACCCGAACTCGCGCAGCAGCTCGGCGCAGAACGCGTGGATCGTCCCCGTCTTCACCTGGCGCGCGCGGTCGCCGAGGGTGCGCGAGAGACGCTCGGCGATCTCGCCGGCGGCCTTGTTGGTGAAGGTGAACGCGCAGATCCGCGCCGGCTCCATGCCGAGCCGCTCCAGCAGGAACCGGATGCGCTCGATCAGGCAGAACGTCTTGCCCGCGCCCGGGCCGGCCAGCACCAGCAGCGCTTCGGCCGGCGCCTCGATCGCGGCGCGCTGCGACGGCGACGGCACGCGGCCCGGAACGGCCCCGAACGGCGGAACGAGCGCATCGAATGGTTCGAGCGCGGAGAAGCGACTGGCCGAGGCCGACATGGGCTCCAAACTGCTGTGGTGGCCTCGTTTGCGACAGCCCGGCGCTTCGCGAGTGCGAGCAAGCGCGCTCAGCGATCCGCTGCCGTCGCCCCTCCGCGCGCGGCGAGCAACCGGGGCAGAATCACCCGCGCCATGATCCGGTTCGGCGGCGAGCCCCCGGAGTTGTAGGCTCCGCCGGTGAACACCGCGACCAGGTCGTGCTCGGGCACGATGTAGATCTTCTGCCCGCCGTTCCCCTGCGCGACGCTGAAGGTCACGCGGTGATTCACGCTGTCGGGCGTCGTCACCCCCAGCCACGGCCGCCACCAGAAGTAGCCGTAGCCCGTGTCGTCCAGCTGCGTCTGTGGGGCGAGCGACGCGGCCACCCAGCGCTGCGACAGCACCTGCTTTCCATTCCATCGGCCACTGTCGGCGTACATGAGCCCGAGCTTGAGCATGTCGCGCGGCCGCAGGTGGATCTGCGCGAACTCACGGTTCGCGTTGGTGAGCGTGTAGTTCCAGCGCCAGTCGGCGCGGCGGATGCCCAGCGGCCCGAACAGGCTCGCCTGCGCGAACTCCGGCAGCGACGTGTGCACGGCGCGCTCCGTCACCCGCCCCGCCACGGCGACCCCGACCGAGCAGTAGCGCGCCACCGTTCCGGGATCGCTCGCCATCGGCAGGTCGAGCGCCGCCTTCACCCAATCCGGCTCCTCGTACATCCGCGACTCGTTGCCCGGCGACTTCGCGTCGTAGTCGTCGCAGGCGAGCCCCGAGCGCATCGTCAGCAGATCGCCGAGCGTGATGCGCGCCTTGCGTGGATCCGGATTGCCCGCGGTGCTCGCACCGAGCCGCGCGAGCACCGGCTCGTGCACGCCGGCTAGCGCGCCGCGGTCCACCGCCGCACCCACCAGCGCGCCCACGATCGACTTCGTCGCCGACCGGAGCTGGTGTGGTCGCGCCACGTCGTAGCCGTAGAAGTACTCCTCGAGCACCAGCCGGCCGCGGTGGTAGAGGAGCACCGCGTGCACGTCGGGCCAGGTCCCGTCGAGCACTCCGCGGACGATTCGCTCCGCCGTCGCCACGCCGAGCGGTGACGCCACGAAGTCGCCCACGGCGATGCCGTCGCGCCGGTCGGCGGGGGCCCGATAGCGATAGTCCCCGGGCGCGCCGCCGGCGCGGGCCCGCACGAGGGCTGCCGTCGCGGGAGAGACGCGCGGCGACAACCGGCGGTGCAGCACGCCGCGCTCCACGTAGCCCGTGACGATCCCCTTCGCGTCGCGCGGGAAGGAGATCGTGTCCCCCGGCCCGTTCGTGAACCTGTCCGCGCCGGCACGCTCGAGCGGGTACTTCGCGTCGTCGATCACCGCATAGAGCACGTCGCCGTCCACGAGCTCCAGCGTCCGCGTCGGCGACTCGGCGTAGACGCCGACGTAGTCGGTGAGTGGGCGCTCCGCTGTGACGGTGGCAGACTGTGCCCCGAGCGGGGCTCGCGCGACGAGCGTGGCGAGAAGGAGATCACGGCTGGAGAGTCGCATTCCAGAAGTCGGGTTCGAACGATGAGGCGGCTCAGCAACACGTTGGGTGCGGATCCCTCGACTTCGCACTTCGTGCTCCGCTCGGGATGACAACCGCCGTCATCCCGAGCGAGCGCAGCGAGTCGAGGGATGTGCACCCCTCTGTCATCCCGAGCGAGCGCAGCGAGTCGAGGGATCTGCATCTCGACCCGCTCGAAGATTACTCGAACTGAGATTGTCGAGCGACGAGGAGCTGTCCGCGCTGGCCGTCACGGCGGCCACGCACCCGCGCACCGCGCACCCGCGCACCCGCGCACCCGCGCACCCGCGCCTCATGGACTGCACCCACGCACGCGGGATACTATCCACGAGTCGAACCCGCTCTCCGCCCTCAGCTCCGGTGTCTCCATGACGATGACGCGGTCGCTCCTTCGCTCCCTCGCCGCCGTCGCGCTGCTTCTCGCCTCGACGGCGTGTCAATCGGCTCCCGCCGCGCGCACGTCCACCGCGGCCGCTCCCGTCGCCGGCGCGCGACAGATACGCATGCAGGGCGACTTCAAGGGGCCGCTCGGCGTGCAGCTCTACACCTTCCGGGTGCTCGCGCGGAAAGATCCCGTCGCCATGCTCGACACCGTCCGCATGCTCGGCTTCACCATGGTCGAGGGCGGGAGCACCTACGGCATGTCGATGGAGCGGTACCTCGAGGTGCTGCGCGAGCGGGGGCTGCGCACGACGTCGATCCTCGCCTCCTACGAGCGCTTCCGCGACTCGTCCGACGCGATCGTCGCGCAGGCGAAGGCACTCGGCGCGAAGTACGCCGGCATCGCGTGGATCCCGCATCAGGCCCCGTTCAAGGAGTCCGACGCGCGCCGCGCGATCGCCGACTTCAATGTCTTCGGCCGCAAGATGAAGGACGCCGGGCTCACCTTCGTCTATCACAACCACGGCTACGAGCCGCATCCCTACGGCGACGGCACGCTGCTCGACCTCATCATTCGCGAGACCGATCCGGAGCTCGTGAAGTTCGAGATGGACGTGCTCTGGACCTGGCTCCCGGGCGTGGACCCGGTCGCGCTGATCAGGAAGTATCCCGGCCGCTTCAAGCTCATGCACATCAAGGATCTCAAGCCCGGGCTGCCGCGCGGCTCACTCACCGGCGGGTTGCCCGAGGAGCAGCAGACCGCGCCGGGCGAAGGGCAGGTCCCGTGGGCCGCGCTGCTGCAGGCGGCGGAGAAGGATGGGTTCGAGTACTACTACATCGAGGACGAGACGCCCGAGCCGCTCGTCGGTGTGCCGAAGACGATCACGTTTCTGGAGCGGTTGAAGTACTGAGCTGTGAGCTGTGAGCTGTGAGCTGTGAGCTGTGAGCTGTGAGCTGTGAGCTCATAGCTCATAGCTCATTGCTCACAGCTCAGCGCTCACCACCCGAATCTCCGTCCGCACCGAGCTGGCGATGTAGCAGTCGTCGTGGGCGCGGTGGTGCAGCTCGGCCTCCTGCTCCGCGCTCGGCGCCTTCCCGTCGGCCCAGGTGATTCGCGGGGCGAGGTCGATCTCGCCCACCCAGAGCTTGCCGCGCTCGTTCTTGGTCATCCGACCGACCGCGTCGTCCTCGTAGCGCAGCACCTCGAGCCCCGCGAGTGCGGCGAGGGGCAGGAACGAGAGCATGTGACAGCTCGCGATCGCCGCGACGTACGCCTCTTCGGGATCGACGGCCGAGGGGTCGGTGAACTGGACGGGCACCGCGTGCGGCGAGGCCGCAGCGCGGACGGTGAGCCCGCCGTCGAACGACCAGGTATGAGCTCGGGAGTACTGGCGCTTGGCGAACGGTCCGCCCGCCTGCTCCCAGCGGATCGTGGCGCGATGCTCGGACATGCTGCTCTCGTTGATTGAGGGTTGCAGTCGCGGCTAAAAGATGTATACATGTATACATCATGCGAGTCAACAGCGCTGCCCGCGCCCGCCGCTATGCGACGTCTCCCGACCGGATCGCCGACGCCCTCCGCGACGAGATCCTCCGCGGGGCGATCGGCGCCGGCGAGCCCCTCCGCCAGGAGGAGCTCGCCGCGCGGTTCCAGGTGAGCCGCATCCCCATCCGCGACGCCCTGCTCCGACTCGAGGCGCAGGGGCTGGTGCAGGTCTACCCCAACCGCGGTGCGTTCGTCGTCTCGCTCTCGGCGGACGACATCCGCGAGATCTACGACCTCCGGCTCCTCCTCGAGGGCGACATCCTCGAGCGCGCGGTGCCGCGGCTGAGCGTTGACGACTGGCGGCGGATCGACGCCGCCCACGCCGAGGCGACGCGCACGGCGGGAACCGCGGACTGGCTGGAGGGCGACTGGACCTTTCACCGCGCGCTGTACGAGCCCGCCGGACGGCCGCGCCAGCTCGAGATGATCGAGCAGCTCCGCGGCACGGTCGCCCGCTACTCGGCGGCACCCGAGATCCTCCCCGACCGCACGCCTGACTGGCTCGCCGATCACGAGGCGATCCTCCAGGCCTGCCGCGCGCGCTCCAGCGTCGCGGCGCGGAAGCGGTTGGAGAGCCACCTGCGCGCGGCGGCGGACCTGGTGCTGGGTGCGGGGGGCTGAGTCCGCGGGTGTGCGGGTGCGCGGGCGCGAGGACGCCTGATGCGCGGCGCACCGAGTGGTTGGTGCGGGTAGGCGCGGACTCCCAGCGTACGCGGTACGGAGTACGAGGGTACAGGTACGAGGTACGCCGCGCCCGGCGGCCACTCTCGCGCCGATCGGAGCTCGTGGTGCGCGCCGAATCCGGCGTACCTCGCACCGCGTACCTCGTATCTTGTACGGCGTACTGCCTGAAATCCCAGGGTACTCGTGGTTCAGCCTCGTGCGCGCTGCATCAGGTCTCTCGCACCCGCGCACCTCCGCACCCGCACCCCTCGTCATCTCGTGTCCGCCACGCCTCGCGCTGAACGTCCCATCGAGCACGTTCAGCTGCCCAGCGTGCTTCTGGTCGACGACCGGCCCGAGAACCTCCTCGCCTTCGAGGCCACGCTCGAGCCACTCGGCGTTCGCCTCGTCCGCGCCGGCTCGGCCGGCGAGGCGTTGCGCGAGGTCGAGCGCCGCGACTTCGCCGTCATCCTCCTCGACGTCCAGATGCCCGGCATGGACGGCTACGAGGTCGCGCGGCGCATCAAGGCGCTCGATCGCCCTCGCCTCACGCCCATCATCTTCGTCACCGCGCTCGACAGCGACCGGCGGCAGGTCCACGCCGGCTACGAGTCGGGCGCCGTGGACTACCTCTTCAAGCCGCTCGATCCCGACGTGCTCCGGCAGAAGGTCGCCGCGTTCGTCCGGCTCTATCAGGATCAGGAAGCCGAGTCGCTGCGCTCGCGCCAGCGCTACGCCGACCTCAGTGAGGACGCGCGCCACAGTGAGGCGCGCTACCGCACCCTGTTCGAGTCGCTCGACGAGGGATTCTGCATCGCCGAGATGATCTTCGACGAGCGCGGTGCACCGGTGGATTACCGATACCTCGAGACCAACCCCGCGTTCGTGCGGCAGTCGGGGCTCGCGAACGCGGTCGGCCACACCGCGCGCGAGCTGGTGCCGGGGCTCGAAGCGCACTGGCTCGAGCGCTACGCGAAGGTGCTCGCCACCGGTGAGTCGGTCCGCTTCCAGAGCGAAGCGGCGACGATGGGCCGCTGGTTCGACGTGTTCGCATTCCGCATCGGCCGGCCCGAGGATCGCCACGTCGCGATGCTCTTCACGGACGTCAGCGCCGCGAAGGAAGGGGAGCTGGAGCGCGAGCGTCTCATCCGCGCGCTCGACCTCGAGCGCGGTCGCCTGGCCGACGTGTTCCGCCAGGCGCCCGTCGCCGTCGCGGTGCTGCGGGGCCGCGTGGCGCGCGATCTGGTCTACGAGCTGGTGAACCCGCGCTACGTCGAGATGATCTCGGCGGGTCGCTCGCCCCTCGGCCGGCGCGTCGCCGACGTGCTCCCCGACGGCGGCGGCGCGATCTATCCGGCGCTCCAGGGCGTGCTCGATACCGGCGAGCCCTTCCTCGCCACGGACTTCCCCATGCCGCTCGACCGCGACGGCGACGGCGTCCCCGAGGAGTACTTCTTCAGCTTCGTGTACCATCCGCTCGTCGAGCCGGACGGCTCGGTCGCCGGCATCATCGGCATCGGCACCGAAGTGACGGAGTCGGTGCGCGCGCGACGCGTGGCGGAGCGGATGCAGCACGTCGCCGAGCAGGCCCGCGACGAGGCGGAGCGCGCGCACGGGCGCACCGCGCGGCTCCAGTCGCTCACCTCCGTGCTGGCCGGCACACGCACGGTGGACGACGTCGCCGCCGTGGTGGTGGCGCAGGCCGTGGAGGCGACCGGCGCGACCACGGGGATGCTCGCGCTGCTCGATGCCGCCGCCGGGGAAGCGACGATCGTCCGCCAGACGGGGCTCGGACCCGTGCTTCCCTCGCAGTACCAGCGCTTCCCGCTCTCGGCGCCCGGCACGACGACGCGCTGCCTGCGCACGGGCGAGCCGCAGTGGATCGAGTCGCGCGAGGCGCTGCTGGCCGCGCATCCGGAGGTCGCGCCGTACATCGGCCAGTTGCCGATGGAGGCGGTGGCGACGGTGCCGCTCCTCGTCGACGACGCCGTCGTGGGCGCGATGGCGTTCACCTTCGCCGAGCCGCGCGCGTTCCCGGTGATCGAGCGCGAGTTCTTTCTCGCCGTCGGTCGCCAGACGGCGCAGGCGATCGAGCGCGCGGGATTGATCGAGGCGGAGCGGGCGGCGCGCGCCCAGGCGGAAGCAGCCGAGCGGCGGCTGGCATTCCTCGCCGAAGCGAGCGCGCAGCTCGCCGGCTCGCTCGACGTCGAGGCGACGCTGGGCATGATCGCCGAGCTGGCCGTGCCGGCACTCGCCGACTGGTGCTTCGTCGAGGTGCTGGAGAACGGGCGCGTCCGTCCCGTGGCGATCGCCCACGTGCGACCGGAGATGGTGCGGCTCGTCCGCGCGTCGCTGGCGCGCAACCCGATCGACCTGAACGCGCCGTTCGGCACGGGGAAGGTGCTGCGCACGGGCGAGCCGGAGCTCGTGCCGGAGATCTCCGACGAGGCGCTCGCGTCGGTCGCGCAGGACGCGGAGCATCTCGCGATGCTCCGGTCGGTGGGGATGCGCTCGTCGATCTCGGTGCCGCTCCGCGGCGCGAGCGGCCACGTGGCCGCGGTGCTGTCGCTCGTGTCGGCCGACTCGGGGCGCTCGTTCGGCGAGACCGACCTGTCGATGGCGTTGGAGCTCGCACGGCGCGCCGGCTCGGCGCTCGCCAACGCGCAGCTCGTGGAGGCGGAGCGCGCGGCGCGCGCGGAGGCGGAGTCGGCGAGCCGCGCCAAGAGCCAGTTCCTGGCGAACATGAGCCACGAGCTGCGCACGCCGCTCAACGCGATCGCCGGCCACGTGCAGCTCATCGAGATGGAGCTCCACGGCCCGGTCAGCGAAGGGCAACGCGACGCGCTCGCCCGCGTGGACCGCGCCCAGCGTCACCTCCTCGGCCTGATCAACGACGTGCTGAACTACGCACGCGTCGAGGCGGGACGCGTGGAGTACGACCTCGCCCCGGTGCAGGTGACCGACGTGCTGACGGACGTGCTGCCGATGATCGAGGGTCAGCTCCGCGGGAAGTCGCTGTCGCTCGAGACGCTGCTCCCGGAGCACGACGGCGCGGACGCGGTCCACGTGTGGGCGGACCGTGACAAGCTCGGTCAGATCGTGCTCAACCTGCTCTCCAACGCGGTGAAGTTCACCCCGGTGGGCGGGCGGATCACCGTGGCGCTGGCGGGGGACGACGCGTCGGACCACGCGGCCGTGCGCATCACCGACACCGGCGTGGGCATCCCGTCGGACAAGCTGGACGCGGTGTTCGAGCCGTTCGTGCAGGTGCGATCCGACTACACGCGGCAGGTGGAGGGCACCGGGCTCGGCCTGGCGATCAGCCGCGACCTCGCGCGCGGCATGGGCGGCGACCTGCGCGTGACGAGCGAGGTCGGGCACGGCTCGACGTTCGAGCTCGTGCTGCGCCGCGTGGTCACGGTCGGCGGCTCGCCGGTGGAGCGCCGCTCGCGGCGCGACCGGCGAGCGGAGGGCGACCGCCGGAGCGGCGAGGAGCGGCGCCAGGACGGATGAACGGCGCACTGCGCTACGGGCCCTGGTCCACGCGGATGCTTGGAGACGCGGATGTGCCTGCCGCTTGCATCTTCGCTGCAGTGACGTGACTCTTGCGTCATACAACTCGACCATCGGAAACGCCGACGGCCGTCACCACCACCCATTCATCGTTTCGAACAGGATACCGAGCATCATGCGCTCGAAAGGCACAGTGAAGTGGTTCAACAGCGACAAGGGATTCGGCTTCATCACCCCCGAGGACGGCGGCAAGGATCTCTTCGTCCACCACTCCGCAATCGGCGGATCCGGCTTCAAGACGCTCGACGAGGGTGAGAGCGTCGAGTTCGACGTCGTCCAGGGCCAGAAGGGGCCCGCCGCGGAGAACGTGACCCGGCTCGGCGGCGGCACTCCGGGCAGCAGCGGCGGCGGCGGTGGCGGCCGAGGCGGCTACGGCGGCGGTGGAGGCCGTGGCGGTGGCGGCGGCGGCGGTGGGGGGGGATACGGCGGTGGTGGCGGCGGACGTGGGGGTGGTGGTGGCGGCCGGCGAGATGAGTACTGAGGATCCCGCGTGAGTTCGGAGCACCTCGCGTGAGTTGGTGAGTTGGATCGCGAGGTGGTTGGTCGGTTGATTGGTGCGTTGAACCGCGAAAGGCCACGAACCGGCATGGAGATCCCTCAGTGGAGTCTCCATGCTGGTTCGTGGCCGTTGCCGTTCAACTCACTCGAAAACCGACTCACTATCCCACTATCCCACTCACGAGCTCACGCCCCAAGCACCTTCACCAGCGCGCGATAGCTCATGGCGGCGGCCGCGAGCGAGTCGCCGCTCGCCGGTGCGCTGTCCTGCTCCACGTAGAAGTGCTTGAGGCCGGCCGTCTCCGCCTGGGCGAAGATCGGCTTGTAGTCCACCTCCCCCTGCCCGACTGGGACAATCTGCGCCGCGCGCTGCCGCTCCGCCTGCGTCTTCCCCTCGAGCGCGGCGAGGCCGGTGATGTCCTTGACGTGCCACACCTCGAACCGTCCGGGCGCCTGGCGGAAGAGATCGAGCGCCTTCACGCCGGCCACGGCTGCCCAGCCGATGTCGAGCTCCATCGCCACGAGGCTCGGATCGGTCTCGGCGAGCAGCACGTCGTATGGCCGCTGCGAGCTGTCGGCGAGCGGCGCGAACTCGACGGTGTGGTTGTGGACGATGACCTTGAGGCCGTGCTTCTGCGTGATGCGCCCCGCCTGGTTGAGCGCGTCGGCGGTACGCTTCACCGCGTCGAGCGTCTGCGGCGGCGCGGGCGGACGTTGCGGCCGCGGCCCACTCGCCGGCGTGCCGGCCGCCGCCGCGGAGTCACCAGCGGCGCGCGGCGCGCCGCCCGCTCCGGCGGCCGCTCCCGGGGGTCGTCCACCTCCTGCGCCGCCGCCACGTCCCTCGGTGCTGATGCGTACGGTCGTGTAGCGGTGCCCGATCTTCGCGTAGTCCTCGAGCGTGCGCTCGAAGTCGGCGCCGGTGGGCGGGCTCACGTGCGTGGTCGGCGCGGTGAGTCCCGCCCCGTCGAGGATCGCCTTCACGTCGGCCGGCGTGCGACCGCCGTAGTTCATCGTCGGCTGCACCTGCTTGTAGCCGATCGTCGCCACGGCCTGGAGCGTCCCGGCGTAGTCGGTCGGGAACCGGTCGCGCACGGTGAAGAGCTGTAGACCGATCTGGTCGCGCCACGGGGCGGTGAGCGCACCGTCGCCGAGCGACTCGGCCCACGCCGGGAGCACGTACGAACTGGCGAGCGCGGCACCACCGACGCCGGCGAGCCTGGTGAGGAACGCGCGACGATCGATCGGGGAGCGTGGGGAAGTCGGGCTCATGACACCTCGCGATGAGCGGAAGGCTGGGTGGGACGGTGCAGGTACCGCTTCGTACGAGGGGTGTCCCGGAACCGTTGGTCGGGGTGCGGCGGTGCGGGCGGTGCGTGGCCGCAACGCGCCGTGATTTCGCGAGTCCAGGCCTTCTCAGCGTCCTCCGCGGCTCCGCGAGAGTCGCAGTCGTCGTTTGGATGACTGGATGCGACAGAGGCCGGAGGCGCCGCACAACGACGGACCAGCGCCCCCAGCTCGTCTACAGGTCGTTCGCGTACGACAGGATCTTGAACCGGCCGGCGCGCTCGATGACGCCCGCGAACAACCGGACCGTCGCGGTATCGCCGCCCGCCCCGATCCGCAGTGGGCAGTCGTCCCAGATCGTGTTCGCTCCCTCGACGCGCGGTGGCGTGGCGCACGTGTAGCCGCGCAGGCGGATGCGCTGGCCGCCGAATCGGTCGAGAGCGCGGCCTACCCCCTTCTCGCTGTTCTCCAGGTGGAGGAACCACACCAGCGCGGGCGGTTGCTGTGCCGGGGGGCGCGCGTGCGGGCTCGTCGGATAGTAGAGGTACGCGAACTCCGCGCGCGTCATCACCATGGTGCGAACGGCGGCCGTATCGCGCCGCTCGAGGGCCCGGACGAATGATCGCACGAGCGAATCGCGGCTCGGCGCGGCGTTCTCGAGCGCCGACACCGCGGGCACACCCTCCCGGAAGCGGCGCATCGCCTCCTCCGGGGGGAAGACGCTGTCCACGATCCCGGGCACCACGGCGGTCGCGGCCGCGCTGTCCGTCGTCCGCGAGCCACGTTCGCCATCGCAGCCGAGCGAGGCGAGGAAGAGCAGAACGGTCAGACCGTCGCGGATGCGGTGACGATGAATGCGATGCGTCATGTCGTGTGAGCCTGGCGTGTATGCGACGGCGGCCGGCGCGACTCTCGCGCCGGCCGCCGCGCCGTCATCGTTCGAGAGATCTAGTTCTCGGCGTAGCTGGTCCAGCCCTGCCACCATTTCGGCGCCGAGGGATCCGCGGCGCCGCGGAAGCTCGTCCCCGTCACGAAGGTGCCGCCCTTCGTCAGCAGCGCACCGGTGAACGCACCCGTCCCGCCGGTACGCGCCGCCGCGCCGGTGACGAGGGAGAAGTCCAGCGTCGCGCCGGTCGGCGCTGCCGGGATCCCGGTGAACACCCCGGTCGTCGCCAGCGTGGCCGGCTCGGCGATGATCGCGTTGGCGGTGGCGTCGATCGCGAAGCGACCCGTCCCCGTCTCGAAGATCGGTCCGTTCGTCCCGGCCGTCGTGCCCGTCTCCACCACCGACACGTTGCGGATGATCGCCTCACCGTTCGTGAAGCGCGTCTGGGTCTCGGTGTCGCGGAGGCTGATCGCCGCGCGCGGCCACCGGGCGAGGATGCCGTTCACGTAGTAGCCACCCGTCCCGCGGCGGAGCTGAAGGCCGTAGCCACCCGAGGTGGCCAGGACGTCCGCGTTGTTCCCGGTGCCCACCATGGTGAAGTTGGCGAACAGCGGGATGTTCAGCGGCGTCGAGTTGTAGCCGAGCGTGCATCCGCCGCCGGACGCGGAGCCGCAGCCGTCGATCTCGAAGCCCTGTGGGTCGCCCGACCGCACGCCCGACCCGGCGCGCGGCTCGAGCAGCACGCGCTGGAAGGCAATCAGATACTGGTTGCGCCCGACGTACCCCTCGGCGGCGTCGAAGTGATCGTCCTGCGACGCGTAGGAGACGAGGTACTTGGCGTCGACCGCGCCGCCGAACCACTCGAACGAGTCGTCCAGCCCGGCCAGCGTCTGCACGTGGTCGATCGTCGTCCCGCTGCCGACGGCGGCGAGCGTGACGCTATTGAGCTCCTGGTTCGCCGCGACGCCGAAGCCGGCGAACTCGACGCGCACGTACTGCAGCACGCCGCTGTTGTCCGCGTTGTCGGCCCCGCCGGCGTAGTCGATGCTCGGGTTCGTGGCGCTCGAGCCGGTGCCCTCGAGCAGGACGGCGCCCGCGCGGTTGATGATGCCGCGCCCGATGATGATGAGGCCACCCCAGTCACCCGGCTTGCGCGAGCCCGCGGCCTGATCCGAGGTGAGGACGATCGGCGCGTCCTCGCGTCCGCGCGCGTCGATCTTCGCGCCGCGCATGATGAACAGTGCCGAGCCCACGCGCCCCTTGATGGTGGTGCCGGGTTGAATCGTGAGCGTGGCCCCGTTGGCGACGTGGATGAAGTTCGTGAGGGTGTAGGTGGTGTCCTTGTACAGCGTGCGCGACGTCGTGATGTCCGCACTGATGTCGGCCGCGCCGGGCGCGATGCCGCCGCCGCAGCCCGGCGCCGTGGGACTGGCGTCGCACGGATCGTCCGCGAGGCCGCCGCACGCGGCGAGCACGCCGAGGCTCAGCACGAGGGCCGTGGAGATGGATCGCGTCAGGGAATACGTCATCAGGTTGTCCGCAATGAGTGAAAGCGTGGTGCGCTCGATGAGCGGCGGCGAGCTGCCGCCGCGTCGAAGGAAAGCGCGGGAGCATGGCGCTCCCGCCACGGTTGGGTTACGGATGCGTCACGGAGCGTGACGCCGTCCGTTCGATCGCCGCGCCGCTACCGCCGCTGCCACTGCATGCCGAGCGCGAAGACGCGGCCGGCGCGATAGGACTCGCGCGTCACGGTGCCCTGCGTGACCTCGTAGGGCTCGTCGAGCAGGTTGCGCGCGTCGAACCGGCCGGTGAGGCCGCCGCGCACCGGGAAGCGGAGCGAGAAGTCGACGACGTTGCGCGCCTCCTCGTACACGCTCGGCAGCGGAAGCAGGCTCGCCGCGAAGATGCGCCGGCCGACCACGTTGTAGAGCGCCGTGGCCGAGAGCCGCCCGTCGCCGGAGGCGTAGGTCAGCCCGGTGTTCACGACGTATGGCGCCTGTCCCACCATCGGACGGCTCTCCTCCACCGAGCCGCCGCTCACGTTGGCGAGGTCGATCTCGCTCTGCATCAGCGTCACGTTCGAGAAGAACGTGAGCGGCTCGAGCGCGCCCGCCACGAAGCCGAGGCGCTTGCGCAGCTCGAGCTCCACGCCGTAGTTGGTCGCCTTCTCGGCGTTCTCGAAGGTCGTGACACGCGTGCCCGACGTGCCGCGGTAGATGCGCTCGATCGGATCCTGGAAGCGCTTGGCGTACACGCCCACGCTCAGGATCTCGCCGACGTCGGGGTACCACTCCCAGCGCACGTCGGCGTTCTGGATGAGCGTGCGCTCGAGCTTCTCGTTGCCGAGGAACTGCTCGCCACCGATGACGTCGCGGCTGGCGATCGGCACGATCTCGCGGTACTCGGGGCGCGCCAGCGTCTGCGACCCCGAGAGGCGCAGCTGCTGGTTCGTCGTGAGCTTGACGTTCAGCGCGAGCGACGGCAGGACGTCCGTGTACGTCGGCGTCACCTTGACGCGGTTGCCGAACAGCGGCCGCGCCCGGACCTCGAGCGACTGCGACTCGACGCGCGCGCCACCGATCAGGTGGAAGCGCTCGCCCAGCTGGTACTCGGCCATCGCGTATCCCGCGCCGATCGCGTCGGCGGCCTCGTACGAGCCGCCCTGCGAGAGCGCGACCACGCGCACGACCGCGTCGTCCGTCCCGCTGAACCGGCCGTCGAAGATCTCCTCGGGGGTGCGCTCGCGCTCCTCGCGCGGGAGGCTCGCCTGGAGGCTGTACGAGCGGTTCGCCGCGTCGCGGTACGTGTATCGGAACAGGCCGCCCACCTTCACCGAGTGCGGCGTCGCGTCCCCGCCGAACCGGTACGTGTAGTCGGCCGTGCCGTTGAAGCTGCTCTCGGTCAGGTCGCCGAAGGTGCGCACCGCCCCCTCGTTCGCGCCGAAGAGGAAGGGCGTCCCGCCCGCGGCGTCACGTGCGTACACCACTTCGGAGCGGTCCGGCTCCCGTCGCGTGACACCCGAGCCCGTGGCCGTCCACTGCACGCGGTTGCGCGGCGTGAGCTCGTGCTCGCCCGCGAGCTGCGACGACCAGATCGAGCGCTCGATGAACCGCAGCCGCTGGATCTCGAACGGCAGGCCGCTGTTCTCGTCGTTCCCCGACTCGACCCGCCCTTCGTTGTCGGCACTGCGCGTGTAGGTGTTGTTCAGGCTGATGCGATTGGCGCTTCCGAGCAGCGTGCTGAGGTTGAGGAGCCCGCCCCAGAGCACCGTCTCGCGACCGGTGCTGCCCTCGAACCGGTCCACCTCCTCGGTGCCGCCGGTGGGCGTGGGGATCGAGAACGCGCGGACCTCGTCCGAGCGGACCTCGGTGCCGTACGCGTACGTCAGCGAGCCCGTGTAGCCGATCCGCTGGCCGAGCACGGGATCGTTCCCACCCACCGAGACGCTGGCCGACGTGTTCGGCGCGCCGTTGCGCCGGTTCACCGACCACGCATTCCGGAAGGAGCTCGCGAACGCGTTGTAGTCCTGCTGGGTGAAGTTGCCGGAGATGTTGCCGGCCCGCCGCACGAGTGCGGGGACGTCGCGCTCGGCGCCGCCGAAGCCGAGCCACTCGCGGCCCTCGCGCGGCGCACCGACGATGGACTTGCCGGTGGTGCGGCTGTTGTATCCGGTGCTGAGCGAGAGCGCCGTCACGCGCGACGCGGGGAACTCGCGCGTACGCAGGTCCACCTGGGCGCCGCTGAAGTCGCCGGGCTGGTCGGGGGTGAAGGTCTTCGACGTCGTGACCGACTGCAGCAGGTTCGACGGGAAGAGGTCGAGGGGGACGACGCGGCGCTCGGGCTCGGGGCTCGGGATGCGGGCCCCGTTGAGCGACGTCGTCGTGTACCGCTCGCCGAGCCCGCGGACCACCACGTAGCGGCCGTCCTGTACGGTCACGCCGCTCACGCGCTGCACCGCCTGCGCGGCGTCGGAGTCGGGACTGCGCTGGATCTGCTCGACGGTGATCGAGTTCACCACGCCCGTGGCCTTGCGCTGCATGTCGAGCGCCTCGCTCACGAGCCCCTTCTCGCTCGAGGCGGTGACGGTCACGGCCTCGAGCTGCACGTTGGCCGTCGCGAGCGCGATGCTCTGCTCGAGCGACTGGCCCGCGGCGAGCTGCAGACCGGTGATCACCTTGGGCTGGAACCCGATGCGCTGCGCCCGCAGGCTCACCGTGCCGGCGGGCACGTTCGCGATGGCGAAGCGACCGTCGACCCCCGACTGGGCACCGATCGCGGTGCCGACGACCTGCACTCCCACCCCGACGAGGCCGGCGCCGCTGGCGGCATCGACGACGCGGCCGACGATGCGGCCGGTCTCCTGGGCGCGAGCGGAAGCGGTCGCGGCGGCGAGCAGCATCGGCACCGCCACGAGTCGAGCGAGGCGTGCGACGACTCGCGCGGGACGAAGGCGGCTGGGCGAGGACGAGCGACGAATGGACATTACCATATGTGGACGGAGGAGACGTGCTGGTGCCTCGGCTCCTTCGTAGCGGAGCCCGTTACACGTCGAAGCCTGCCGGCGACGCGTATCGGAATCCGCATGTCCGAGCAACGAATTGGTCACAGTGAGCTATGAGCGATGAGCGATGAGCGATGAGCGATGAGCGATGAGCGATGA
>DASTSX010000325.1:0-16893 GCA_035760455.1 Gemmatimonadaceae bacterium | reverse complement strand
TGGACGGCCTGCATCTGCTGCTCTACCCGCTCACGCTCGGCAGCGGCAAGCGCCTGCTGCCGGACGGGGTGCACGCGGCGTTCACGCTGCGATCGGTGACGCCGTATCCCAGCGGGGTGGTGGGCCTGGACTACGAGCGGGCGCGGAGCTGACCGGCCGGCGGCACGGGCGACGATCGACCGCGGCGACGTCGCCGCGGTCATATTCCTCGGATGCTTCGCCGCTTCACGTACCGCTCGCTTTCACTGCTCGCCGCGCTCGCGGTCGCGCTCGCGGTCGCGCCCGCCGTCGCCGCGGCGCAGGACCCCGCGACGCGCTCCGACTCGCTCGCCCGCGTCGTCGTCACGGCGCGACACGACGGCTCCCCCGCGCCGGGTGTCGTCGTGCGGCTCGGTGCGCCCGAGGGGGTGAGCCCTGGAGGACGGCCGGGCGCCGCCGCGCAGACCGACGCTCGCGGCGTCGCCGCGCTCACCGTCCCCGCCGGTACGTACGTGCTCCGCGCGGCGCGCCTCGGGCTCCGCCCCGATTCGCTGCGCCTCACCCTCCGCGCCGGACAGGACACGGCGGTCGTGATCGAGCTCGAGGAGCAGGAGGCGGAGCTCGAGGCGATCGTCGTCACCGCGACGCGCGGCGAGCGCCGCGTGGAGGACACGCCGCTCCGCGTCGAGGTGATCGACGAGGAGGAGATCAGCGAGAAGGTGGCGATGACCCCCGGCGACATCGCGATGATGCTCAACGAGACGAGCGGGCTGCGCGTGCAGTCGAGCAACCCGTCGCTCGGCGGCGCGAGCGTGCGCATCCAGGGGCTGCGCGGCCGGTACTCGCTCGTGCTGTCGGACGGGCTGCCGCTGTACGGGCAGGCCGGTGGCCTCGGCCTCATGCAGATCCCGCCGATCGACCTCGCGCGCGTCGAGGTGATCAAGGGCTCGGCGTCCGCCCTCTACGGCGGGTCGGCGCTCGGCGGCGTGATCGATCTCGTGTCGCGCCGGCCGTCTCGCGAGACCACGCGCACGGCGCTCGTGAATCGCACGTCGCGCGGCGGCAGCGACGGCGTCTTCTTCGGCTCGGGACCGATCACGGGCCGGCTCGGCTACACGCTGCTCGCCGGCGCGCACGGCCAGAGCCGGCAGGACGTCGACGGCGACGGGTGGATGGACCTCGCCGGCTACTCGCGCGGCGTCGCGCGGCCGCGGCTCTACTTCGACGACGGCGCGGGACGCACGGCGTTCCTCACCGCCGGGTTCACGGCGGAGGATCGCGAGGGTGGGTCGCCCGACGGACGCGGGCTGCCGGCCGGCGCGGGCGCGTTCGTCGAGGCGTTGCGCACGCGGCGCGCCGACGTCGGCGCCCTCGCGCGATGGGCGATCCCCGACTCGAGCGCGACGCCGCTGCACGGCGCGATCCTCACCGTGCGCGGCGTGATGGTGGGTCAGGAGCACGGCCACCGCTTCGGCGGGCTGCTGGAGCGCGACCGGCACCGCACCGACTTCGTCGAGGCCGCGCTCGCGGTCCCCCGTGGTTGGCTCGGCGCCGTGGTGGGAGTCGCGTACGAGCGCGAGACGTATCGCGCCGCCGACGTCGCCGGCTTCGACTACACGCACTCGGTGCCGGCGGCGTTCGCGCAGCTCGACGTCGACGTCGCGTCGCGGCTCGCGCTGTCGGCGAGCGTGCGCACCGACGCGCACGACGTCTACGGCACCACGGTGAACCCGCGCCTCTCACTCCTGCTGCGCGGCGGCCCGGAGGGTGCGCTCGCCGGGTGGACGACGCGGCTCTCGGGTGGGACGGGCACCGCCGCGCCGACACCGTTCACCGACGAGACGGAAGCGACGACGCTCTCGGCGGTGCGGCCCTACGTCGTCGGCGGCCGGACGACGCTCGTGGCGGAGCGAGCGCGGAGCGCCTCGCTCGACGTGGGCGGTCCGGTGCCCACGGCGCTCGGTCGGCTCGAGCTCAACGCGACGGCGTTCGCGTCGCGCATCGAGCGGCCGCTGCTCGTGCGCGACGCGCCGCCCCTGCTCGTGCTCGCGAACGCGACCATCCCGACGACGACGTGGGGCACGGACGTGTTCGCGCGGCTGCGGATCGAGGACGTGCTCGCGGGCGAGCTCGGGTTGCTCGGCACCTACGTGCACCTCCGATCGACCGACGAGGACCCGGAGCGGGCCGGCGTGCGTCGCGACGCGCCGTTGACGCCGCGACACGCCGCGGGGCTCGACGTCATCTGGGAGAAGGAGGGGCGAGGCCGCGTGGGGCTCGAGTTCTTCTACACCGGGCGCCAGACGCTCGACGACAATCCGTACCGCACGGAGAGCAGGCCGTATCTGCTGGTCGGCCTGCTCGGCGAGTGGCGCGTGGCGTTGCTGCGCGGCGCGCGGCTCTTCGTGAACGGCGAGAATCTCGGCGGCGTGCGCCAGACGCGGTTCGACCCGCTCGTGCTGCCCGCGCGCGGCCGCGGCGGGCGCTGGACGACCGACGCGTGGACCGAGCTCACGGGCGCGACGATCAACGCGGGGATTCGGGCGGATTTCTGACTACCTGCCGATCCCTCGGCGCGTCGCGAGATACGTGGCGAAGCTGCCGAGCCAGTGCCCGCCCGCATAGTGCTCGCCGGTGACGGCGGCGAGGCCGCCGGCGGCGTGACTCGCCGCGGCGGCCAGGAGGGCGCGCCGCCGCGGATCGTCGGAGGGCAGCCCCGCCGCGATCCCCTCCAGCATCCACGCCCGACTGAGGTTGAGACCGTCCAAGTGCGCGAGCTTGCCGTCCGACTTGTCGGTGACGACGCCGAGCGGCAGCCACGCTCCCGAGTCAGTGGTGGGCAGGCGCGGCAGGAACGCCGTCAACCACGCCGCGAACTCGGCAGGTGGCAGCACGCGGCGCATCACGTCGGCCTCGGCGATGCAGGGCGAGAGGAAGTCCTGGCCGGACGGCTCGTAGTGAATGGGACAGTCGCGATCCCGCAGATGGAACTCGCGCAGCTTTGTGACGACCATCGTGGCCAGGGCCGGGTGCGTTTCGCGCGCATAGTCGAGAATCAACCCGAAGGCGAACGCGGTCTGCGCGTGCTCGCCTTCGCGAATGGGGTACGCGAGCTTCGGCACCCAGGCCTCGAGCCGCGCGACCACCGCGGCCTCGAGCGGCTTCAGCGCCGACGACAGCGCAGCCGCGGCGGGCGTCCGCGTCTCGCGCAGCTCGGCGCCCAGCTGCAGCAGCCAGGCCAGACCGTACGGGCGCTCGAACGTCTCGCGTCCGGGCGCGGTCAGGTACGCGACTTCGCCGGCGATGTGGGCGGGGGTGAGATTCGCCTCGAGTGCCGCGCTCGCGTCGGTCGCGAAGCGCTCGTTCGGAAACGTGCGAACCAGGCGCGCCAGCAGCCAATGGCCATGCACCGATGAGTGCCAGTCGTAGCAGCCGTAGAACGCGGGCGTGAGCTGACGCGGCGTCTTCGCGTCCTCGGGTGAGTTCAGGACGTGGCTGATCTTGTTCGGGTATTCCTTCTGGACGCACGCCAACGCCAGGGCCGCGAACCGCCCCGCGGTCGGCGCGTCGAGGCCGGTGGCTGCGCGCTGCGCGAGCGCGGGCTCCGCGACGAGGGCCGCCGTCGACATCGCCAGCGCCAGCGCGGCGGCGCATGCGCCGAGGCCGAACGCCGGCGGCACAGCGCTCACCCAGCGCCGAGGCACGCCATCACCTCGCGATAGAACTCGGGATGCGACTGCCACGTCTGCGCGGTCACCATCCTCCCGTGGCGCACCGCCTGCTGGTCGGCGACGTACTCGCCGCCGCCGGCTTCCGCATCCACGCGGCAATGCTCGTACGCCGTCACGCGCGCGCCCTTGGCCAGCCCGGCGCTCGCCAGCACCTGGATGCCGTGGCAGATCGCGAAGACCCACTTCTCGCGCTCGTGAAACGAGCGCACGATCTCGAGCACGCGCGTGTCGTTCCGCAGGTATTCCGGCGCGCGGCCGCCGAGCACGAGCACCGCGTCGTAGTCGTCGACGTGCACTTCGTCGAAGGCGAGGTCCGACGCGACCTGATAGCCGGGACGCTCGACGTACGTGTCCCAGCCGGGCTCGAAGTCGTGGATCACCAGGTGGAGCCGCTTGCGCGACGGAGCCGCGATGCTCGGCTCGTAGCCGGCCTCGCGAAATCGGTGCATGGCGTAGAGCGTCTCGTAGCACTCGCCACCGTCACCGGTGATCACCAGGATCGACTTTGCCATCGTTGCTCCTGCAGTGGATGTCGAAAGCTACGAGCCGGCCTTGTGCAGCGTGATGGCAAGCCAGGCCTTCCACGTCCGGCCCGACTTCTGGTGCCAGGTGCCGGAGAGCGTGCGGCCATCGTCGGCGAAGACGCCGCGGAAGCGCTGTCGACCTCGGCGAGCGTGGTGCGAGGGTCAGATGGAACGCCGAGGAGCTCGCCCTCGGTTCTCCACGTCCCGCTCAGCAGGTGGAGGGCGCGCGCGGCGGGGATTCTCGGCGCGACGATGCGCGTTCGGCGGTCCGGCACGGCAGAGGGATGATGACGTCGGTCAACTCGAAGCGCGAGCACGGCGCGCGACGCTCACCGTACCCCCTGCTCCACCCGATCCGCCCCCAACGCCCGATCGATCGTTGGCAGTAGCTCGTCGTACATCGCGATCAGCTTCGGCTCCATCGCCGTGAGATCGCCGAAGAACGCGAATACGGCGTAGGCGAACGCGTCGAAGTTGTCTTCGGGATGCAACTGATACATCGACTGCGCCATGCCGCTCGTGAGCTCGCTGTAGAACTGTTGGGCGCTGTAGAGGCGCGACAGCGAATGGGCGAGGTCGCCGTCGATGTAGGCCAGCGCCTGCGTCGCGAGCGCGATGTCCCAGGCGCTGTGCTCGAACGTCACCCATCGGAGCCCTTGAATCTGCACGTCGGCGGTGTTGCGGGCCTTGTTGGGCTTGTCGAGGTACGCGCGCACGCTGGCCAGCGCCGTGACGTGATAGTCGCGCACCGCGGCGACGGCCGCGCGGTTCGCCGCGACCTCGGCGCGGAAGCGGCGCAGCGACGCGCGTGCCGCCTCGCGCTTCTGCTCGCGCTCGCGCCACGCGTCGCCGGCGAGGCCGAGGAACACGCCGGTGGCGATGAGCGCGACCTCGACGAGGACGCGCAGCACCGGCCGGCGGTGCCAGAGCGACTGGCCGGGGAGCGTGTCGCCGGCGCCCTGCGCGTTCGTGACGGGTGCGTCGGCGAGGGTCTCCGACATGTCGTGTGATGGAAGAGTGCGGTGTCCGACAGCCGTGGCCGGCGACAATATGCAGCGTCCGGTGGCGGGCGACAGTCGCCGCACGCCATGTTTCCCCGATGAGGACTCCGGACCTCACGCGCCGCGACTTCCTCGGCCGATCGGTCGCCGCCCTCGGCGCCGGACGGCTCGCGTCGCTGCCGCTCGACCGCGCGCGCGGCCCGGGCGCCCGCACGCGCCTCAGCGTCGTCTGCGTCGGCGCGCACCCGGATGATCCCGAGTCGGGATGCGGAGGCACGCTCGCGCGCTACACCGCCGCCGGCCACGCGGTGAAGATCCTGTACCTCACGCGTGGCGAGCGCGGGATCGACGGGAAGTCGCTCGAGGAGGCGGCGCGCATCCGCACCCTCGAGGCCGAGGCGGCGTGCGTCGTGCTCGGCGCAACACCGATGTTCTTCGGGCAGGTGGACGGCGCGGCCGAGGCGACGAAGCCCGCCGTGGTGGCGATGACGAAGCTTCTCGCCGCCGAGAAGCCGGACGTCGTGCTCGTGCACTGGCCGGTGGACACGCACATGGACCACCAGGTCGCGAGCCTGCTCGCGACGCGCGCGTGCCTGGCGCTGCGCACGCCGAGCGTCTTCTACTTCGAGGTGAACCCGGGGAGCCAGACCTCGGCGTTCCAGCCGACGGTGTACGTCGACATCACGCCGGTGCTCGAGAAGAAGCGCGCGGCGCTGATGGCGCACGTCAGCCAGGACGGGCAGGGCATCTGGCGCGCGCACCACGAAGCGACCGCGTCCTGGCGCGGGCGCGAGCACGGCGTGGTCGCGGCCGAGGCGTTCGTGCCGCTGCGTGGCGCGAGCCCCGGCGCGATGCCGGGGCTCTGAGCCGGGCGGCGCACCGCTGCGCGGCCCGCGCGCTCGTCACGGCGTGATGGCGACGCTGCACACCTTCGCGGCGAAGTACGGGTCCGTCTCCGGACGGGCGCCGACCGGTCCCCAGGCGGATCCGTCGAAGACGCCGCTGATCGTCGTGCGCTCGCCGCTCACGTCACCCTCGAAGTTGATCAGGTATTTCGTAGGGTTGGCGATCATGTCCGCCGCGAGCGCGTCGGAGACGAGGGCCGCACCGCCGATCTCGTAGCGACGGCAGGGGTCGGTCGGGATGGTGCTGTTGAGCTGCGCGACCTGGATCCAGCCGTCGCCGCCGACCTGCGTGAGGTAGATCCCCGCCCCGCGGTAGCGCGCGCCCCCCTCGTTGAAGATCCGCCCGCACAGCGAGAGCACCGTGGTGCCGGGCTGCGGCGTGATCGGGCTGGGTGGAAGGCACGTGTCGTCCACGACGGACCCGAGCCGGATGCGGACCTGGCCGTAGCCGTAGAGGGGATCGTTCGGAAACACGGGGTCGTTCGGGATCACGGGGTCGGTGGGAAAGATCGGATCGTTGGGGAATGCGCGAAGCTGGGCGGTGAAGACGGTCCCGACGGCGCCCAGGGAGCGGGCGGGGGCGTCGGCAGTCAACTCGGCGGGCGCGGTGCCGGCGTCGGAGGCGCACGCGGCGGCGAGGGCGAGCGCGGCAAGGGCAAGCGCCGGTCGGAGGGTGCGGAGGGTGGTCATGGCGAATCCGTGGTCGGAGGTACAAGGTGGGCATCGACGGCTCGCCGTGCGACGCGCGGCGTCATCGAGCGCCGCCAGCATCGGGCGCCGGCGTTACGGCGCTGACGCGGCGAGTCGTTACCGCGCGGTAACGCCGCTCGCTGCCGGTATTTGCCTCCGTCCCCGCCCCCTCGTCGCGTCCATGGCGTTCGTGCCGCTGCGTGGCGCGAGCCCCGGCGCGATGCCGGGGCTCCGGGGGGCGGCGGTACGCCGCCCGGCCCGAGCGCTCGTCACGGCGTGATGGCGACGCTGCACACCTTGGCGCTGAAGTAGGGGTCCGTCTCCGGGCGAGTGCCGACCGGTCCCCACGCAGAACCGTCGAAGGCGCCGCCGATCGACGTCGCGGCGCCCTGCACGTCGCCCTCGAAGTTCACGGTGTAACGGGTGGGGTTGGCGATCATGTCCGCGGCGATCGCATCGGAGACGAGGACGGCACCGCCGATCTCGTAGCGGCGGCAGGGATCGCTCGGGATCGTGCCGCCGAACTGCACGATGGGTATCGAGCCGTCGCCGCCGAGCTCGGCCATGTAGATCCCTCCGCCCTCGTAAAGCGCGCCCCCTTCGTTGAAGATCCGTCCGCACACGGAGAGCAGCGTCTCGCCGGGCTGCGGCGTGATCGGGTTCGGCGGCAGGCAGCTGTCGTCGACGAGCGAGCCGAGGCGCACTTGTAGGTTGCCGAAGCCGTAGAGCGGATCGGTGGGAATGGTTGGGTCGGTCGGGAACTGCCGGAGCTGGACGGTGAACACGCTGCCGAAGGTGCCGAGCGCCCGGGCAGGTCCGGCGGCGGTCATGGTAGATGGCGCAGTGCCGGCGTCGGACGCGCAGGCGGCGAGGGTGAAGGCGAGCGGGGCGAGGGCGAGCGCGGACCGGAGGGCTCGGGTGGTCGACATGTGGGATACCTGTGCGGGGAAATGGGTCTGGCGTCGGCAGCGGGGCCGCGGACGGCGCTCGACGGCATCGAGCGGGTGAATCCTGCGTCGGCCGCGTTACGCCGCCGTCCCCGAGCCGCGTCACCTGCGGGGAACGCCTCGCCGTGCGCCGAGTTGCCGCCGCAGGCACGGCCCCGTACCATGGGCGCGCTCGCCGCGGCGAGTCCTCGTACGCCCCTCCCGCCCAGCCCACGCGCCACCATGCCCTTCTGCACGCCCATGCGACTCCGGCGGACGAGCGCGCTCGCGGCGCTGGCCGCGCTGCTCGCGCTGGCGTGCGCGCACGCCGCTCGCCGCCCGAGCGAGCCGGAGTTCCGCGTGCTTGCCTTCTTCACCGGCAAACAGGACCAGGCGCACATCAGCTTCCTCGGCGAGGCGGTGCGCTGGTTCCCGGCGCGGGCGGCGGAGCACGGCTTCACGTTCGACACGACGTCGGACTGGAGCCGGCTGAACGACACGGTGCTGGCGCGCTACCAGGTGGTCGTCTTCCTCGACACGAGGCCGGAGGAGCCGGCCCAGCGCGCCGCGTTCCAGCGGTGGATGGAGCGCGGCGGCGCGTGGATGGGGTTCCACTTCGCCGGCTTCGCCCTGGGCCAGTCGAAGTATCCGGCGAACTGGCCCTGGTACCACGACACCTTCCTCGGCGTGGGGCAGTACGCGAGCAACACCTGGCGGCCGACGTCGGCGGTGCTGCGCGTCGAGAAGCGCGACCACCCGGCGACGCGCAACCTGCCGGCGACGTTCCGCTCCTCGCCGAGCGAGTGGTACCGCTGGGAGCACGACCTCAGGAAGAACGGTGACGTGGACATCCTGCTCGCCGTGGACTCGACGAGCTTCCCGCTCGGCACGGGCCCGAAGCCGCACGAGATCTGGCTCTCGGGCTACTATCCCGTCGCGTGGACGAATCGGAAGTACCGGATGATCTACTTCAACTTCGGCCACAACGACATCGACTACGAGCACCGGTACGATGCGACGAATCGCACGCTGTCCTACACGCTCGGCAATCCGGTGCAGGACCGGCTGATCGTGGACGCACTACTGTGGCTGGGGGGCCGGGCCAGGTAGGCGAGCGAGCCAAATCGAGGCATCGCTGCGCCGCGGACTTGGGCGCGGAGGGGCGGAGATTCACAGCGAGCCGGAGAACCGCTCTCCGGGTCGTGCTGTGTGTATCGGTGCAGTGCTTCCACCACCCACAGCCCCCAAGAGCAGTTGCTTGGCGTCGGCGTCGAGGGTTGCGTCGCGCCACGGGTGCAGATCCCTCGACTCGCTGCGCTCGCTCGGGATGACAGAAGACAGACCGAGGTCCCCCGCGCCTCCGCGTGCCTCCGCGCCTCCGCGTCAAATCTGCGGCCCAGCGAGGCAGACGATCGTCGGCTGGCGGCTCAGCGTGCCGTTGTCGCCGATCGCGTGACGAGCCAGATGTTCGACTCGAGCTGCCGCGCGCCGTAGTAGAGCGTGCGACCGTCGGGCGACGCGATGACGCCGCCGAACGGGTCGGGCGGATGGGGGAGCGTGCCGGGGATCTCGCGGCGCGCGAGCGTGACGAGGTCCTGCACCACGAGCTTCGCCTGGTCGGTGAAGTAGACCACCCGCTGCTCGCCGGGGAGCCAGGCGAGGTCGTAGCTGTGCGAGTCCTCGTTGAGCTGACGTGCCTTCCCCGTCGCGACCTCGAGCACGCCGAACCCGGTGGCGTCTCCCGTCGGCTTGATCACGTAGCCGGAGATCCAGCGACCGCTCCTCGACCAGTACGACGGTGTGAGCACTCCGGCCGGAAACCGCAGGCCGTCGATCGGCTTCATCGTCGAGTCCGTGATGGGAAAGGGCGCGGCGCCGAACGCCGCCCGGTCGGGGATCACCGCCGTGACGAGCCGCTTGCCGTCGGGTGAAAACATCGGGAAGACCGCGCCGGTCCGGACGTCCGTCAGCTTCGTGCGTCCGCTTCCGTCCGTGCGGATCGACCAGCCGTCGTACTTGCCGCTCTGGTTCGAGTAGAACGTCAGGGTCGTACCGTCGGCCGTGAAGCGCGGCTGCCAGTCGCGCGCGAGGTCGTCGGTGAGCCGGGTGAGCCCCGAGCCGTCCGTTCGCATGAGGAAGATGTCCTGCTGGCGGGCGTGTGCGTTCGCCAGCGCGAGCCAGCGGCCATCGGGCGAGACGTCGGTCGGCACGAGCGTGCCCGCCCGGTTCTGGAGCAGCCTGACCTCGCCGATGCGTGGGCTCTCCGGATCGAACGCGATCGCCGCCGGATTCACCGACTCGAGCTTCGAGCGGAAGAGCACCGCGTCGCCGTCCGCCGACGGATGCGGCATGTCCATCGCGACGTCCACTCCCGCGGCGATCGGCTCCGGCGCGCCGGTGGGACGGCCGGAAGACTGATCGACCGCGATGCGCCACAGGCCCATCGTGCCGCCGCGATCGCTCGCGAACACGAGTGACCTCCCATCCGCCGACCACGCCGGTGCCCAATCGACGTCGGGATCATTGGTCACCTTCACGCGATCGCTGCCGTCGGCGCGGATCGTCTCGAGGTCGCGCTGGCCGCCCGTGCTGGACCAGAACGCGATGCGCTCCCCGGACGGTGACCAGGCCGGTTGATAGGAAGCGGTCACCCTGCTCGAGTCGATCTGTCGCGGCTCGCCTCCTGCGGCGTCGACGACCCAGATCGTGCCGTTGGAGTTGACGCTGTAGGGGGTGCGCACCTCTTCGGAGCCGAACACGATGCGCTGCCCATCCGGCGACCAGGCGGGATTCGAGCCGACCGTCGTGATCCGGCGCGTCGACTCGCCGGTCGCGCCGACGACGAAGATGCCACCGCCGCGCACACCGTAAGCGATCTGCTTGCCGTCGGGCGAATACGCAGGCCACACCTCGTCCACGGCCGAGTCGCCGGCGACGAGCACCGGCGTCCGCCCGCCGACGCGCTGCACGTAGATGTCGTAGCCGCCGCGCGCGTTCCCGGAGTAGGCGAAGTACTGCCCGTCGGGAGAGAGGCTCGGGGACGTTTCCACCCCCGTCGCGTCGGTGAGCTGCGTGAACGTCGACCACGTCGCCTCGGGCTCGGCGCTCCGCCGCGCGATCGCCCACGTGACGATCGCGGTGAGCGCGACGGCGCCGGCGAGCACCGCCAGCTCCGCCGCTCGCGAGCGCGCGCGCCCCGGCGGCGCCGAGTCCGTGACCCGCGCACCCTCGGCCGGCGCGGGCTCGGCGCCGGTGCCGCCGCTCGCCAACGCGTCGGCGAACTTCTCCGCCGTCGCGTACCGGTCGGCCGGCAGCTTGGCGAGCGCCGTGAGCACCACGCGCTCGACGTGCGGCGGCACCGTGTCGCGCACGGCGCGCGGCGCCGTCGGCCGCTCGGTGAGCACCTTGGCGACGATCGCCTGCACCGTCGAGCCGGCGAACGGCGGGTCGCCGACGAGCATCTCGTACGTGACGGCGCCGAGCGAGTAGACGTCGGTGCGCGCGTCGATCGCGCGGTCGCCCATCGCCTGCTCCGGCGACATGTACTGCGGCGTGCCGAGCGAGAGCCCCGTCTGCGTCATGCGGTGCCCGCCGGCGGTCTGCACGGCGAGCGCGATGCCGAAGTCGGCGACGAGCGCGTGGCGCCCGCCCAGAAGAATGTTCTCCGGCTTGATGTCGCGGTGAACGATGCCGATCGCGTGCGCCGTGCCCAGCGCGTCGGCCACCTCGCGCGCGATGCGCAGCGCGTCGTCGATCGGGAGCTGGCGCTCGCGCGTGAGCCGGTCGCGCAGCGATTCGCCGATGACGTACGGCATGACGTAGTACAGCAGGCCGTCGGCCTCGCCGCTGTCGAGGAGGGGCAGGATGTGCGGGTGCTGCAGCCGCGCCGTGGTGCGGATCTCGGCGAGGAACCGCTCGGCGCCGAGCGCGGCGCCCAGGTCCGGGTGCAGGACCTTCATCGCGACGTCGCGGTCGTGGCGCTCGTCGTGGGCGAGGTACACCGTCGCCATGCCGCCGGTGCCGAGCTCGCGGAGAATGCGGTAGCGGTCCGCGAGCGCCGTGGCGAGGCGCGCGACGACGTCGGTCATGCCGGTTCGATCGGGGCCGGCGCGATCGCTCGACGGAAGGCGCGGCGCAGGTACCACGCGCAGACGAGCGCGAAGGCCAGGATCACGGCGGCGCCGATCCAGAGGCCGCCCGCCTCCTCGGCCGGCATCTCGAGCAGCGGCCCGAGCGACACGACCATCACGGCCGCGACCACGCCGTAGAGCGCGGCGAGCGCTGGTGCCCACCGCGCGCCGATCCACGCGCCCACGGCGGCCGCCGTGGCGCAGACGCCGACGAGCGCCTGAAGCGCGGCGAGCGCGAGGGGCCCATCGCTCTCGCCGGACACCATGGAGAGCAGCTCGTTCAGCGCGTTGAGCGCGAGGAGGGCGAAGAGCACGGCGACGACCCTGGCGCCGACCGGGACGCGCGTGCCGTTCACCGCACCGCCTCCTCGTGGCGGGCGGCGTGCCTCGCGAGCGCGACCGTCGCGGCGGCGAACGCCGCGTCGATGGGCGCGAGGAAGAACGCGACCGCGGCGACGCCGCGGAACCTGCGGGCGAGGGCGTGCATGAGAGTCTCCCTGATGCGGAGAAGATGCGGCTCCCCCGCTCGGCGCGCCAATGTCCGTCGGCGGTGCGTCAGGGCGTCAGCGCCTCGTCGATCCAGCGCTGGATGCCGCGGGTGTCCAGTCGATTGTTGTTGTTGTGGCTGCGGCAATCGCGGCCGCCGTCGCTCACGTTGGCGACGAGCCGGTCGCCGTCGGGCGTTCGCAGGAAGATGCCGCCGCCGGAGTCGCCCGAGCACACGTAGCTCGGCAGCGACCAGAGCGCCCACGTCTCGTCGATCACGCGTCGAACCTTCGACGTCCGGATCCGACGCGTGCCGTCCCAGCGCGTGCTGTCCGGAAGTGCATCGCTCAGCGGTGCCGTGGTGCCGTACCCCACGATGGTCGTCGGCGCGCCTTCCGCTCCGTCGAGCGCGCCGTGCGCCGCGAGTCGGACCGGCGTGATCCCTCGCGGCGCGTGCGCGAGCACCACCAGCCCGACGTCGGCGATCCCGGTCTGGAGGGGGGCGACCAGCGAGTCGTCGGTCGGGTCGCACCGCGGTGGCGGCGGACAGTGCGGCATCGAGGGATGCGTCGCGAACCGGACGGCGGGGATCCAGGTCGCGGGATCCCTGGGGTTGGTGGGGCTGAAGCTCGCGACGATGCGGACCGACGGCGGCAGCGTGCCGAGCGAGGTCGCGGGCGCGGTGAAGTGGCCCGCCGTGACCATCACGCGATCGCGGATCAACGTGCCGCTGGCGAAGCCGCGCAGCTCGACGGGCCTGCCCGCATCGTCCACGCGCCAGACCATCAGCACGCCGACGTGCGGATAGCGGTTCTCGAGATCGATGGTGGCCTGGGCCCAGCTCGTGGAGCGGGTGCAGGCGACGAGCACGATGCTGACGAGCGTCCGAACGGCGAAGCGCGCCGTGATGCGGCCCCCTCTGGCCATGCGCGGTCTCCTCTCGATGTGGCGGTGCAAGAAGCCCGCGCGCGTGCTCTCCCGGACCCGGGAATCGGCGCCGATCGGCAGTCCGCCCTCCGCCTGCAGCCGGCGCAGCGTCCGTCCCTCCCGCGGTTCGCGACTATCCGGAACCGAAGGCGACCGGAAGCTCGAGGCGCTGGCCGTACGCGCCGGCCAGCCGGGCGGCGCCGAGATCGGGCGCGACGACGACGCTGCGCTCGGTGACGTGATGGCGAAGCGCATCGGCGAGCACGGGCACCGCGCTGCAGTCGTCGACGGGGATGCGGAAGAATCCTTCGATCTGCGGCGAGTGCACGTCGAGCGTGATCAAGTGGCTCACGCCGACCGACCGCATCAGGTCGGCCACCATGCTCGCGGAGACGGGCACGCGCCGTCCCTGACGCCGGTCGGACCTCGCGTAGCCGAAATAGGGGACGACGGCGGTGACGCTCGCCGCCGACGCGCGCCGGCACGCATCGGTGAAGCTCAGCAGGGCCATCAGGTGATCGTTGACGGGCGGCGACGTGGGCTGGAGCAGCACCACGTCGCGGCCCGCGACCGACGTGCCGATCTCGACGGAGACCTCGCCGTCGGGGAAGGCGCTGAACGCGCAGGGCGCGATGGACGTCCCGAGCTCTCGCGCGACGGCCGCCGCGAGCGGCGGATTGGCCGGTCCCGCGAAGAAGAGCACCTCCTCGTGACGCATGCTCGCGCCGCCCTCAGTGGTGAGCCGACACGGGCGCCGGCCTCGGCACGATCAGGTTCGTGACGCCGCGCATCCCCTTCAGGTGTCGCAGGCACCGCTCGGCGGCCTCGCGCTGATCCGGCCACTCCACCTCGCCCTCGAGGGTGATCCATCCTTCGCGCACCGTGACGCGGATCCCCTCCTGGGGAACCTTGACGCTCCAGGCCAGCACGTTCACGGCCGCATGCGCGAGATCGGTATCCGAGCGCTCGTGCGACGAGGGGATCTTCACCTCGATCTCGTCCGCCACGGCTTTCACGCCGTCCAGGCGCTCGACGGCGTAGATGGCGATGTACTTGTCGGCGTAGCTGGGGACGTGCCCCGAGAGTGTGACGACGCCGTCCTTCGCCGCCACGCCGATCTCCTCGGCGCACACGCTCGGCTCCCACGCGAGCTTCTCGTGCACGTCGCGAAGGAGCTGCGCATCGGTCTTCGGCATCGAGCCTCCCGCGTGTTGCGACCGCGCGATCAGCGCATGCCGGTCGTGGTCTCCTGCTCCGTCATCCGCTCGGCGTGTCGCGGCTCGCGCACCGCGGCGGGGCCCAGCACGAGCAGGGCGCCCGAGAATCCGCGCAGCACCTTGTCCGCGACGCTGCCGACCAGCAGCCGCGACGCGCCGCGGCCATGGCTCGAGAGCGCGATGACCCCCGCGTTGCCGGCCTGCGCGCGGTCGAGGATCGACTCGGCGACCCGATCGCTGGAGACGACCTCCGTGCGCACGTCGAGGCCGGCGAACTCGCGCCGGAGGGATTCGGCGATGCTCTCGAGCGAGTCCTTCGCGCGGCGCATGAGCTCCACCATGCGCCCCTCGTCGCGCACGGGCGGGAAGGTCGGGGCCGGGTACGGCGCCAGCTCCCGCACGATCGTCGGCACGACCTGCAGCAGCGTGTAGCGCGCGCCGTGCAGCCGGCCGAGCTGGATGGCGTCGGGGATGATCGCCTCGGACCGCGCCGAGCCGTCGAGCGCGATGAGCACGTGCGCGAACGACGGCACCAGCGGCGTGGCCTCGTCGCGTGGGCGAACGACCATCACGGGCACGGGGAGGAACCGGACGAACCAGTCCGTCGTGCTCCCGAGCCACATCCGGGTGAGACCCGTGCGCCCGTGGGTGGAGACGACGACGAGCGTCGCGCCCACGTGCTCCACGTGGCTCCGGATCGCCGGCCCGATCTGTCCCTCGAGCAGCTGGACCCCGGCCGGCACCTGGGCGTCCGTCGCCAGGCGCCGCGCGGCGCTCGCGAGATAGTCGTGCTCGCCCTGCCGAATCTCCTCCTCGAAGTCCGGCAGGGTATAGCCGACGTCGATCGAGGTCACGAGCGGCACGTGCACGCGCGCGAGATGGATGGTGCCGTGGCTGGCGCGCGCCAGCAACGCCGCGAACGGAAGCGCGGCCTCGCTCAGGGTCGATCCGTCGAGCGGGACGACGATCCGCGCGTGACCCGCGGTGTTGGTGATCGCATGCGTGTCCATTGTCCGCCTCCCTCGTGACCTGTCGTACGACCTCAGCCTCGAGGATGTCGGTCACGAGAGCGGCGCGGCGTCGGAGTTCACCTGACAGTGGCTCGCCGCGGGGCAGAAGCGCAGGCTTCGCTCGAGGCCTGCGCCGGGGATGATTCGGTATGCAGGACTCGCTGTGCTCGGCTGCCGCGTAGGATCAGTTCTTCGTCAACGCGAGCCCCTTCACCACCGCGTCCGTGTTGTGGCCGAAGCGGATGCCGTACACGCCGTCCGTGCTCTTGAGCTTCTTCTCACCCACGGCGGCGGACTTGTCGTAGCTCCCGACCACCTGGCCGTTGATCGCGCACTCGATCTTGTCCCCCTTCACCGACAGCGCGATCTCCTGCGTCACGCTCGCGCCGACCCCGCTCGCCTTGTTGATCGCCGCGTTCGGCTCGCCGCGCCCGTTCATGCGGAAGGTCGTGTCGCCGCTGAAGCCGCGCACGATGAACCGGCCGTCGCCGTACGCCATGCAGTAGAGGTACGACTGCTTGTCGGTGCCCATGTCGGTCCCGCCGATGAACAGCCCGTACGGATGCGGGTGGTTGTTCAGGCTCATGTACTTCTCTTCCGTGAAGGTCGCCTTCACGGTGTAGTTCCCGGTCGCGACGTTCGACGGATGCCAGTACGCCAGCGCGGGACCCGTCGTCACGCGCAGGTCGTTGCCGACCTTCTCGAGCTTGGCGCCCTCGAGCTTCGCTCCCTGCTTCGCCTCGTTGGCGTCGATCTTCCCCTGCCAGCCGGCGACCTTGATGCCGCCTCCCGCCACGACGCGCGACTCGTCCTGTGCCGCCGCGACGCTCGATGCCATCAACAGACCCGCAACCACCACTCCCGTGAACCGCATTTTCCACCTCACAAGAAAGTGAACTCAGCCTCGGTCTCTCGCTCCGTGCGCCCGGACGACCTACGGGTGAGCGGGGCGCGCTGTTGAGCGGATCCGTGCGACATGCGGACTCGACCGGCTACTGCGCACCCGGCCACCGCTCCGACGGCGTTCGCGCGGTCCGGAGATACGCCTCGACCCGCGCGACGACGGCCGGATTCGCCGCCGCCACGTTGCGCTCTTCCCGCGGGTCGGTGTCGAGATCGTACAGCTCGAGCGGCTTCCCGGCGCCGAGCCGCACGGCCTTCCACCTGCCCATCCGCACCGCCTGCTGAAATCCGCGCTCGTGGAACTCCCAATACATGAACTCGTGCGCCGGCTGCTGCTCGCCGCGGAGCGCTCGGGCCATCGACAGGCCGTCGATGCCGGCCGGAGCCTTCGCATGCGCCAGCTCGGCGAGCGTCGGGAGGATGTCCCAGTGCGCCCATGGGTGGTCGCTGACGCGCCCCGCGGG
>DASTSX010000324.1:0-3588 GCA_035760455.1 Gemmatimonadaceae bacterium | reverse complement strand
GTTGATGTAGATGCCGTCGGGCCCGCAGTGCACGGTGTGCGGTGCCGCGTATCCCGTCTTGGCCATCACCTCCTCGCCCTCGATCACTTTCACGAGCCGCGGCGAGCTCGGATCGGGGAACGTGTCCACGATGTGGATGCGCGAGCTGTGCGTGCCCGGCAGCACGAGGTACCGCCGCTCCATGTGTGGGCTTGGCGCGTACGCGCACAGGTGCGAGCTGCACGCGTTCCACCCGAAGTGGTGCAGCTCGTTGCCGGCCGTCGGCAGATCGAGGCGCCGCACCAGCGTGCCGTAGGTCGGCGAGTCGGGATCGGTGTCCACGACGCCGAGTGCGTCCTTCTGGCCGTGCTCGCCCGTGCTCAGCAGGACGACGTACGCCAACGTCTCCGTCGGCGCCTCGATCGCCATGCGCGGAGAGGGATAGAACGTGGGATCGGGGAGCAGTCGGGCCATGGTCGCCTCCTGGGCGGTGTCGGTCGATTCGAGTGGCCGGTCGGACCTGCTCCGACCGGGCACGCCGAAGATCGACGGACCGATGCCCGAATGCTTGGAGACGACGTGGAGATCGCGTGGAGCTTCGATGGAGTCTTCTCCACGAATGCCCTCAGCCGCTCAATGCGTACGCCCCGGCTCGCATTGATACGTACCGACCAGCTCCGCGCGCTCGATCACGTGGGCGCGGATCAGCTTGTCCAGTGCGTCCGCGGTCGGCGTGCCGCGATCGCCGAGCGTCGTGTCGAGCGCGTGGAGCTTGAAGAAGTACCGATGGCATCCGATGGGCGGACAGGGGCCTCCGTAGCCCGTGTGCCTCCAGCTGTTCAATCCCTCGCGCGCGCCATCCGGCACCGCCCCGCCGGCGGGGAGACTCGTCGTCGACGGCGGGATGTCGTACAGCACCCAGTGGACGTGCGTGTGGGTCGGCGCCATCGGGTTCGGTGCGTCGGGGTCGTCGACGACGAGGACCAGGCTCTTCGTGCCGGCGGGCACGTCGCTCCACTCGAGCGGCGGCGCCGTGTCCGCGCCGTCGCACGTGTGGACGGTCGGGATCGCTCCGTGGTCCTGGAACGCTGGCGAGCGCAACGTCAAAGGCATCCTGGCCTCCCTGATCGAGACACGCCACGTCGGCGCGACGGCGGCGGTTCGCCACGCGCGTAGTCGGCGGGACCGAGCCTCGATCCCGCTACGCCTGGCTGCCTGCAACCTCCGTTCGCGCAGCGCCGACATCGTACCTCCGTGCGCCGATCGCCGGCGCCGAACGGCGCTCGACGACCGCCGGATTCACCAGCTCGATCATCGCGCGGTTGAACTGCTCGGCTTCGTCCGCGAACGGCTCGTGTCCCGATCGCTCGAACCAGAGGAGTCGCTTCGATGGCGCGGTCAGCGCGTCGAAGTACGCGACGCTGGTCTCCGGCGGCACCCAGTGATCCCGGCGACCGAGGAAGAGGAACACTGGCATTCGGAGCGCGGGCGCGAGCTGAATCAGGTTCAGCTTGGACACCTCGGGCCACATCAGGTCGAGCGACCATCGGAAGCCGCGCAGCATGTTGGGCACGTCGACGAGCGAGGCTTCCGGTCCCTCGACGGCGATGCGCGCCATCGACCACAGCGTGCGCCAGGTCATCTGGCCCTCGAGTCGCGCCAGGCACGTGCGCTCGGTGAAGACCGCCTTCGCCGGATACGGCGGCGGACCGATGCGCCGCAGCTTCTGCAGCGACTTCTGGTCCCCGACGCGCTGCGCTTCTCGCAGCGCGAACGCATAGGACGCGGCCTCGCCGGCCGCCCAATCGCCGATCTGCCCGCTGCCCACGTACGCCGCGACCTTCTCCGGGAAACGCGCCGCGTAGAGCACGCCCAGCGCCGCGCCCCAGGAATGGCCGAAGATCGTGACCGTCGGATGCCCGAGTCGCACCCGGATCGCGTTCACCAGTTCATCCAGGTCGCCGAGGAACCGCTCGACGGTCATGGTCTCCGGCGGGATGGTTCGCGCGAATGACTTTCCGGCACCGCGCTGGTCCCAGTACACGACGGTGAAAGCCTGCTCGAGCGCCGCGTTGAAGTGGCGGAACAGCGCCGTCTCGCTGAGCCCCGGCCCGCCGTGCAGCATGATCAGCGGCGGATTGTCGACGCTGGCGCCTCGTATCATCACCCACTGATCCAGGCCGCCCAGCTTTCGGTAGCCGATCTCGGCGATGCTCCCTGCGAGCGGAGCGCCCGTCCGGTCGAGGAATGGCGGCGTACGTCCGAGGTGTTTCATCGCTCGCTCGCGAAGAAGGTCGGCCCAAGCTGACCGTCACCGCGCGCCATGTCTGTCGGGCGTCGGCGGACACCTCGCACGGACTGCTGTCGGAGCGCCTCCCCTCTGGTCACGAGCGCCCCGAGGCTCCGCTCGGCGGCAGCGCCGAAGCGCGCCGGCGGGCCACGTCTGGCCCGCCGTTTCGCTCGATACGACCTCAGGTCGGGGGCGCCGCGATCCGGACGAGCGTCTTGAACCGTCTCCACAAACTTGGCCGGGGCGGTTCCGCCGGCTTCTGCACCTCGGACTCGATGGCGCGGAAGACCAGCTCCACCGCGCCGAGCCGCACTCGCGCCCCGGGATGCAGCTCGCGCTCGCCCGACACGCGGGAGCCATCCACGAACGTGCCGTTCATGGAGCGCAGGTCCACCACGAACCACGCTCCCCGCTTGCGGAGGAGCGTCGCGTGGGCCGACGAGACGGTGTCGTCGCGGATGCGCACGTCGTTCTCTTCGCCGCGCCCGATCGAGCACACCGCCTTCTCGAGCTGGAAGCACGCCCCGGCGAACGGGCCACGAACGATCTCCAGGCTCGCGACGAGCGCCCGGTTGGCGGCGGCGCGCGCGTCCTCCTCGGAGACGCCGCGCGTGATGCGGGCCAGGTCCAGCACTGTGGTCTGCTCGCCGCGAACGACCGGCGGGGTCGCGTCCTCGAGCTCGACGCGCAGCTCCTCGTCCTGCACGCGCACCACGTCGCCATTGCCGAGCAGATAGGTCCCGACGACGCGCACGCCGTTGACGAGCGTGCCGTTCGCGCTCTCGTCACGCAGCAGGAACCCGCCGACGACCGGGGCGATCGACGCGTGTCGGCGCGAGACGCTGTTGCCGCGCACGACCACGTCGCACGACTCGTCCCGCCCGATCAGGATGCGCCGGCCGGCCAGCGGATGCCGCGCTCCCGAGCGCACGTCCACGAGCGCCGCACCGGACAACGGATCGGTGCGAGCGTCGTTCGGCGTCGTCGCGCCCAGTCGGGAGCGACCGCTTCCGCTGAGGGTGAGCACGCGCGCGCCTTCGGTGGTGCTCGACGTCGCGCGCTCGCCGGTCCGGCTCGCCTGATCGGCTCGCGTCGCGGCATCCGTCTCGAAGACGAGGCGGCACGTGCCGAACTCGATCCTCGCGCCGTGTCGCAGCTCGATCGGGCCCACGCCCACCGTCTCGTCGTCGAGCCGCACCACGATCGACGCCGTGATGCGCTGCAGAACGGTCGTGCCGTCCACGGCTACGGTGAGGGTTGCCGCGCGGGGCTGGTTCTCGAGCGAGACCAGCGCGACCGCGTCCGGAGCTCGTCCGCCG
>DASTSX010000323.1:0-5403 GCA_035760455.1 Gemmatimonadaceae bacterium | reverse complement strand
GGATGATCTCGGTGGTCGCGGTGACGGCGACGGGTGGCAGGGTGGACATGGCGTGGCCGAGGTTGCAGGGTCACGAGCGCGTCCTGTATCCTAAGCGCCCACGGTTCCCGCCGCAGCACCCGCCGCGCCCACCCCGTCGATGTTCGACAACTTCCGCCAATCGCTGCGCGATCTGATGGACCGCTCGACGCCTCCGGAAGAGCGGCGGGCGGGGCTCGCGCAGATGAAGCAGACGCTCGTGGAGGCGCGCATGGGGCTCGACGATCTGCGCGCCGGGATCGAGGCGACACGCAAGCGCCTCGCGGCGGAGCAGCGTGAGCTGGAGACGGTCAAGCGCCGCAAGGGCCTCGCCGCCGGGATCAACGACCTGGAGACGGTCGCCCTCGCGGAGAAGTACGAATCGCTCCACGCCGAGCGCACCGAGGTGCTCACGCGGAAGCTGGCGGCGCAGGAGTCGGAGCTGGCGCTCGTGGAGCGCGAGGTGGCCGAGATGACGACGGCGCTCAAGGGCGCATTGTCGGGCGCGACGACGGGCACCCCGCTCCAGTCGTCCGAGTCGGCGGAGCTGGACGAGATGCTCGACGGCGGTGCGCGCACGGCCGAGGAGATCGATGCGCTCGGACGCGCGAGCAATCGATCGGCTCGCGAGGCGGAGGCGGACCAGCGTCTCGCGGAGCTCAAGCGGCGGATGGGGAAGTAGGGCTCGCGAGTGCGATGCTCTCGTCTGCTACGAGCGCTGTCGCTCGTGGCGGTACCCACGGCCTCGCTCGCGCAGCAGCCCGCGGTGACCACCGCCCCGTCGGGCCGCACGGTCATCCCGTGCGCCGGCCAGCCCATCGAGCAGGTCATCATCTACACGGAGGCGCCCTCGGTCGCGAGCCTCAGGCGCGTCCCCGTGGTGGCGACCGTCGCGCAGACGGTGCACGAGACGACGCAGCCCAACGTCGTCGAGCGGTTCCTGCTGTTCCGCGCCGGCGACCGATGCGTGGAGCTGCGACGGGCGGAGTCGGAGCGCATCCTCCGGGCGCAGCCGTTCATTGCCGAGGCGGACGTCTTCGTCGTGGCGAACGACGCCGGAACGGTGGACGTCGAGGTGCGGACGATCGACGAGACGGCGATCGTGCTCGGCGGCAGCGTCCGCGCCCGCCCGCCGGTCGTCTCGGGCGTGCTGATCGGGAACGCCAACTTCGCGGGCCAGGGGGTCTACGTGTCCGGCGCCTGGCGCACGGGCGACGGCTTTCGCGATGGGTTCGCGGGGCGGCTGATCGACAACCAGTTTCTCGGGCAGACCCTCGTCGCGGGCATCGAAGCGGAACGCCGTCCGATCGGCGGGTCGTGGCGCATCCTGGCGCAGCGCCCGTTCTTCACCGATCTGCAGCGCGTCGCGTGGCGGGCGCGGACGGGACAGTCGTTCGCGCTCATGATGCTGCGGCGTCCGGACGGAACGCGTCCGGGGGTGGAGCTGCGGCGGCGCTACTACGAGCTCGGCGCCATCGGGCGTGTCGGGGTTCCGGGGCGCCTCGCCCTGATCGGGGCGTCGGTGACGGGCGACGACGAAGAGCCGGGCAATCGGCTCGTGGCGGCCGAGTCGGGAGTGGTGCGCGATCTGGGGCCGGTGCCCCGTCCGTACACCAGCCACCACATGTCGCGCGTGAACGTGCTGCTCGGGGTGCGCGACATCCAGTTCGTGCGACGCCGTGCGCTCGACGCGATCACGGCGAGCCAGGACGTGCCGCTCGGCCTGCAGGTCGGCATGCAGCTCGGCCGGAGCTCACCGATCTTCGGCGCCGTGGAGGACGACTTCTTCCTCGCCGGGGACGTGTACGTCGGGTTGTCGCGCTCCGAGCGCGCGACGACGCGCCTGCAGATGCAGATGGAGGGCCGGCGCGCGGCCGGTGAGGCGGCGTGGGACGGGGTGCTGTCCACGGGACGGCTCACGCACCAGATGAAGATGAACCTCACGCACCTGGACGAGGTGGTGCTCGAGTGGGCGGGGGGATACCGGCTGCGAACCCCGTTCCAGCTGCTGTTGGGCGTGCCGGAGGGCGGGGTCCGCGGGTACGAGCGGTCGACGTTCGCCGGCGGTCAGCGGCTCGTCGCGCGCTTCGAGCATCGCCACATCTACGGTGCGGTGCGCAACCTCGGCGACGTCGCGCTGGCCGGGTTCGTCGACGTGGGGCGCCAGTGGGCGGGAGACGTGCCCTTCGGCGTGACGACGCCGGTGAAGGGCTCGCTCGGGGTGAGCCTGCTGGCGGCGGTACCGCCGCGATCGGCGCGCGTGTGGCGGGCGGATCTCGCCTTTCCGCTGAGCCGCGGTGCCCGCTCGTGGGTGACGCTGCGGTTCACCAACGCCGATCGTACCGCGTTCGTGTTCCGCGACGCGCGCGACGTGGCCACGGGACGCGAAGCCACGGTACCGTCGTCGATCTTCGCCTGGCCGTAGGCGCCGCCGCCGCGCGTCCGGATCAGCGCTCGGTGCGCGCCATCATCCGGCGAATGGGCACGACGAGCAGGAGGAGCAGTCCCGCGGCCGCGAACAGCGAGATGGCCGTGCGCCGGAAGAGGATCGGCATCTCGGTGAGCTTCTCCGGATCGACGTTCCCGCCGACGATGCCGGCGATGAGGTTGCCGAGCGCGATCGAGGTGAACCACACCCCCATCGTGAGGCCGGAGAAGCGCTTGGGCGCGAGCCGGGTCATCGAGCTCATGCCGACGGGGCTCAGACAGAGCTCGCCGATGCCCTGGAGGAAATAGCTCGCGAGGAGCCAGAACATCGAGACGCGCGTCGCGGCGCCGCCGGCGATGACGATGTTCGAGGCGGCGAGCATGACGAGGAACCCGAGTCCGGCGAACGAGAGCCCGAGCGCGAACTTGGTGGGGCTCGACAGATCGCGTCCGCGCCGCGCGAGACCGGCCCACAGCGCGGCGAGCAGCGGCGCGAACAGGATCACCGCGAACGACTCGGCCGACTGGAACCACGACGTCGGCATCTCCCACCCACCGACGCTCCGGTCGGTGAAGTCGCGCGCGAAGAGGTTGAGCGACGTCGGCTGCTGCTCGAAGGCGGACCAGAACACGACCGAGAAGCAGAACAGCACGAGCACGACGGCGATGCGGCGCCGCTCGTCGCCGTTCAGGCCGGCGAACAGGAACAGGTAGACGAAGTAGAGCAGCGCCATCGCGAGGATGACGTTGCGCATCGCGCCGGCGACGGCGCGGGCATCGATCCGCACGATGCCCGACATCGCCAGCACGACGACGACGGCGATGACGCCGAGCGCCGCGAGCGCGATGGTGCGCGCGCGCCGCTGCTCCTCGACCGTGCCGATCGGAGCCGTTCCGATGGCGCCGAGCGTGGAGCCGGCACGCAGCCGGAAGGTGATGAGCCCCGCGAGCATGCCGACGCCCGCCGCGCCGAAGCCCCAGTGCCAGCCAACGCGCTCGCCGAGCAGCCCGGTGATGATCGGGGCGACGAGCGCGCCGGTGTTGATCCCCATGTAGAACACGGAGAACCCCGCGTCGCGCCGCGGATCGTCCTTCGTGTACAGATCGCCGACGATGGCGGAGATGTTCGGCTTGAGCAGCCCCGTGCCGACGACGATGAGGATGAGCCCGAGGAAGAAGGTCGGGCGCGAGAAGACCGACGACAGGGCGATCGAGAGGTGGCCGAGCGCGATGAACACGCCGCCCGTCCAGATCGCGCGCTGCAGGCCGAGCCACCGGTCGGCGACCCATCCGCCGGGAAGCGACGCGAGGTAGACGCTGGCGGCGTAGATGCCGACGATGGCCGAGGCGGTGGGCCGGTCGAAGCCGAAGCCGCCGCGCGCGAGCGCCGCCGTCATGAAGAGGACGAGAAGCGGGCGGATCCCGTAGTACGAGAACCGCTCCCACATCTCGGTGAAGAAGAGGGTCGCGAGGCCGCGGGGATGACCGAAGAAGCCGCGGTCCTCCTGCGCGCCCGGCGCCTGGACCTCGACGGCACCGCCGTGCGTCGACGTCACGCGCTGCGGTGCAGGGCGGCCCGCGGCAGGAAGAACTCGGGCGGATTGGTGCCGCCCGCAGCGCGCTGCTGCTCCCAATCGACCGTCGTCGGCGGCTGCTTGATGCACGCAGCCCAGTGGCCGGCCGACTTCTCCTCCAGCGGCGGAACGATCTTCGCGCACGCCGCGTCGCGCGCCGGGTGCTGGCAGCGCGGATGGAACACGCACCCGCTCGGCGGATTCGCCGGCGACGGCACGTCGCCGGCGAGCAGGATGCGCTCGCGCTTCACGCCTGGCTCTGGGGCGGGCACCGCCGAGAGCAGGGCCTGGGTGTACGGCATGACCGGCTCGTTGTAGAGCCGCTCGACCGGCGCGAGCTCGACGATGTGGCCGAGGTACATCACCGCGACGCGATCGGCGATGTGCTCGACGACGGAGAGATCATGTGCGATGAACAGGTAGGCGAGGCCGCGATCGCGCTGCAGGTCCTGGAGCAGGTTGACGACCTGCGCCTGGACGCTCACGTCGAGCGCGCTCACCGGCTCGTCGCAGACGATGAAGGTCGGCTCGACCGAGAGCGCGCGCGCGATGCCGACGCGCTGGCGCTGGCCGCCGGAGAACTCGTGGGGATAGCGCGTCGCGTACTCCGGACGCAGTCCGACTTCCTCGAGCAGCTGTCGCACGCGCGCGTCGGCGGCGGCGCCCTCGGCGAGCCGGTGGATCGTGAGCCCCTCGCGCACGATCGCGCCGATCGACATGCGCGGGTTGAGCGACGAAAAGGGATCCTGGAAGACGATCTGCATCCGCCGCCGCAGCTTGCGGAGCTCCGTGCCGTCGAGCGCGAGCACGTCGACGCCGTCGAACGCGACGCTGCCGGACGTGGGCTCGAGGAGTCGCAGGATGGCGCGGCCGGTGGTGGACTTGCCGCACCCCGACTCGCCGACGAGCGCGAGCGTCTCGCCGGGCGCGACGTCGAACGACACGCCGTCCACCGCGCGAACCTGGCCGGTGACGCGGCCGAACACGCCGCGCTTGATCGGGAAGTGCTTGGTGAGGTCGCGGACCGAGAGCAGCGGATGCGCCGCGTCGAGCGCCGGCGCCGTCATGCCGCGCTGGCGCCGCGCTGCGCGGCGAGCGGCGGGTGCGGGTGCTGCCGGCGCTCCGGCTCCTCGGCGAGGTGGCAGCGTGACGTGTGGCCGCCGCCGATCTGGTAGAGCGGGGGATGCTCGGCCTCGCAGCGCTCCCAGGAGTACGGGCAGCGGTCGCGGAAGCGGCACCCGGTCGGCCAGTTGGTCGGCGCCGGCACCGTGCCGGGGATGGTCGCGAGGCGGTCCTTCTGGCCGCCGACCCGCGGCATCGCGCCGAGCAGCCCTTCCGTGTACGGGTGATGAGCGCGCGCGAAGAGATCGACCGTCATCGCCTC
>DASTSX010000322.1:0-20222 GCA_035760455.1 Gemmatimonadaceae bacterium | reverse complement strand
AGGGCATCCATCAGATGGACGTCGCGCGCTGGTTCCTCGGCGAGTCGGGGCTGCCGCGCCACACGCTGAGCATCGGCGGGCGTCTGGGCTACGTCGACGACGGCAACACGCCGAACACGCAGGTCGTCATCCACGACTACGCGACCGCGCCGCTGCTGTTCGAGGTGCGGGGCCTGCCGAGGAAGGCGGGGATCGCCGCCGTCGGCGGCGATCCGGCGGCCAATCAGGGTGGCGGCGGCAGCGGGATGGACAACTACCGGGGCGTCGACATCGGCAACGTCATCGACTGCGAGGGCGGGAGCGTCGTCACCACGCAGTACTTCGGTGCGACGGCGTACGACAAGGCGGGCAAGGTCGTGAAGGAGTTCAAGGGCAGCGACCGCCACATGCAGAACTTCATCGACGTCGTGCGCAGCCGGAAGACGGAGGATCAGTACGGTCCCGTCGAGGAGGGCCACGTCTCGAGCGCGCTCTGCCACCTCGGCAACATCTCGCATCAGATCGGCAAGGCGACGGGCGGCGCGAAGCTCAAGGATCAGATCAAGTCGGACAAGGTCCTCGGCGAGGCGTACGGCCGGATGGTCGAGCATCTGCACGCGAACAACGTGGACCTCGAGAAGACGCCGCTGACCCTCGGCGTACCGCTCATCGTGGACGCGAAGCGCGAGCGCTTCACCGGTCCCGATGCGGCGCGGGCGAACAAGCTGCTGACCCGCGAGTACCGCGCGCCGTACACCGTTCCGTCGATCGCCTGATCGCCAGGTCGCCCGAACGGGCGGGAGACATCGAACGACCGTCACGCGCATGGAGACGCATCCCGTCTCCATGCGCGCGGCGCATCCAGGCCCCACGCCCCATGGAGGACCGGTGACAATGATCCAACCCTTCCTCGACCGGCTGCCCCTCGTCGCGATCCTGCGCGGCGTCACGCCGGAGGAAGTCGTCGCGGTAGCGGAGACCCTCGTGAACGCGGGGTTCGCGATCATCGAGGTGCCGCTCAACTCGCCGCGTCCGCTCGAGAGTCTCGAGCGCCTGCGCGCGAAGTACGCCGAGGAGATCCTGATCGGCGCGGGCACGGTCACCGCACCGGCGCAGGTGCCCGACGTGGCGAAGGCGGGGGGTCGGCTGATCGTGATGCCGCACGGCGACCCCGAGGTCGTGCGTGCCGCGAAGTCGGCGGGTCTCGCGTGCATCCCGGGCGTCGCGACGCCGACCGAGGCATTCGCCATGCTGGCGGCCGGCGCCGACGCGCTCAAGCTCTTCCCCGCCGAGCTGCTCACTCCCGCCGTGCTGAAGGCGATGCGGAGCGTGTTGCCGCAAGCCACGCGGATCCTGCCGATGGGGGGGATCACCCCCGACTCGATGGCGGGCTATGTTGCCGCCGGCGCGGCCGGGTTCGGCCTCGGCTCGGCGCTGTACCGCCGCGGCGACGATCCCGCGCGCGTCGGGCGCAACGCGCTCGACTTCGTCTCGGCATGGAAGCGGATCCGAAGCGTCGGCGGCGGCTGACGCTCCCCAGATCGACCACCGTTCGGGAGCGCCGATGAAGATCACGCGGCTCACCACCTTCATCGTTCCGCCCAGGTGGTGCTTTCTGAAGATCGAGACGGACGAAGGGATCACCGGCTGGGGTGAGCCGGTGCTCGAGGGACGCGCCCACACGGTGGCGACGGCCGTCGACGAGCTGGGCGACTATCTGATCGGCAAGGATCCGGCGCTGATCGAGGACCACTGGACGGTGCTCTACCGCGCCGGGTTCTATCGCGGCGGCGGGGTGCACATGAGCGCCCTCGCCGGCATCGATCAGGCGCTGTGGGACATCAAGGGCAAGGCGCTCGGCGTGCCGGTGCACGCCCTGCTCGGCGGCCAGCTGCGCGACCGGATCCGCGTCTATTCGTGGATCGGCGGCGACCGGCCGGCGGACACCGCGACCATGGCGCGCGACTGTGGCGCGCGCGGATTCTCGGCGGTGAAGATGAACGCCACCGAGGAGATGCAGTTCGTCGACAGCCACGCGAAGATCGACGCCGTGCTCGCGCGGGTGCAGGCCATCCGCGAGGCGATGGGCCCCGACTTCGGGATCGGCGTCGATTTCCACGGCCGCGTGCATCGGCCGATGGCCAAGGTGATCGCGAAGGAGCTCGAGCCCTTCCGGTTGATGTTCATCGAGGAGCCGGTGCTCTCCGAGCACGCCGAGGCGCTGAAGGAGATCGCGAACCACTGCTCGACGCCGATCGCGCTCGGCGAGCGGCTGTTCTCGCGCTGGGACTTCAAGCGCATCCTCGCCGACGGCTACGTCGACATCGTGCAGCCGGATCCGTCCCATGCCGGCGGAATCACCGAGACGAGGAAGATCGCCGCGATGGCGGAGGCGTACGACGTCGCGCTGGCGCTCCACTGCCCGCTCGGTCCCATCGCGCTCGCCGCCAACCTCCAGCTTGACGCGGTCTGCTACAACGCGTTCATCCAGGAGCAGTCGCTCGGCATTCATTACAACACCACGAACGACCTGCTGGACTATCTGAAGGACCCGTCGGTGTTCGCGTACCGCGAAGGCTTCGTCGCGATCCCGCAGGGTCCCGGGCTCGGGATCGAGATCGACGAGGCGGTCGTCGAGCGCATGGCGCGCACCGGCCACCGCTGGCGCAACCCGGTGTGGCGCCATGCGGACGGGAGCTTCGCCGAGTGGTGACCGACGCCGCGACGCTCGCGGCGAGCGCCGAGCGTCCGTCGCGCACGCGCTTCGCGATCATGGTGCTGCTGTTCGTGAGCGTGACGATCAACTATCTCGACCGGAGCAACCTCTCCATCACCGCGCCGGCGATGCGCACGGCGCTGGGGTTCGACACGGCGCAGATGGGCTACGTGCTGTCCGCGTTCGGGTGGACGTACGCACTCTTCCAGATTCCCGGCGGCTGGCTCGTGGACCGTGTCGCCCCGCGCGTGCTGTTCGCCGTGCTGATCGTCGGCTGGTCGATCGCGACGATCATGCTCGGGTTCACCACGAGCGTCGCGGGGCTGATGGCGGTGCGCATGCTCGTCGGCGCGCTCGAGGCGCCCTCGTATCCGATCAACAACCGCGTCGTGACGACCTGGTTCCCCGAGCGCGAGCGAGCGACGGCGATCGGCTTCTACACGTCGGGGCAGTTCGTCGGGATCGCGTTCCTCACGCCCGTGCTGGTGTGGATCCAGACCCGGTTCGGGTGGCCGATGGTGTTCGTCGCCACCGGCGGGATCGGCCTCGTGTGGGGGCTCGTGTGGTACGCGATCTACCGGCAGCCGCACGAGTTCCCCGGCACCAACGCCAGCGAGATCGATCACATCCGGCGCGGTGGGGGGCTCGTCGACCTCGACCGAAAGCAGGCCGCGCGCCGCTCGTTCTCGCGGGCGGATCTCGGCCGGGTGCTGAGCTCCCGGAAGCTGTGGGGGGTGTACGTCGGGCAGTTCGCTCTCACCTCGACGCTCTGGTTCTTCCTCACCTGGTTCCCCACCTACCTCGTCCAGGCGCGGGGGATGAGCTTCGTGAAGGCGGGGTTCCTCGCGTCGCTGCCCTTCCTTGCGGCGTTCGTCGGGGTGCTGTGCTCCGGCGTCCTCTCCGACGCGATGGTGCGGCGTGGCGCGTCGCTGGGCACCGCGCGCAAGGTGCCGATCGTCACCGGGCTGCTGCTGTCGATCAGCATCATCGGCGCGAACTACGTGGAGAAGCCGGCGCTCATCGTCGGATTTCTCGCCCTCGCCTTCTTCGGCAACGGGCTGGCCTCGATCACCTGGTCGCTCGTGTCCGCCATCGCCCCGGAGCGGCTGCTCGGGCTCACGGGCGGGGTGTTCAACTTCGTCGGCAACCTCTCGGGGATCACGGTGCCGATCGTGATCGGCTATCTCGCGCGCGACTACGGCTTCGCGGCGGGGCTGACGTACGTCGCGGTGCTCGCGCTCCTCGGCGCGATGTCGTACGTGTTCGTCGTGGGCAAGGTCGAGCGCCTGCCCGACGTGGATGCCGACCGCGCCGCGTGAGCCCACCGGCCGCAACCATCTGCCCGAGTTCGTCGTAGACAGTGCGCGGGGGTCAGTTCGAGGGAGTGAGACCGCATTGCCAGTTCTGGTGCGCGGCTCAATCTTGAGATGCTCGCGCCCATCGCACGGCGATCGGGCGAGGCGTGGCCGACGCGCGTCCATCCATCCCATCCGGTACAGTCGATAATGCGATTCCAACGTACGAGAGGCGACGCCTCCCGCCCGCGGCTGGGCTGGCTCGCGCCCGCCGGCGTGCTCACGGCGCTCGCCTGTCAGTCGGTCTCCGTTCCGGCGCCAGGACCGGCGCCGGTCGCGTCGGCGCCCGCCCGCGCGCTCGTGTCGGTGCCCGTGCCGCCCTTCACGGCGACCAACGTGCGCCTGCCGGCGGACTCGGCGGCGAAGCTGTCCCAGGCGGGGCGCTCGTCGGTGACCGCGCCGATCGCGCCGGGACTGCAGCTGAGCCTCTGGGCACCCGAGGGCATGATCGCTGACCCGATCGGCATCGCGTTCGACGATCGCGGGCGCCTCTACGTGACGCAGACCTCGCGCACCGACAACGACGAGATCGACATCCGCGGCCATCAGGACTGGATGGTCTCGTCGATGACGTTCAAGGACGTGGAGGACAAGCGCGCATTCTACCAGCGCGTGCTCGCGCCGGAGAACAGCGCGAAGAACCAGTGGCTCGAGGACCGGAACAAGGACGGCTCGCGCGACTGGAAGGACCTGACGTTCAACAAGGAGAAGCTCTGGCGGGTCGAGGACACGAACGGTGACGGCATCGCCGACCAGTCGCAGCTCGTGCTCGAGGACTTCAACGACCTCGTGTCGGACGTGATCCACGACGTGCTGGCGCACGAGAACGACGTGTACGTCACCGTGTCCCCCGATCTGTGGCGGTTGAAGGACACGAACAACGACGGCGTGTTCGACGCGAAGGAGTCGCTCTCGCACGGCTCGGGGGTGCACATCGGCTTCGGCGGCCACGGCCACTCCGGCCCGACGGTCGGCCCCGACGGCCGGCTGTACTGGAAGCAGGGCGACCTCGGCGTGAACATCACGACGCGCGAGGGCCGCAGGCTCGTCAACCCGCACAGCGGCGTGATCCTGCGCGCCAACCTCGACGGCACCGAGGAGGAGATCTTCGCGTCCGGGCTGCGCAACCCGCAGGAGTTCGACTTCGACGAGTACGGCAACCTGATCGCGCCGGACAACGACGGCGACCATCCGGGCGAGTCGGAGCGCCTGCTCTACATCGTCGATGGGATGGACAGCGGCTGGCGCATCAACTGGCAGTTCGGCAAGTACGTCGATCCGGACAACAACACGTACAAGGTCTGGATGGAGGAGAGCATGTTCAAGCCGCGCTTCGCGGGACAGGCGGCGTGGTTCACGCCTCCCCTCGCGGCCTGGCATGCCGGCCCCTCCGGCTTCGCCTACAACCCGGGCACCGCACTCAGCGACGCCTGGAAGGGCTACTTCTTCAACTCTGTCTTCACCGGCGCGCCGGCCCGCGCGAGCATCCAGGCCTTCAAGCTCGCGCCGCAGGGCGCGGGGTTCCGGCTCGCGACCGACACCGCAATCGTCCAGAACCTGCTCGTCACCGGCGTGACCTTCGGGCCGGACGGCGCGCTCTATCTCGCCGACTGGATCGAGGGGTGGGAGCCGAAGAAGCGTGGCCGCATCTGGAAGGTGGACGTGGCCGCGAACGCGAACCCGCTGCGCGCCGAGACCAAGACGTTGATCGCCGCCGACTTCGCGACGAAGTCGGTCGCCGATCTCACCGCGCTGCTGCGGCACGCCGACATGCGCGTACGCCAGAAGGCGCAGTTCGAGCTCGTGGACCGCGGGTCGTCGGCCGAGCTGCTCGCGTCGGCCCGGCAGACCGAGCACCAGCTCGCGCGCATCCACGGCATGTGGGGGATCGGGCAGCTCGCGCGGAAGGATCCGCGGCAGGGGACGGCGCTCGCGCCATTCCTCCGGGACGGCGACGCGGAGATCCGCGCGCAGGCCGCGAAGCTGCTCGGTGACCTCCGTTTCGGTCCGGCGGCGTCGACGCTGGTGCCGATGCTCGGCGACGCCTCGCCGCGCGTGCGCTTCTTCGCCGCGGAGGCGCTCGGCCGCATCGCGCACCGGCCGGCGTTCCAGCCGATCGTGGCGATGCTCGCCGCCAACAACGACGAGGACGTCTACCTGCGCCATGCGGGCGCGCTCGCGCTCTCGCGCATCGGCCCCGCCGATGCGATCGCGGGGCTCGCGACGAACCCGTCGCGCGGCGTACGCCTCGCCGCGATCGTGGCGCTGCGCCGGATGAAGGATCCGGGCGTCGCGCGCTTCCTCGCCGACCAGGACGAGGCGATCGTCACGGAAGCCGCGCGCGCGATCAACGACGACGCCGGCATCCAGGGCGCCCTACCGCAGCTCGCGGCGGTGCTCGAGAGCCGGTTCACCGGCGAGCCGCTCGTGCGGCGCGCGATCAACGCGAACCTGCGCGTCGGCAGCGCGGACGCGGCGCAGCGCGTGGCGCGGTACGCGGGCGGCACGACGGGCAACGACGAGATGCGCGCCGAGGCGATCAGCGTGCTGGGCGTGTGGCCGAAGCCGTCGATCCTCGATCGCGTGGACGGCACGCCGCTGGACAGGATGGACCGCGACTCGGCCGCGGCCCGCGCGGCGTTGGCGACGCTCGTGCAGCCGATCTTCGCCAGCGGCAGCTCGGCGCTCCAGGTGGCCCTCGCCGAAGCGGTCGGCAAGCTCCGCGTGATGGAAGCCGGCCCGATCCTGCTCACGAAGGTGCAGTCGGCGCCGACGACGGACGTGCGCATCGCCGCGCTGCGCGCGCTCGCCGCGATGCGCCACGAGCGCGTGGCCGAAGCGGTGCGCGGCGCGCTGCAGGACAAGGACGCGCCCGTCCGCATGGCGGCGCTCAGCGCGATCCCGCCGCTCAACCTCCCCGAGGCGACGACGATCGAGCTGCTGTCGTCGGTGATCGGCAAGGGCTCGACGGCCGAGCAGCAGTCGGCGCTCCAGGCGATGGGTCAGGTGCCCGGCACGACGGGGCGCGAGGCCATGTCGCGGCTCGTCCAGCAGCTCGAGGAGGGCAAGCTCGCGCCGGAGATCCAGCTCGACGTCGCGGAAGCCGCGCGCGCGTCGAAGGATCCGGCGCTGGTGGCGCGTCTGGACAAGCTCACGAGCGGCAAGGCGGGGGCGAAGCCCGTCGATCTGTTCGCGGATGCCCTCCGCGGCGGCGACGCGCGGCGCGGCGCGCGGGTCGCGTTCCAGGCGCCGGCGGCGCAGTGCACACGCTGCCACAGCTTCGGCGGTCCGGGCAGCAACGTCGGCCCCAACCTGTCCGGCGTCGCGTCGCGGCTGTCGCGCGAGCAGCTGCTCGAGGCGCTGGTGGATCCCAGCGCGCGCGTCGCGCCGGGGTTCGGCCCGGTGCAGCTCACGCTGAAGAACGGCAGGAAGCTGTTCGGCACGCTGAAGGAGGAGACGGCGACGCACGTCGTCGTCGACGCCAGCGGCGATCAGCGGGTGGCGAAGTCCGACATCGCTCAGCGCACCAACGGCCCGTCGTCGATGCCATCAATGGCGACCCTGCTCACGCGTCGCGAGATCCGCGATGTGGTGGAGTATCTGAGCACGCTGCGGGCGCCCTGACGGGCGCGACACACCGGACATGAACGACGAAGCCCCGCGGCGTCAGCGCCGCGGGGCTTCGTCTATCTACCCACAGTCCCGGCCGTCGGGCCGACGGCACTCATTCGCACCCCGGCACCTCGTCGAGCGCATGGAACACACGCAGCCCACGCTCGCGCGCGGTCTCCACCATCATGTCCGCGCCGTGCGACGGGCCGCCGACGCGCAGCACCGCGTCGCACCGCATCAGCAGCCGGATGGCGATCGGGTGGAAGATCTCCTCGAACGCCGCATCGCCGACCCGTTCCGAGCCGGCCACAGCGACGAGCGGGAGAGCGAGCCACTCGCCGACGATCGGGATGTGTCCCGCGCGGAACAGCGGGAGCGCGAAGTGCTCCATCTCGCGCACGTTCGCGGCCATCTTCTCCGGATCGTCGCCGGTGCCGGAGCGATACGGCCCGGCGATGAGGATCATCAGTGGTGTCGTCATCGGCCGCCAGGTTGGTCCGCGGCGAGCATCCGCTCGATGCGCGTGTCGGGAATGAGCCAGATCAGCGCGACTGCCGCGTACAGCGCGCCGGAGATCGCCGGGTGCACGAACGCGGCGGGGATGGCCAGCGCGTAGCCCACGGGAGAGAGCTTGCCTTTCCGGTCGCCGCCGACCGCCGCGGCGAGTACCGAATGCGCGCCCTGGCTGCGGATGATGCTCCGCTGCAGCACGTAGTACGCGATCGCGGACGCGAGGAGCACGACGCCGTACACCGCCGTCGGCACGGGCGAGAAGTGCGTCTCGCCCATCCACGCGGTCGTGAACGGGATGAGCGAGAGCCAGAACAGCAGGTGGATGTTGGCCCAGAGGATACCACCGGTGACGTGCCGCGTGAGGTGCAGCATGTGGTGATGGTTGTTCCAGTAGATCCCGACGTTCACGAAGCTCAGCACGTAGCTGAGCAGCACCGGCCAGAGCGGACGAAGCGCGGACCACGCCGGATCGTGCGGGACCTTCAGCTCGAGCACCATGATCGTGATGATGATCGCGATCACGCCGTCACTGAACGCCTCCATGCGGTTCGTCTTCAACGCAGGGCGTCCGGCGAGCGGGTCGCCGATCGAGCGGGAGAGTACATGCCGAACTCTACCCCGCGGCCGGCGACCCGCCAACCCACGCGAGCCTACTGCGGTGCGGCCCGCCTCGCCGGTGCGGGCCCTGTCTGCGATGCGCCCGCCGCCGTCGGCGCGTCCGACATCCGCACGGGATGCCCGAACTGCACCTGGCTGTTCTCGCGGTCCTTCTTCGTCGTGTTCAGCATGTAGCGCAGGATCGGATACAGCTCCTTCTGGGTCGCCGTGACGATCGAATCGGCGATCTCCGGCTGCTCCCAGAAGATCCGCCAGTACGCCTTCCGCGTGGCGGTCGCACTGTCCAGCTCCGCCTTCCCCGCCGCGCCATTGCCCTGCGCGAGCAGTTCCCCGAGTGGCCGGTAGACGGTGCGCACGCGCTCGGAGAACACGGAGTCGGCGCGGCGGAGCGCGGCCACCTGCTCCCGCGTCAGCAGCAGCGAGTCGTTCTCGGCCAGCAGCCCCTTGTGCACGCTCGAGGTGTTCCTGAGATAGAACGACGCGATCGAGTCGGCCGAGCGGCGGCGCCAGCCTTCCATCGTCTTGACCGGCTCGACGGCGCGGCGCAGCTCCTGGAGACCGAAGTCGGTGGAGAGCTGCAAGGAGAAGTCGATCACGATGCGGAACGGCTCGCGCAGCAGCGTGCGGTTCGGCCGCGTGTCGGCGAAGCGCGGGTTCACGTCGTAGCGGAAGCGCTGCGCGCCCGCATCGTAGCCGCGCGGCACGAACAGCACGGGATCGGGCGTGGCGGGCGAACCCCAGCCGCGCATCCCGCCACTCCCGTGGACAAGCTGATCGACACCGGCGAGGATGTTCTGCAGGTACACCGCTGGCGTGACACGCCCGCCCCACCGCCGCGGCATCTGTGGGCGCCACTGCACGTTGAGCGACTGCGTCCACGGACCGCGGCAGCCGTTTCGCTCGGCGATGCGCCCCGCGTAGCTCTCGAGGCAGCGTCGCGCGGTCGGCGAGCCCGCATCGAGCAGTGTGCGCAGCGACGCGGCGACGGCGGGATCCGTCTCGCGCGCCGGATCGGGGACGAAGGCGCGGTCGAAGCCGCGACCGTCGCCGTTCATGTCGCCCTGGACGAGGGGCGTGAAGGGCAGCCCCGACTGCGCGCGCGCGAACATGGTGACGACGCCGATCTTCTGGTGGATCATGCCACCGGTGAGCACGAGCACGTGGCGCGCGTCGCTCTGGCTCGGTGCCCACTCCACCTGACGCGGATCGCCGAACCCCGCACCGTCGAAGCCCCGATACTGCCGCCGGCTCGACTGCAGCGTGTAGTTGACCGACGTGAACAGATTGTAGCGCGAGCGGCGCCTGAACACGTCGGGCGCCACCCCGAGGGTGAGCTGACCGCCGTACCCGCGCAGGTCGCTGACGCGCTGCGCCACGCGCCCGAACTCCGACGACCGCCGCGACTCGGCGGCGGACACCGCGCCCGTGCCGGGATCGATCGACGCGGCCGACACGAATACCGGACGGTTGCCGTCGGAAGGAAGAGCGAGTCGCTGGACACCAGAGAAGTTGGCGTCGACGACCCCCGGCTGGCTCAAGTCATAGGAGACGAGCCCGCCGAGCCGGACGACCATCCTGCGAACGCCCATCGTCCACTCGAGCGACGACCGCCAGCTGCGCGGCACGTCGTAGTCCGGGTCGATCAACGTCACCGAGGGAGCGCGCTCGGCGAGCACGCCGCCGCCATCCAGGCACTGCGTAGGCGACGTGCCGGCATCGAAGGTCGACCAGTCGGGCTGTGGGACGGCGGCGCCAACGCAGGACAGCGACAGCGTCCCTCCCGCCAGCCCGGTCGCCGCGGACGCGTCGGCGAGGATTCCCGGGCGCAGCAGGTCGCGGAACTCACCGATCCCGCCGCGCAGCGTTCCGACCGGCAACCGGTAGAAGCGGCCGACCGGATTCTGACCCGTCCCGCTCCCGTTCTCGCGATCGCGGTTGTACGTCCAGGTGATGCCGAGGCGTGGGCTCACGTGCAGGCGCGCCGACGCCACGCCGGTGCGCACGCCGAGTGCCTGCTCGAGCGCGGGGTTGCTGGCGGGAGCGCTCGTGAACCCGTCACCCTCGAGGCGCGCTCCGTACATCACGCCCAGGAAGCGCGACGGCGCGTAGGTGTGCACGAACGCCGTCGCCGCGTTCCAGACGGCACCCGACCGCTCGGGCTGGACGAGCGTACGCGAATAGCTCGACGCACGTCCCGCGGCGAAGTCGGCCAGCGACGCGAAGGTGTAGCTGCCGAGCGCGTTGCTCGCGCCCTCCTGCCGCAGGCCGTCGGCGCGCCCCCAGATCATCGCCTTGAAGCGGTGACGGCGTCCGTTGGCGTTCCACGCCGTCTCGTTGGATGCTTCGATGGTCCACCGGTCGTCCGTGGTGGCGCTGTTCGACCCGCCGAGCGTCAGGCTGGAGATCGCGTTCGTGGCGCCGGCGAGCGCCGAGCGCACCTGCACGTTCGCCGACGGCAGGGCGCGATAGGGCGCCACTTCGCTGTGCACTCCACTCGCGGCGACGCGCGTCTCGGTGAGGATGCGGTGCCCGGGTCCGACGAACGCGCCGAGCGTCAACTGGGCCCCCATCGTGCGCTCGCGCCGCTCGCCGGCGGCCGCCGGCGCGGCGAGCGGGCCGAAGCCGATCGCACCGTCGTTCGTCACGCCGACGAAGCTCGTCAACGCTCGCGTCTGGAGCGTGTCGCGCGTGTCGTCGAGCCGCCCGAGCCAGCTCACCGACGTGCGCTCGCGGTTCGACGGCACTCCCTGCCCCGTGAGCGGGATGCCCAGCGGTGCGGCGATGGCCACCAGCCGCGCGACGGAGTCCGGCGACACACCCGCGCGCAGGAGCGCGTCGGCGTCGGCGCTCACCAGCGTCGAGGGCTCGCTCGACGAGCGGCTCACGTCGAGGGCGACGTTGTACGTCAGCGCGCGCCGGATGAGCTCTCCATCGGCACCAGCGCTGCCGCGGAACCCGCCCGACGTCGTGCCGAGCGAACGGCTGATGGCGTCGGTGAACTGGAGCTGGGGTGGATCGAAGGTGATGAACGCGTTGCGCCGTTGATAGAACCGGTCGCCGGGGCCGAGGCGAACGTCGATGTTCGCACCCGCGAAACCGCCCCGCGTCGCGTCGAAGCTCGCACCGGTGACGCGCGTCTCCGTCCGCGCCGCGCGCGGGATGCTCCCGGCGGCGAGCCCCATTCCGTTCAGGGTCGTGAGATTGGACTCGCTCGCGGAGCCGAGGATCGAGGCGCCGCCAGGCCCCATCGTGACGTTCGACATCGTGCTGGCGGTCGCGGAGAGGTCGCCGGCGATCGAGGGCGAGATCTGGCCGTTCACCCCGTCGTTCCACCGATCGTTCGAGCCCGGCTCGGGATCGTTGGGACGCACGGTGTTGGACGCGCGCTCGGGCCGCGCGGCGGTCACGCGCACGGCGTCGAGCACCGCGAGGTCGCGCGCGAGGGTGACGTTCACGACCAGCTCGCGCTCCGTGCCCTGACGCTGCACGCGGCGACGCACCGGCTTGAAGCCGGTCATGCGCACGTAGACGAGATAGTCGCCCGTCCCCTGCTCGAATCGCGAGCTGAACGCGCCGCTGCTGTCCGTCGTCGCCTGCTGGGTGAGCCGGTCGGGTCCGCGCGTGATCATCACCGTCGCGCCGGCCACGGCGCGCGCCGAGTCGTCCACCACGCGGCCGCGCACGACGTCGGCCTCGGACTGTGCCGCGACTGGCCGGGCCATCGATGCGAGCCCGACGAGGACGCCCGCGAGGGTGAGGGCGCGCGTGAATGATGGTCGCATCGAGGAGGGCGCGGATGGTGATCGGGAAGCCGGGTGCATCGTCCACCTCTCCTACGGCCATGTCGACCGGCGGGTGTCGGCGATATGCTATGGACACGGGCCGATCGCCCAGGGTTGCGCCGTCCCTCCCTCTCCTCTCGCGCCGCCATGCTCAAGAGCCTGCGGGTCCCCGAACGCCTCTTCCAGCTCGCCGGCTGGGCGGTCTCCCTCGTCTTCGCGGGCTTTCTCATCGCCCTCGGCGGAAAGCTCGTCGGCGACCTGCCGGGAGTGGACCAGCACGTCACGCTCGAGCAGTTCATGGACCCGGTGCGGACGCGGCGGATCGCGATCGCGCGGGACTCGTTGATCAGGCTCGAGCGCGACCTCACGTCCGCCCAGGACCGGGCCCGGCTGACGCTGACCGCGGCGTCCAACGCCTATCGCTCGCGCCGGGAGAGCTTCGACAACTGGATCGCGACGCGCGTTGCCACCACCGATCCTCGCCAAGACCCCGAGGTGCTCCGCCGCACCGCGGAGCTCGACCAGCTCAAGACGGGCGAGCGCACCGCGCAGACCGAGGTGGAACGGCTCGACGCGGCGCTGCTGCAAGCGTCGCAGGCGCTCCAGGCGCAGGGCGGCGAGCAGGAGCAGCTCGCGCGGGCGGCGCAGGGACGCTACGAGCGCGCGAAGTTCTGGCAGGAGCTCCGCGTGTTCGGCATCCGGCTCGCGCTCACGCTTCCCTTTCTCCTCGTCGCGGCCTGGCTGGTCGTGCGCAAGCGGCGAAGCCAGTACTGGCCCCTCCTGCGCGGCTTCGTGCTGTTCGCGCTCTTCGCCTTCTTCTTCGAGCTCGTGCCCTATCTGCCGAGCTACGGCGGCTACGTGCGCAACGGCGTCGGCGTCGTGCTCAGCGGACTCGCGGGGCTCTACGTCATCCGCGCCATGCGCAACTATGTCGCGCGCCGCGCGGAGGTCGAGCGGCAGTCCGAGGCGGAGCGCCGGCGAAGTCTCGGCTACGAGGAGGCACTCAAGCGCATGAGTGGAGGCGTGTGCCCGGGCTGCGAGCGACCGATCGCCGTTTCCACCGCCGACGCGCCGTCCAACTTCTGCGTGCACTGCGGGATGACGCTGTTCGACCACTGCGGCGCGTGCCACGTGCGGAAGAACGCCTTCTTCCAGTACTGTCCCGCGTGCGGAGTGCCGGCGGTGGGCGTGGCCGCGCCGCCTCCCGCGCCGGCGGCGGTCTAGGGCGCGCGCTCGGCGAGCACGCGCCGCACCGCCTCGATCGTGCGGGCGACGTCGGACTCGTTCGTGCGCCAGTTCACGACGCTCACCCGCATCGCACGGCGACCCTTCCACGTCACGCCGCCGAAGAACGCCTCCCCGGTGGCGTTGATCGCGGCGATCACCGCGTCGGTGCGCGCGTCGTGGTCTACATCCGTGGCGCTCGCACGCGGATCGAGGAATCGCACGAGCCCCTGATTGAGCAGCGGCTCCGCGACCATCTCGGCGCCGGGCAGCGCGCCGATCGCAGTGACGATCGCGTGGCAGTGCGCGCAGCAGCGGTCGACGATGTCGGCCACGCCGCCGCGGCCGAGCTCCCGCAGCGCGGCGTACAGCGCGAAGCCGCGGGCGCGGCGCGACAGCTCCGGGTTCCAGTCCACCTCGTCGCGGCCGCTGTCGCTCGGAGGGAGATAGGATGCGTGGAGGGTCATCGCGTTCCGGTGCGCTTCCCGGTCGCGGACGATCGCGATCCCCGAATCGTACGGTGCGTTCAGCCACTTGTGCGCGTCGGTGGCCCAGCTGTCCGCCAGCTCGACGCCATCGAGCAGATGGCGCTTCGTTGCGCTCGCCCGTGCGAAGAGCCCGAACGCGCCATCCACGTGGACCCAGGCGTCGGCCGCCTTGGCCATCGGGATCAGCGAGCGGAAGGAATCGAACTCGCCGGTGTTGAGGTCCGCCGCGGCGAGCACGACCAGCGTGGGCCCGGTGCTCGCGAGCAGCGCGTCCTCCAGCGCCTCACGGGTCGCGCACCCGCGATGATCCGACGGGATGATCTGCAGCGCGCGCTCGCCGAGCCCGAGGAAGCGCATCGCGCGATCGAGCGTGTGGTGGCGCTGCTCCGTCGCGAGGACCCGGATCGGCGGCGCGCCGAACAGGCCGTCCTGCTCGACGTTCCATCCGGCGTCGCGCAGCAGCGCATGGCGCGCCGCGGCGAGAGCGGTGACGTGCGCCATCTGACACCCGGTGACGAGCGCGAACGAGGCGTCGCGCGGGAGCTCGAGCAGATCGAGCAGCCAGGCACCCGCCACCTCTTCGGCGATCGCGGCCGCGGGCGCCGTCGCGTACAACCCGGCGTTCTGATCCCAGGCGGACGTGAGCCAGTCGGCGCCGAGCGCCGCCGGCAGCGTTCCCCCGATCACCCAGGCGAAGAAGCGTCCGCTCGGCGAGCCGTTCAATCCTCCCTCGGTCGCCGCAACCAGATCGTCGATCACACGCACCGGGTCGACGCCGCAGTCGGTGAGCGGGACGCCGAGGCGCGCACGCAGCTGCTCGAGCGTCGTCGTGGCGGCGACGGAGCGGGTATCGAGCCCGTCGAGCCAGCGCGCGGCGTGATGGCGCGCGCGGTCCAAAGCAGGATGTGGCTGATTCACGGTCAGCGCACGCGCTCGAAGACGTACACGCCCTTCTTGCTCGAGGTGACGATGTCCGGGCGGCCGTCGCCGGTGACGTCGCGGATCACGATCTGGAGCCCGATGCCCACGTCGCCGTCGATGAGATGCGGCGTCCAGGTGGGCTTGCCGCTCGCATCGCGTCCGCCGCGATACCACAGCAGCACCGAGGGGTCGTACTCGCCGGGATCGTTGCCGTTGTGGCCGAGGAAGCGCTTCCCGGTGATCAGATCCATCGTCCCGTCGCCGTCGACGTCCGTCGCGGCCAGCGCGTGCATCACGGAGACGCGATCGTCGATCGTATGGTGGATCCAGCGCGAAATGCCGCCGCTGCGCGACTGCTCGTGCCACCAGAGCCCGTAGTCGTGCGCGGACGACGATACGACGTCGCGATCCCCGTCGCCATCGACGTCATAGGCGTACATGTGCGACGCCGGCGCTCCGAGGTCGGCGTGGTGCTCCTCCCAGGTCGCGCCGGGCAGCGCGCGCGCCTTCCACCACGCATCGAGCGCGATGACGTCCTGCTGCCCGTCGCCGTCCATGTCGTCGAATCCGAGCCCGTGCGGCATGATCCGGCCTCGGGCGGCCGGCAGCGGCTCGCTGACGACGTGCCGCGTCCACGCAGTGTCGCCCGCCTTCGCCGGCGCCTCCATCCACACCACCTGCCGCGCCTGCGCATCGACGAACAGCAGGTCGTCGCGCCCGTCGCCGTTCACGTCCTCCATCTGCGGCGACTCGCTCGCCACCGCCGGGTGCACCAGACGCTCGGTCCACATCCCGCCGCGCCCCTGCGGGTTCTCGTACCAGTAGGCTGCGCGGCCCGGGAAGTCGAACCGCACCATGTCCAACCAGCCGTCGCGATTCACGTCGAGGGCGAAGTGGATGAACGAGTCGCTGTAGCCGCGATGGATCGAGAACGCCTTCGCCGGCCGGAGCTCGTGCGCGCGCCAGCTCGGCGCCTCGAACCAGTACGCCCCCGCCATCAGGTCCACATCGCCGTCCCGATCGACGTCGCCGGCCGCGATCCCCTCCGAGACCAGCTCGCGGCTGATTACGTGCTTGCGGAAGCGCACCGACGCCGACGGCGATGCGAGCGGTCCTTCGGGGCGCGGCGCGAGCTCCCGGATCTCGACGTCGCGAACGCGGACCGTGTCGCCGTCGCGTACGCCTGCCCGCAGACAGACCAGGCCGGAGCGTGGCAGTGCCCGAGCCCGGTCGATGTGGTCGGACAGCAGGCGGCCGTTGACGAACAATCGGATCTGACCGCCGTTGGCGTACATCGCGTGATCCACCCACTGCGCCGTGTCGCGGATGCGGCCGAGCATCGCGCTGTCGGCGCGCGCCAGGACACGCCCGCGCGCATCGCGGAGCGTGCCGGCGCCCGGGAGCGTCATCATCGCTCCAGGGCCAGTCGCTCCGCGGCCGTCGCTGCCCGGCCGCGCGCGGAGCACGACCTCGGCGCGCGAGTCTGGCGACGACGCGCGCGCGCGGAACCGGAGCACGAAGTCGGCGTGCGGCTGCTCCGTGCACAGCGCATCCGAGCCGCGGCCTCCGCGCAGCACGAGCGTCCCGTCCTCGATGCCGTACTGCGGCGCTCCGCGCCAGCCGGCGAGCGAGCGTCCGTCGAAGATGCGCACCCACCCGCGCGGTGCAGCCGGCTGCTGGGCGACGCCGTCAGCCCGAAGCGCGAGGAGCAGACACGCCGCCACGCCGAGCGCGCGCGCCGCGCCGTCGCGCGACGCCGTGCTTCGCCGCCGTGTAGTCTCGGGCATCAGCGGAGGCTTCCCAGGTACGAGACCAGGTGCTGCAGATCGCGCTCGGCGATCACGTCCATGAAGTTGTTCGGCATCAGCGTGAACGGCGTGATGCGCCGCTCGGCGATCTGCGCCTTCGGCACGCTCACCTCCCTTCCGTCGCGGTCGACGAACGCGAGGCTCACCCCCTGCTCCCGCCGATACAGGCCGGTGAACACCGAGCCGTTCTTCAGGATCACCGTCTCGTAGCGGAAGGCCGGCGCGACGCTGCGGTTCGGCGCCAGGACCTTGGCGAGCAGGTCGGCGGGCGCGCGATGGCCCACCCCGTCGAGCTGTGGGCCGACCTGGCCGCCCTGCCCGCGCACCGAGTGGCACGCCGCGCAGTTCGCCGCGAAGACGCGCGCGCCCTGCTCCGCCGAGCCGGCGAGCGGGTCCAGGCGCGCGACGAGCGCGTCGATGCGTAGGTGGCGCGCCGCCTCGCTCGCCGAGTCCGAGCGCGTGAGCTCGGCCAGCGCGGTGCGGATCGCATCCGACTTGCCGGCCGCGAGACGCTCGCGCAGCGTCGGGTCGGCGATCGCGGCCGGCGCCACGCGCCCCGCGCGCACCGCGTCGAGCAGCAGGCGCGCGCCGGGCTCGCTGGCGGCGAGCGCATAGGCTACACGCTCCCGTACGCGCGCCGACGGCGCATCGGCGGCGCGCGCGAGGTATGGCAGCCCTTCGGGCGCCGCGCCGGCCACCGCGCCGACGAGCTCCTCCCGCATCGGCGCCGGCGTCGCCACGGCCGACAGTGCGCCAGCCACCAGCGGCAGGTGCCTGCCCCGATCGATCGCGAGCAGAGCGCGGCCGGCCGCGACGCGCGCCGGCGGCTCGGCCTTCTCGTCGGCGAACAGCGCGAGCAATGCGGGCTCCGCCGACGCGATGCGCAGGTCGCCCGCGATGCGCGCCGCCTGCTGCCGGCGGAGGCTCACGTCGCCCGGCTTCATGCCCGCGCCGTACGCCGGATGGAGGTAGTGCGCGACGAGCGCCTCGCTCCACCCGCGCATCGCCGTCGGCGGGGTCTCGCCGCGGTCGGCGATGCCGGCGCGCGCGATCTCGTGCAGCTCGATCTGCAGATCGAGCTCGCTCGGGATGGTGCGCTGCACGAGAGCGGCCAATGGCGCCGTCTCCGCGGCGGGGGCGTGGCGTCCGACGTGGCGCAGGTAGTGGATCATCCGGTCGCGCGACTCCGCGGTCCGCTGGAGGTGCGCGAGCAGCAGCCGCGCCGCGTCGGTGGTCGGGATGCCGCTCGCGGCGTCGGCGATCGCGCGCGAGTCCGTCTCGTCCCATTCGGACGCGCGCACGCGATCGAAGATCGTGCGATCGCGCAGGTGGTCTCGGAGCGCCACGCGCACCGTGTGCAGGAGATGCGTGTCGTCGGCCGGCACCTCGCGCCGGAGCGCCAGCAGCGGCCCCACTCCGCTCCACACGGGATGACGCCCGAGCACCTCCACCGCGACCCGCCGCACGTGCGGGCTCGGGTCGCGCGTGGCCGCCTGGGCGAGCGCACGGTCGTCGTCGGACAGCGTGCGCGCCTCGGCAAGGATCCGCAGCGCATGCACGCGAACGAGCTCCTCGCGGTCGCGCGCCGCGGCGCGCACGCGCTCCGCCGGCAACGCGTCGAGCCGGTGGAGGATCCAGAGCGCGAGGGCGCGCTGGTCGGGCGTCGCACCTCTTCGATCCGCGAGGCGCCGCGCGGCGTCGATCACGCCGCGGCCGCCACGGTCCACGAGCTCGTTCGTGGCGAGCTGGCGTACGCTCACGTTCGGGTGCGCGAGGTCGGCCACGAGCTGCTGGGTCGTGGCGCGGGTCCAGTCGCGGCGCGACATGCGAGCCGGTGAGCCGGCGTCCTTCCCGGTGTACACGATCCGCCAGATGCGGCCGCTCCGCCGGTCGCGGCGCGGATCGTCGAGCGGGAACTCGTAGTGGCCGATGATCGGGTTGTAGAAGTCCGCGACGTACAGGGCGCCGTCGGGGCCGAGCTCCACGTCCACCGGCCGGAAGTTCGGATCGTCGCTCACGAGGAAGTCCGGCTGCTCGACCGCTTCGGGGGAGCTGCCGTGCCACCGGAGCACGTTCCGGTTGATGCGGCTCGTCACCACGTTGCCGCCGAAGAAGTTGTCGCGGTACGCCGCGGGGAAGTGATCCGCGTCGTAGAGCGCGACGCCGGCGATGGCGGTCGAGCCGTGCAGGTGCTCCATCATCGTCGGTCCCCAGCCGATCCCCGACGGCAGCTGGCCGAAGTGCGGATACTCGGCGCCGCGGATCGGCTGATAGATCGGCTTCGTGTGCGAGTCCGACGAGTAGAAGTAGCCGAGGCGGTCGAGGAACATGCCGAACGGGTTCACGCGCCCCCACGTGAGCTGCTCCACTCGTGCCCCGTCGTCCCGAAAGCGGAACGTGTTGCCCGACGTCATGCGGATCGTGTCGCCGTCCGTGCCCGCCACCGCCGACCGGTTGCTGAAGCCGTGCCCTGCGTAGATCCACCCGTCGTAGCCGCGGAGCAGGCTGTTCACCATCCCGTGCGTGTCGTCGTAGTCGAACGGCCCGTACAGCACGCGGCGCTCGTCGGCACGGCCGTCGCCGTCGCGGTCGTACATGCGGTACACGTTCGGGATGCCGTACACGATCGCGCCGTCCCGCATCGGCACGATGCCGATCGGGATGTTGAGGCTGTCGGCGAACGTGGTGATGCGGTCGGCGCGTCCGTCGCCCGTGGTGTCCTCGAGGATCGAGACCCGGTCGCGGCCCGCACCAGGCGCGGCGGCGATCGGATACTCGCGCGAGTGCGTCACCCAGAGCCGTCCGCGCGCATCGAACGCGAGGTTCATCGGCTTGTCGATCTCGGGCTCGGCGGCGACGAGCTGCACCTCGAACCCTGCCGGTACGCGCAGCGCGGCGCGCTCGGCCTCCGGAGTGCGCCAGCTCGAGTCGGGGGTCGTCTTCTGGACGGCGCCGCGCGAGGCCACCGGCCTCGGTGATGCGGCGACGAGCAGGACGGCCATGCCGGCGACGAGCGGTTGGAGACGCATTGGCGCGGCAGTAGGGGAACGCGGCGCGGAGCGCCGGCGACGTGCGGGGCGAGTAGAACTTGCGTCCGGGTGCGGACCGGTCAAGGGAAGCGAGACCCACCGCAGCCAGCCCAGCGACCCGTGTTGGACGGTCGGCAGGACGAAACGCGAACGGCCTCGGAAAAATGCGTCCCGAGG
>DASTSX010000321.1:0-6142 GCA_035760455.1 Gemmatimonadaceae bacterium | reverse complement strand
ATCCGTTCTACTGGCTTTGATGGTTCGCGCTGCGTCCGAACGACGCGGACCCGGAAACTGCCGGATGGAACGGAAGAAGCCGGATCTGCTCCTCTCGGGGTCGAGACGCATTCACGGCTGCATCCGTCCTCTCCATCCGCGACCCAAAGGTCCTTGCAGGCTGCGGCGAAGTGATCTCTCCGCTGGCACGAGACTGTCCGGCCCCTTCCGGGAGATCCGCGTCATCCGGGTCCGCGCCGTTGAGACGCCACTCGACGCGTCCAGGGCGGTAGAGCAGATCCTGCCCCTTCCGTTCGATCGCCGTTCAGATCCGCGTTCCGTCGTTCGGGACGCCGCGCGACCTTTCGTACCACGGATTAGATCGATTCCTGCGATCGCCGTCTCGGCCCTCACTCCATCGATGATGCAATGATGCGATCTGTGATTCGCACGACCCTGCTCCTGCTGGGAGGATCGACGCTCGCGTGCGCCCCGGTCGCCGGCACGGCCACGCCTGCACCGGCGCCAGCGCCGGCGATGGGCACGGCTGCCTCGAATGCCGACACGCTCCCCGCGAGCCTGCGGTGGTTCCGCGCCTCGGCGGAGCGGCGCGCGCTCTCGCTCCAGACCTATCGGCTCGCCGCGGCGGCGCTCGACCGGCGGTCGGCGGGGCTCGCGTCGGGGACCTGGGCGGTGATCCTCGACGCCGACGAGACGGTGATCGACAACTCGCCGTACCAGCAGGAGCTCGCGCGCCGGCGCGCGACGTTCGACGCCGCAACCTGGAACGGCTGGGTGATGCGCGGCGCGGCGGCGGCGCTTCCGGGCGCAGCCGAGTTCACGCGCCGCGTGCGCGAGCGCGGCGGGCGCGTCGTCATCGTCACCAACCGCGAGCAGGCGCAGTGCGATGCCACGCGCGAGAATCTGCAGCGCGTCGGCATCGCCACCGATGCGGTGCTCTGCAAGACCGACCCGTCGAACAGCTTCAAGGACGCGCGCTTCGAGGCCGTCGCGAACGGCACCCCGCCCTCACCGCTCCCCCCGCTGCGCGTCGTCATGTGGGTGGGCGATAACATTCAGGACTTTCCGCGCCTGCGGCAGGATCTGCGCACGCAGAGCGACAGCGCGTTCGCCGAGTTCGGCGATCGGTTCATCGTGCTGCCGAACCCGATGTACGGGTCGTGGGAGAGGAATGCGGTGCCGTAGGTGCGCGATGCACACTCGCGCATCGCGCAATGCGCATCACGTGGTCACCGCTACTTCTCGAACATCCCCTTCGGCGTCTGTCCCTGCAGGAACGGCTCGATGAACGCGTGCAGCAGCGCGGTCTGCGTGATCACGGCGGTGTGCGACGTCGCCGGCATGATGGCGAGGCGCGACGCCGCGAGCGGCTTGCCCATGTCGCCCATGGCGCCGCCGCCGAGCAGCGTGAACAGCGCGACCGTATGCTCGAGCGTGACGACGTCGGCATCGCCGGCGATGACGAGCACCGGCGTCTTCATCGCCTTCACCTGCGCCTCCCAGGCCATCGGCTCCTTCTCGAGCGCGATCAGCTTCCGCACGAGCGCGGGAAATCCGTCGGGGTTGGGCGCGAGCTTCCGATAGTCGGCGGCGAAGGGCATCCCGAGGATCATCTCCACCGTCATCTGCGGGATCATCGCCGTGAACTCCGGCTGCCAGCCCTTCAGGTCGTACGACACCGACGCCGCGACGAGCTTGTTCACCTTCGCAGGGTGGCGGATGGCGAGCTGCAGCCCCACAGCGGCGCCCATCGAGTAGCCGAACACGTCGGCCTTCGGCAGGCGCACGGCGTCCATGAACGCCGCCACGTCGTCCGCCATGTCGGGGTAGGTGATCGGGCGGTCGATGTCCGTGGTGCGGCCGTGGCCCTGCAGCTCGACCGCGTAGACGCGGTGGGTCTTCGCGAGCTCGGGGATGATGGCGCCCATCGTCGGGATGTTCATGTAGGCGCCGTGCAGCACGACCAGCGGATCGCCGGTCCCCGAGACTTCGTAGTACATCTGCATGCCGTTCACCCGCACGCGGGCGCCCACGCCCTGCGCCTCGGTCACGGCGGCACCGACGAGCAGCAGGGGGACGGCGAGGAAGGCTGTGCGGAACATCGGAATGTCTCCTCTCGGGTTCGTGTCTTTCAGCAGGCTCGACGACGACCGCGTCCATCCGGCAGCCGTCGTTCCGAGGCTCTCCGTGGACGTCGAACGGGGCGCGCGGAAATCGACATCGGCCGCGCTGACGATCTCGTCCACCATCGCCCGGGCTGTCGGGATGGGCGATGCGCGATGCCCCAGGTGGGATGTGCCAGCGACGCATCTCGACCCGCCTTCACCTTCCGCCGTGAGCGCAAAGCGCAATGCGCATCGCGCGCTAGCAATCACAGTGCTCCCGTGCCCGCACCCCTTCCACGCCCTCCTTCGCGATGATCGGCACCATCGCGAGCGCAGCGATCGGATCGGCCCACCACCAGCCGAGCAGCGCGTTCATCGCGACGCCGGCGAGGGCGATGACGGACAGATACGCGCAGAGCGACGTCTGCGTCGCCTCTGCCTCGAGCGCGCGGCTCGTCATGGCGCGCGCGACGCGACGCTTGGCGCGTGCGAGGATGGGCATCACGATCGCCGACAGCGCGAGCAACACGAGTCCCACCAGGCTGCGCTCGGGGGGCTCGTGGCCCACGAGCGCATCCACGCTGTCGTACACGACCCAGGCGGCGAGCGCGAGGAACGACCACCCGATGATGCGGAGCGTCGCGCGCTCGACGCGTGCGCGGCGCTCCGGCTCCAGATCGGCCCGCAGCCGCCACTGCGCCGCGCCGCTCGCCGTCACCTCGATCACGCTGTCGAGCCCGAAGCCGAGCAGCGCGACGCTCCCCGCGACGACTCCCGCGCCGATCGCGACCACCGCCTCGACGACGTTGTAGGCGATCGTGATCCAGTTGAGCGAAAGTCCGCGCCGAACGAGCGCGGTGCGCATCGCGCTCACGGCGTCAGCCGTTGCTCGTCCATCAGTTTCCGCGTCAGGTACGTCCACTCGAGCGCGATGCGCTTCGCCGTCTCCTTGAGGTTCGCGGCTGCCGAGTGGCCGCCGTCGATGTTCTCGTAGAAGAGCACGGGATAGCCGAGCTCTTCGAGCCGCGCCACCGCTTTGCGTGCGTGGCCTGGATGCACGCGGTCGTCCTTCGTCGACGTGTGGATGAACGGCTCCGGATAGCGCTGCCCGGCCCTGAGCGCCTGGTACGGCGAGTACTTCGCGATCCAGTCGCGCTGCTCGGGGACGTCGGGGTTTCCGTACTCAGCGATCCACGACGCGCCGGCGAGGAGCTTGTGAAAGCGCATCATGTCGAACAGCGGCACCTGGATCACCGCCGCGTTGAACAGCTCGGGGTGCTGCGTCATCGCGACCCCCGTGAACAGCCCGCCCTGCGAGCCGCCCATGATCCCGAGCCGGCGCGGCGAGGTGATCTTCCGGGCGACGAGGTCCTGCGCGACGGCCACGAAGTCTTCGTGCGCGCGATGCCGGTTGGCGCCCTGCGCTGCCTGATGCCACGCGGGGCCGAACTCGCCGCCGCCGCGCGTGTTCGCCACGACGTACACGCCGCCGCGCTCGAGCCACAGCTTGCCGATCGTTCCCGAGTAGCCCGGCAGGAGGCTGACCTGATAGCCGCCGTAGCCGTACAGCACCGTCGGGTTGCTGCCGTCGCGCGGCATCCCACGCCGTCCGACGACGAAGTAGGGGACCTTCGTCCCGTCGGCCGACGTCGCCTCGTACTGCGTCGTCTCGAGCCGCGACGCGTCGAAGCGCTCGGGCATCGACGTCACCATCTTCGCCGTGCCCGACGCCGCGTCGGCGAGCCAGAGGCTCGTCGGCAGGAGGTAGCTCGACACCGTGAGGAACAGCTCGTCCGTCGCCTTCGACGCAGAGCCGAGCCCGATCGTGGCGCTCGCGGGCAGCGGGAGGCGCGTGCGCGTCCAGCCGCTCACGCCGTGACGATATACGTAGGCCGCGCCCTGCACGTTCTCGCTCAGGTTCACGACGAGGCTGTTGCGCGCGACCGTGACGTCCTCGATCGCTTCGCGGGGACCTGGCCGGAGCACGAGTTGCGGCGTCGCCGTCGTCGGGTCCGCCTTCAGCGCGGCGAGGTCGTACGCGAGGAGGTCGCCCGTCTCGAAGCCGTTCCAGGCACTCTCGGTGGTGAACACGAGCTGTCCGTCCACGAGACCGCGGACGCTGTTGCGCTTCGGGAAAGGAAGCGGCACCGGCGGGCCGTCGTCGCGCAGGAGCAGGAAGTCGTTCTCCCAGAAGGTGACGTTGCGGCTCACGAGCACTGCCTGCAGCCGTCCGTCGGCGTCGTGCAAGGTGTACGTGCCAGCCGAGACGTCGTCGGGAGAACCGCGAAAGACCTCGACCGCCTCGCCCAGCGTCTGACCGCGCTTCAGGCGCTTCACGACGAACGGATATCCCGACTTCGTGAGCGTGCCCGGACCGAAGTCGCGCCAGACGAGCAGCGTGTTCTCGTCGATCCACGCCGCGTGGCCCTTCGACTCGGGCAGCCGGAACCCCCCGTCGACGAACCGCTTCGTCTCGAGATCGAACTCCCTGAGCTCGTCCGCGTCCTTGCCGCCGTTCGACAGCGCGACCAGACAGCGCCGCTCCTCGGGGCGCAGGCAGGTGGTGCCGTGATACACGAAGTTCGCGCTCTCGCGCGCCGAGAGCTCGTCGAGGTCGAGCACGAGCTCCCACCCCGTGCTCGTGCTGAGGTAGCTGGCGAAGGTGGTGCGACGCAGGATGCCGCGCACGTGCGTGGGATCCTGCCAGAAGTTGTAGATCGTGCGGCCGCGGATCTCCGGCATCGCGATGCGATCGGTGGCCTCGACGATGCGCAGCGCGTCGGCGTGGAGCTGCGCGTAGCGCGGATCGCCCTGGAGAGTGCCGAGCGACCTGGCGTTGCGGGCCTTGACCCACTGCATGGCGCGCTCGCCCTCGATCTCCTCGAGCCAGACGTGGGGGTCGGCGGCGGCGGGCGACGGCGAGGCGACGGTCGGGCGCGGGGCGGGGTGCGATGTCATGCAGGCACCGAGCAGCAGGACGCAGAGCGGAGTGACGTGACGCATGGTCGGGCTCGCGAGGAGGCGAGGGGATGAGTGGAATCTAGTTCGGGGGATCGTGGGTTCCTCATTCGGCGCATCTGAACGGCGTGGGCCCGGATGACGCGGATGGAGAGGAGTGGTGCACCGGCATGCGCATCGCGACCCGGAGAGGAGCGGATCCGGCCCCTTTGCAGGCTCAATCCGGCAGTGTCCGCGTTCCTTCGCGCGGACGCCACTTGCAGCATCGTTCGGGACACACTCGTAGCATCGTTCGGGACGCCACTCGTAGCATCGAGCCCATGATCAGCCCCTTTCTCGAATCCACGCTGCTCGGTGCCTGTCCTGAGCTCCGTGAGTCCTGGCAGGCGCATCGGCGCACCTTCGAGCCCGTCGAGGCACCGGACGATCGCGCGCTGCTCGATGCGGTGCGGCGGCACGTCGTCGGGCTGCTCGTGGGGGGACGGGTGGCGGAGTTCGCGCGGTTCACGCGCACGATGGAGCGGCTGCTCGGCGAGTCGGATCCGCTGCTGGAGGATCTGCTGCGCGAGGGGCTGCTCCAGCCGCTGGCGGCGGACGTCGCGGCGGCGGGAGTGTCGCGCGCCCACGTCGCGCCGCATCTCGGACCCAGAACTGCCCGCGCCTGGCCCGACGCGGGCTGACGCGCGTCAGGCCTCGCGCACCCAGAGCTCGAGCCGGTGCCAGGCTTCGCGGTGGCGCTGCATGCTCAGCCGCGTCTCGATCTGCCCGAGGCCGTCCAGCGCCTTCCGAATGTCGTCCGGGATCGGTTTCACACGGCTCTCGACGTACTGCTGCAGGTCGCTCTCCCAGAACTGGGGATCCTGCAGCCATTCCGGATAGCGATCGCGGATCACGTTGAGCGACACGAGGGTGACCTCGGGGATCGCGTCCGGGAGCAGCGTGTCGGGCGGCTCCTCGTGCGGCGCGCGCGCGAAGGCGCGGCCGACGAGCGGCCATGTGCTCACGCGCTCGAGCAGCCCGTCCAGCGGTGCGCGGCGCGGCGTCGGGGCGCGCTGGGCCATGGAGAGGAAGCGCGTCGT
>DASTSX010000320.1:0-4357 GCA_035760455.1 Gemmatimonadaceae bacterium | reverse complement strand
CGCTCGCGAACCTCGTCGCTCCCCTCGGTCCGCCGATTCGTCGCGTCGAGGCGCTCCGGCCGAAGGCCGTGTTGAAGACGCCGGCCGGCGAGACGGTGTTCGACCTGGGACAGAACATGGTGGGCTGGGTGCGCCTCAAGGCGCGCGGCCCGGCCGGTACCACGGTGCGTCTGCGGCACGCCGAGGTGCTCGACAAGGACGGCAACTTCTACACGGCCAACCTGCGCACCGCGCAGCAGCTCGTGAGCTACACGCTCAAGGGCGCCGGCGACGAGACGTACGAGCCGCACTTCACATTCCAGGGCTTTCGCTACGTGAAGGTCGAAGGGTTCCCGGGAACGCCGACCGCGGACGCGCTCACCGGCATCGTCGTGCATTCGGACATGCCGCGCACGGGGACGTTCGTGAGCTCCGACACGATGCTGAACCAGCTCTTTCACAACATCGTGTGGGGGCAGAAGGGGAACTTCGTCGGCGTACCGACGGACTGCCCGCAACGTGACGAACGGCTCGGCTGGACCGGAGACGCGCAGGTGTTCGCGCGCACGGCCGCGTTCAACTACGACGTCGCCGGCTTCTTCGGCAACTGGCTGCGCGACCTCGCGGCCGATCAGCGCGCGAACGGATCCGTCCCCGACGTGGTCCCCGACGTGCTCACGAAGGGTCGCAACGCGGCGCAGCCCTCGCCGGGCACGAGCGCGGGCCCGACCAGCTCCGCCGGCTGGGGGGACGCGGCCGTGATCGTTCCGTGGACGATGTACCTCGCGTATGGAGACGTCCGGCTGCTCGAGACGCAGTACCCGAGCATGCGCGCGTACGTCGAGTACCAGCGGAAGACGGCCGGCGACCGGATGCTCTGGAACAGCGGCTGGCACTACGGCGACTGGCTCGCGTTCGCCACGACGCGCTCCGACTACCCAGGCGCGACGACGGACAAGGACCTGATCGCGACGGCGTTCTACGCCCACTCCACCGACCTGCTCGCGCGCAGCGCCACGGTGCTGGGGAAGACGGAGGACGCGCGCGCCTATCGAGCGCTGTTCGAGCGCATCCGCGCCGCCTGGACGACGGAGTACGTCACGGCGTCGGGGCGGCTCTCCTCGAACACGCAGACGGCCTACGCGCTCGCGCTCGAGTTCGGGCTGCTGCCCGAGTCGCAGCGCGCCGAGGCGGGCGCCCGCCTCGCGGCGAACGTGCGCGCGATGGGACACCTCACGACGGGCTTCCTCGGCACGCCATATCTCACCGACGCGCTCACGGGGACGGGTAACCTCGCCGAGGCGTACCGGCTGCTGCTCAACAAGCGGTATCCCTCGTGGCTCTATCCGATCACGCAGGGCGCGACGACGATCTGGGAGCGGTGGGACGGGCAGAAGCCCGACAAGAGCTTCCAGGACGTCGGCATGAACTCGTTCAACCACTATGCGTACGGCGCCATCGGCGACTGGATGGTGCGCACCGTGGCCGGACTCGATCTCGACGAATCCATGCCCGCGTACCGACACCTGCTCGTCGCGCCCAGACCGGGGGGCGGGCTCACGTCGGCGCGCGCCGAGCTGCTGACGCCGTACGGTGGCGCGGTGTCCGGCTGGACGGTCGCGGATGGACGCATGCGCGTCACCGTGCGCGTTCCGCCCAACGCGCGCGCCACGGTTCGCCTCCCGTCGGCGCGGCTCGCCGCGGTCACCGAGCGCGGACGCGCGGTCGCCACTGCCGAGGGCGTCACCTCGGCGACGCAGAGCGGTGACGTCGTCGTGGTCGTCATCGGCTCGGGCGAGTACGTCTTCGACTATCCCGCACCACCCCCCACGACGACGCCGCCCGGGCCGGGCGCGTCGTCCGGCCGCTGAGGCTCGCAATGATCCTGCACCGTTCTCTTGCGGCACGCCGCCGCGCGCTCGCCACCGCGCTGCTGCTCGCCAGCGCGCCCGCGCTCGGCGCGCAGCAGGCCGCCGTCGATCCGGCGCGCGAAGCACGGCTCGCCTGGTTCCGCGACGCCAAGTACGGACTGTTCATCCACTGGGGCCTCTATGCGATCCCCGCCGGCCAATGGAAGGGCAAGCGCGTGCTCGGACTGGGCGAGTGGATCATGAACCGAGCACAGATTCCCGTGAAGGAGTACGCCCAGCTCGCCACGCAGTTCAACCCGGTGAAGTTCGACGCCGATGCGTGGGTGAAGCTCGCGAAGGACGCCGGCATGAAGTACATCGTGATCACCTCGAAGCATCACGACGGCTTCGCGCTGTTCGACTCGAAGGTGAGCACCTTCGACATCGTGGACGCGACGCCGTTCAAGCGCGACGTCATCGCCGAGCTGGCGAAGGCGTGCGCGAGGGAGGGAATGCCCCTCGGCTTCTACTACTCGCAGTCGCAGGACTGGTACGAGCCGAACGGCGCGGGCAACACGTGGGACTTCGGCCCCGACTCGCTCAAGAAGTACGACGACTACCTGCGCGGCAAAGCGGAGCCGCAGGTGCGCGAGCTGCTCACCCGGTACGGGCCCGTCGCACTCGTCTGGTTCGACACGCCGCGCATGATGAGCGGCGATCGCGCGTCGCGCTTCACGAGGCTCGTGCGCTCGCTCCAGCCGAAGACGCTGATCGACGGCCGGCTCGGCGAGGCGGGCGACTACGTCACCACCGGTGACAACGTGATCCCGAGCGACGCCCGCGACCAGCCGTGGGAGGTGCCCGCGACGATCAATCACACCTGGGGCTATCGCACGGACGACCACGATTGGAAGGCGACGGGCGACATCGTGTTCAAGCTCGTCGACATCGTCAGCAAGGGGGGGAACTACCTGCTGAACGTCGGGCCGATGGCGAACGGCGAGATCCCGCAGCCGTCCGTCGACGTGCTGCGGCACGCCGGTGCGTGGCTGAAAGTGAACGGCGAGGCGATCTACGGTGCGGGGAAGACGCCCTTCGGCGAGGAGCTCGGCGAGCCGAGCGTGCGCGGCACGAAGGATCTGCGCGGCCAGCCGCTGGTGCTGCCGCACGACGAGTACCGATACACCACGAAGCCGGGCAAGCTGTTCGTCACGTTCTTCACCCATCCGCGCGTGCCCTTCCCGTTGCCGCCGATGCAGAACGCGGTGAAGCGCGCGTACCGCCTCGCCGACGGCGCGCCCCTCGAGGTGCGCGAGGTGAACGGCCAGCGGCATCTCGTCTTCACGGGCCAGCCCTACGATCCGATGGCCACCGTGGTGGTGCTCGAGCTCGACGGGGATACCGTACGGAAATAGGGCAGCACACTTCATCGGGAACGGACCATGTTGATCGCGCTCGCGCTCCTGCTGCAGGCGGGTACCCCGCGTCCGGCGCCCGCCGCGCCGCAGCGACCCCTCCCCGATCCGGGAGTCATCGCCGTCGAGCAGCGCGTCACGCCGGCGGGCGTGCAGAGCGTGTTCCGCGGCAAGGTCGGTGGCGTGCGCTTCGGCCGGAATCCGGGGGAGCTGTGGGTCGCCGTGCCGGGCGCGGCGTATCGGCTCTCGTGGCGTGACAACCGCGTCGTCGCCAGCAGCGCGTTCGACGGGCGCGCCGGCGTGCACGGCGTGGCGATCGACCCGGTGACTGGGCGCGCGATCGTTTCGTCGGTGGGACGCTTCGCGGGAAGCGCCGCGCAGAGCCGCACGCCGGGCTCCGGACCCCTGGCGGCCAACGCCGCGGTCGCGCACGTCGTGGCGTACGCCGGAGACTCGACGATCAGCCGCGGGAACGCGACGGAGCCCGACAGCGCGCCCGTTCGCGTCGCCTCGCCGGCGCTCGGCGACTACATGGCCGGCGGCCCCGCCGTCGCGGCACGCGCCAACGCGAGCGGCCGTCGCGTGATGGTGCTGCCGCTCCCCGCGAACGACGCCCTCGCCGTCCTCGATGCCGCCGACGGCTCGCTGATCCACACCGTGCCGCTCGGAGTGCTGCCCGTCAGCGCCGTGGTCTCCGCCGATGGATCGACGGCGTGGGTGAGCGTCCTCGGCGGGACGAAGCCGAGGTCGGGCGAGCGCGCCGCGAAGCAGTGCTGCGATCCGCGCGCGGAAGCGGTGCGCGTCGACGCCCGTGGCATCGCGGCGCGCGGCAACGTGACGCGCGTCGATCTCGTTGCGGGCCGAGTGGCCGGCACCGTGACCGTCGGGCTCCACCCGACGGGGCTCGCGTGGGACGAATCGCGCGGGCTGCTCTACGTCGTCAACGGGAACTCCGACAACGTGAGCGTCGTCGACACGCGGGCGAACGCCGTCGTCGCGACGATCGGCGTCGATCCGTTCAAGCAGCGCCGGATCGGTGTCGCGCCGACCGCCGTGGCCGTCTCTCCCGATGGCCGGCAGATCTTCGTCGCGCTCGGGGGGGCCAACGCGGTC
>DASTSX010000319.1:0-7519 GCA_035760455.1 Gemmatimonadaceae bacterium | reverse complement strand
AAGGCGTCCACTACCCCAATCTCACCTCGTAGGACGGCAGATAGGAGGCCTGCGGCCAGCCTGCCCACCGCTCGTACGGCGTCTCCGGCCGCGCCTCGACCTCGAACCGCACGACGGCGTCCACCTCGTCGAGCGTCTCGGCCATCGTCCGCAGCGTGAGCCCGAGCGTGTACGCCCCCGCGCGCAGCTCCACGTCGTGGAGCCGCAGCGTGATCCGACGTTCGCCGCCCGCCTCGACGTCGAACCACACGTCGCGCGAATCCGTCGAGACCCCGGCCGCCGGCCGCCCGCGCTCGTCCACGATGTCCACCCCAGCCACCGCGCGCGACACGCGCTCGTCGGCGCTCACGGTCAGCGTGATCTCCAGCGCGCCGCCGGAAACCATGCCATCGGTCGGATGGCCCGAAGCATCCAGGCCGCTCACCTGCACGGCCGTGAACCGCGCCGGCGACCGCTTCATCCGCGGCACGCCCGTGAGGTCCACCTGCTCGGTCGTCGTCGCCGCCACCCCGGCCGCATACAGCCGGCACACCTCGGATGCGCTCGCGTCGGCGATCACCCGGCCGCTCTGCAGCAGCAGCGCGCGCGTGCACAGCGATGCCACGGCCGCGAGGTTGTGGCTCACGAACAGCACCGTACGCCCCTCGCGCTGCCGCACCTCGCGCATCTTGCCCAGGCACTTGTCCTGGAACGCCTGATCTCCAACTGCCAGCACTTCGTCCACCAACAGGATGTCGGCGTCGAGATGCGCCGCCACGGCGAACGCCAGCCGCACCGCCATCCCGCTCGAGTAGCGCTTGATCGGCAGGTCGAGGAACTGCTCGACGCCGCTGAACTCGACGATCTCGTCGAACCGCTGCCGGATCTCGGCGCGCCGCATCCCGATGAACGCCCCGTTGAGGAACACGTTCTCGCGCCCCGTGAGCTCGGGGTGGAACCCGGTGCCGACTTCCAGCAACGAGCCTATACGCCCATAGATGTCGATCTCGCCCGTGGATGGCGCGGTCACGCCGGAGATGAGCTTGAGCATCGTGCTCTTCCCCGCGCCGTTCCGGCCGACGAGTCCGACGATCTCGCCCTTGCCGATCTCGCACGACACGTCGCGAAGCGCCCAGAACAGGTTCGCGTCGCCCGACGTCCGTGCGCGCCCCACCCAGTCGGCCACTTGCTCGGCCAGCGTCGTGCTCTGCCGGCCGGCGACGTGGTAGCTCTTCCCCACCCCCCGTAGCGCGAGGGCGGGTGCCAGCGGCGTGGCCGTTCGCGCGACGGACTCGGTGGCCGCTCGCACGGCCGCCGGTCCCGGAACCGGCGTCGGTGCGCGAGGGGCCAGCGTGCTAGATGACGTCGGCATACTGGCGGTCCTGGTACAGGAAGAAGAGCGTCCCCGCGGCGAACATCGCCACCGCAACGACCGCCGAGCCCCCGATCGCCAGCCAGTGCACGTCGCCGCGGCCGAGCAGCGCGGCGCGCAGCCCGTCGAGCAGCGGGGCGATGGGGTTGAGCAGATACAACCGCCGCACGCTGTCCGGCACGGCCGCCACGCCGTACGCCACCGGCGACGCGTACAGCAGCAGCTGGATCAGGAACGGCACGACGTACTGCACGTCGCGGAACTTCACCGACAGCGCCGCCGACACGAACCCCGCGCCCAGCGCGACGAGTTGCAGCAGCAGCATGAACAGCGGGATCGTCGCCAGCGACGCCACGCTCGGCAGTTCGCCGCGCACCAGCAGCACGAGCTCGAGGATCACGACGCCGATCGCGAAGTCGAGCAGCGACGCGAGCACCGAGGCCGCGGGAAGGATGATCCGCGGGAAGTACACCTTGGTCACGAGCGCCGTGTTGCCGATCAGCGAGATGCCGCAGCGCTGCAGCGTGTTCTGGAACGCGTTCCAGCCGAGATAGCCGGCGAACACGAACAGGAAGTACGGCGAGCCGTCGCTCGGCAGCCCTGCCACGACGCCGAACACGAGCGTGAAGATCCCGCTCGCCAGCAGCGGCAGCAGCACCACCCACGCCACGCCGAGCGCCGTCTGGCGGTAGCGCAGCTTGACGTCGCGCAGCGCGAGGGTGAGCCAGAGGTCGCGGTAGCGCCACAGCTCCGCGAGGTCGAGCGGGGTGCGGCGCGTCGTCGAGCGGATGCGGCGCAGCGGCGCCGCCGGATGCAGGGGCGCGGCGGCGCCGGCGGCGTGCAGCGGAAGGGTCATGCGGCGGTGATGAAGCGGGCCATCGCGGGCGAGAGGGGCTGGCCCGGCTGCACGGAGTATCGGCGCGCCTGCTCGAGGGCGAGCGCGTAGCTCCGTCCTGCCGTGGCGAGTCCGACCGCCGACCAGAACATCACGCCCGCCACGCCGTTGAACACGTTGCCGAAGAACGACGCCGTGAGCAGCGCGATCACCGCCGCGGCCGCGCCGTTGGCGACCGGGTCGCGGCGCACCCGCCGCTCGCGCACGATCGGGATCAGGATCCCGAGGATCGCCAGGGTGAACAGCGCACCGCCCATCCAGCCCATGACGCTGAACACCTCGAGCGGGCCGCTGTCGAGCGTGGTCACCGTGACCTTCCGGCCGCTCGACGCGCCGAGCTTGCCGGCGCTGCCGAGCTGGCCGAGCCCGTCGCCGGCGGGATTCCGCTTGAGCCGCTGCACGACGTAGTTCGTGATCTGCATCCGCTCGCGGTAGCTGCGGTCCTCCTCGAGGCGCGACAGCGACGCGGCGCGCCCGCCCACCGCCTTCATGACGCGTGGGTGCGTGATCGCCGGCGCGGCGAGCAGGAGCACCACGGCGAGCGCGATCCACTGCCTCGGCAGCGCGCGCAGCGGCTGGCGAAGCTGGAGCACCATCGCGCCGACGAGGAACGCGCCCCACGCCGAGCGGGTCTTCGTGAGCAGCAGCACCGTGAGCCCGAGTGCGAGCGCGAGGAACTTCCACCGCTGCGGCGCGGGGAGCCCGATCAGCACGGCGAACATCACGAACGCGGCGAGCGACGCCGGCGCGTTCATCGTGCTGAACACGCGGATCAGGAACGGCACCGGCAGCCCGACGCTGAACATCTCGGCGTTGTAGACCCACACGCGGTCCCACGCCGGCGGGTCGACGAACTGGTAGAGCCCGTACGCCGAGGTGACCATCAGCCCCCACAGCGCGACCTTCGTCAGCACGCTCCGCATCCGCGGGAAGCGGCGCCACTCGAGCGCGAGGTGGAGCCCGAACAGCAGCGGTCCGCCCCAGTTGAGCAGGTCGTACGTCGCGGCCACCAGCGGCTGCTGGATCAGACCGACGGTGTAGGCGTAGAGCAGGGCGAACAGCGCGAGCAGGAAGGGGACGTACGTCGTCCCGCGCAGGCTCTGCGCGCGGCGGAGCAGGGTGAACCCCGAGACCGCGGTGACGAGCACCGGTCCCACGAGCAGCAGGCTCGCCGGGTGGTAGCCGAACTGCAGGTCGAACACGCGCCGCAGGAAGGGCGTGAGCAGCCAGCTCCAGAACACGAACCCGACGTACGTCGCGGGGCTGCGCACGTAGGCGAACAGCGCCACGACGAAGCACCCCATCGGGTAGGTGACGGTGAGCGTGCGTCCGCCGCCCCCCGCGAGGGCGATCGTGACGTAGAGCGAGAGCGCCGCGACGGCGGACCACGCGGCGAGATCGTCGTTGCTGATGGTCGAGCGCCACTCGCGCAGCCGTCGCCCGCGCCGCCGGCGCGGACGCTCGACGGTCAGCCGGCTCGGCGCCGCTCCGGGAGGCTGGAGCGGCAGCAGGGCCACGGCCTCAGCGGACGGAGCTGCCTTCTCCATCGACGAACAGGCCGACGTGGGCGTCGTAGCGGAGCCGCTGCGTACGGGTGCGCGCGCCGTGCAGCACGCGCATGCGCCGCCGCGCGACGACGAGGCCGTACAGGATCAGGTTCACCGTGACCGCGGAGATGATCCCGTGGAGGAACACGTCGAACCAGGTCGACACGGCGGTGCCCGGCGCGATGCCGCGCACCGACGCCGACTGCTTGAGGTGCACGACGGTGGTGAAGTCGCGCGCCGTGGCGATGTCGAGCAGCTCGGGGAGCCGCTGGCTGACGTTCGTCGAGAGCGACGGGTCCGCCGCGCTGAACGAGAACATCACCGCGAGCCAGAAGCCCGCGAGGATGAGGGTGTTGAGGTACAGGATGCGCACCGAGACGAAGCGCGGCCGCTGCTGCTGGCGCATCTTCGTCCACGGCGTGTCGAGCAGCAGGTACGTGCCCACGCCGATCACGGCCGTCGCCGCGAGCACGATCGGCGCGAACGCGACCTCGCCGATCAGCCCCAGCGCCCCGAACGCCCACGCGGGGCCCGTGCGCCGGATCAGGGGACGGCTCGCCGTCGCCGACTCGATCGCGCGCCGGGCGCGCCAGGCGAGAGAGTGCCGAGAACGCGGCATCGCGTTGCTCCCGGTCAGTTGTAGTATGCCCCGTAGCGGCCGAAGTCGTAGCCGCCACGATACCGCGAGTTCCGACGGAGATCGACGCCGTTCAGGATCGCGCCGGCCAGGTTGGCCTGCACGTGCTGGAGCTGCAGCACCGCGAACTTGAGCGCTTGCCGCTCCGTGCGGTCCGCCCGCGCGACGAGCAGCGTCGCGTCGGCGTGGGCGCCGATCAGCGCCGCGTCCGTGAACAGGTTGAGCGGCGGCGTGTCGATCAGCACGTAGTCGTACTGCATGCGCAGCCGCTCGAAGAAGGGCGACAGCCGGCTCGCCACGAGCAGATCGGCCGCGTTGTGGCTCGGCATGCCGCCGCTCGGCAGCACGTCCAGATGCCCCGTCCCCTCGAGCGCGACGCGGCGGATGCACTCGCCGGGCGTCGCCTGCCCGTACAACAGGTCGAAGAAGCCGGGCGTCGCCTCGATCCCGAACAGCGTGTGCATGTTGCCGCGGCGCGTCTCGGCGTCGATCAGGAGCACGCGCTTGTTCTGCTGCGCCAGCGTCACGGCCAGGTTCGACGCGCTCGTCGTCTTGCCGTCGCCCGAGAGGGCGCTCGTCACGACGATCACGCGCGGCGGCTTCGCCGGGCTCACGTAGCTCAGGTTCGTGCGGAGGGCGCGGTAGGCCTCGGCCGCCATCGTCTGCGACTCGGCCTCGCGCACCGGCTTCACCGGCGCGAGCGATTTCGCCGCGAACTCACCGGACACCAGCGATCGTGCCCGCGAGGTGAGCGCGTCCTGGCGCAGGTTCGGGATGATGCCGATCACCGGCGCGCGGACGAGCGCGGTCACGTCCTGCTCGTTGTGCACCGTCGTGTCGAGCCAGTCGCGCAGGAAGGCGACGAGCACGCCGATCAGCAGGCCGGCGAACAGCGCCACGGCGAAGATGACCGGCTTCGAGGTGCCGAGCGAGCCGCCCGGCAGCTCGGCGCGGTCGAGCACCTGGGCGGTCGAGTCCTGCACCGCCGCGGTGATCTCCGCTTCCTTGAGCCGCCCCTGCACCTGCGTCATGATGTCTTCCACGCCCTTCTGCTCGCGCAGGAGGCGCTGGTACTCCACCTGCTGCGCCGGCAGGAGCTGCACGGCGTCGCGCAGCATCGCGATGCGCGCGTCGAGCGCGCGCACCTGCTCGCCCAGACCGTCGGCGTAGGTGCGCGTCGTCATCTCGATGTCGCGCTTCGACGTCTCGATCTGCCGCTCCACCGACTGGACGTCGGGATCGTTCGGGCCGAGGCGGCGCAGCAGGGCGGCGCGCTGGTCCTCCTGCACGCGCAGCCGCTCGATCGCGATCGAGCTCGGGCTGGACGTGTTGAGCTGCCGGGCGAACGCCGGCACGGAGAGCAGGCGCTCATAGGCCTGGCGGCCGTCGGACGTGTCGCTCCCCTTCTGCAGCAGCCGGCTGAGCGAGGCGAGAAGGGCCTGCCGGTCGGTGGCCGCGGTGACCCGCAGCTCCTGCAGCCGCTGGATCTCCGCCGTGCGCTGCGACGCTTCGTTCTCGACGCTGATGATCTTGTTCTCGCGCAGGAAGCTGCTCACCGACTGCTCGCGCACGCGCATCTCGCGGCCGAGCGTGTCGAGCTGCCGGCGGAGGAGCACCACGGTCGTCCGCGCGCCGGCCTTCTCGGCCTCGAGGCGCTTCCGCACGAACCGCGTGGCGAGCACGTTCGCCACCTCGCGCACCATCACCGGGTCGTTCCCCTCGTAGGTGACGTTGACGATGTTGGCGTTGAGGTTGGGCTGGGTCACGTTCATCCGGGCGCGTACGCCCGCCGACGCGGCCTCGATCGACACGATCTGCAGCACCGCCTCGCCCTTCGCGAGCGCCGAATCCGCGAGGCGGAACGTCGCGCCGGGCACGGCGATGGCGCTGGTGACGGGGAACTTGCCGATCGGACGGCCGCCGAGCTCCGCCACCGCGACCTGCTTGTCGGCGAACGGCGTGATCCGGTAGGCGCGCATCGGCGCGCCCGAGTCCACCTTCGCCCACGCGAGCACCGCGCTGCGCGCCATCCGGCGCGGCTCGGTCACCACGAGGCGCAGGCCGAGCGAGTCGGCCACGTCGTTCGAGAGCGAGCGGCTCGTGAGCTCCTCCATCGCCGTCGCGACCAGGTTCACGTTGTCCGACGGCAGGCCGTACATCGCCGCGGCGCTCGTCGTGCCGGGTCGCGAGTCGATGCGGATCGATGCCGTGGACTGATAGACCGGCTCCACGCGGCGGACGGCGACCGCGCCGGCTGTGAGCGCGAGCAGCACGCACCCGAGGATGAGCCACGCGCTGCGGGCGATCGTCGCCCACACGCGGCGGGGGTCGATCTCGGGAGCGGGGTCGGCGAGGACCGGAAGGGGAAGGGCTTCCATAGGAAGGGAGGGCTGGGAGTCGCCTCAGTCGCGGCGAATCAGGTAGTAGATGGTCAGCAGGCCGAGCCCGAACTGCACGAGCTCGTAGGCCGAGCGAATCGCCAACTCGTTCCGGACGACGAAGGGCGGGTCCTGCACGTAGAGCTGATCGCTCGAGCGCACGCCGAGATCGGCCACGCGGTCGGCGACGGAGACTTCGCGCGTCGGCTCGCCGGTGCGGACGACGTACACGCGGCTGTCGCCGCCGGGGCGGATCGCGCCCCCCGCCTTGGCGACGAGCGACAGGACCGACGTCGAGCCGTCGACGAGCTGCACGCTCGGGTTCTTCACACCGCCCGTCATGGTGATCGGGCGATAGAGCTGGACGTCGACGCGCGACGGGTCGATGCGGCCGGCGAAGGCGCGGATGATCCGCTGCTGCAGAGAGTCGGTGGTCAGCCCCTGGACGGTGAGCGTCCCGACGGTCGGGACCAGCACGGCGCCGCGCTCGTTCACCGGCAGGTCGCCCGACTGCTCGGGCGCATTCCAGTTCTTGAGGCGGATGATGTCGCCCGCTTCGACCGTCCAGGCGTGGGCGCCGCGCGGCGTGGGCGCGATCGAGGCACCGCGCGGGACGGCGGGGGTGCAGGCGGCGGCGACCGCCGCCAACGCCAGGAGCGCGCCGAGACGGACCGGGAGCCCGGAACGCCGGCACGACGTCCGCCCCGCTTC
>DASTSX010000318.1:0-8354 GCA_035760455.1 Gemmatimonadaceae bacterium | reverse complement strand
ATCAGCCTGCGGGCCGCGCTCGGCACTGTCCGTCGGCATCCACCCGACAATCGCGTGTAGCCTGATAGCGCGGCAGAAATGCAGATCGCCCCCGGAAACGTCTCCGGAGGCGATCCATCGCGTGTTGCAGCGGCGAGTGTCGAGCGAGAGCGGGCGACCGGACTCGAACCGGCGACGTCCAGCTTGGGAAGCTGGCATTCTACCAACTGAATTACGCCCGCGATGATCCGGCCCGGAGCAGCCTGCGCCCATGGCCGACGCCGGAATATCGCCCCCCGCCGACGGGAGCGGTAGACCCGCGCACCTGCGCACCCGCGCACCTGCGCACCCGCGCACCCGCGCACCCGCGCACCCGCGCACAAAAAAGCCCCCGGCGAACCGGAGGCTTCGTCACCAGTGGTGAGCACCTCGAGAGCCACTGGTCGGATTTGAACCGACGACCGCTCGATTACGAATCGAGTGCTCTACCCCTGAGCTACAGTGGCGACGTACCTGACAATGCCCTGGCGCGGATTCGAACCGCGACGCCTTTCGGCACCACCCCCTCAAGATGGCGTGTCTACCAGTTTCACCACCAGGGCTTACCACCGTGAGTTGGCTGGTTGGATAGTGAGAGTCGTCGCCGGTGCACAGTAGCGTGCCGCACCCAGCCAACGAGCTCGCGATCTAACTCACCAACTCACTGTTTCAACGGGGCCGACGGGGCTCGAACCCGCGACCTCTCGAGTGACAGTCGAGTGCTCTAACCAAACTGAGCTACGGCCCCTTGCTCGAATCGGGGGCTCGCGTGGCGCACCCACACCGCCACCGAATCCGATCTCCTGCAACACCATCGCGTGTCACCGCGAACCAACCAGCCAACTCACCAACTCACCCTGTCCCGCCTAACGGAGACTTCCCTACGAAATAGCCCGTAGGGGAATCGAACCCCTCTCTGCACCGTGAAAGGGTGCCGTCCTAACCGATAGACGAACGGGCCACGTACCAATAGCGGTAACGGGATTCGAACCCGTGTTCCAGCCTTGAGAGGGCTGTGTCCTAGTCCCCTAGACGATACCGCCGCGTGCCCTTGGCCTTCACCTTCTCAAACATCCTCGACCGCTGGAGCAGGCCCGGAGGGAATCGAACCCCCAACCGCCGGTTTTGGAGACCGGTGCTCTACCAATTGAGCTACGGACCTAAACCGTCGAGAGCCTCGGCGCACGTCGCTGCCGCCGCTGCTCTCTCGCACAGTCAGGGGTGACTGACGGGAATTGAACCCGCAACCCCCGGAGCCACAGTCCGGTGCTCTGACCAATTGAGCTACAGTCACCGTGGTCACCGCCGACCTGCGCGGTCCTCGACGCGCGAACGCGTGGAGAGCTTGGATTGTAATCAGCCGAACACGTCGAATCAACCGCTCGGCCTTGCGGGCTCGGCCACCTCGACGCGTCTACTTCGCGCGCTCGATGTACTCGCCCGTCGCCGGATTGACGCGGATCCGGTCCCCCGTCGCGACGAATTCCGGCACGTTCACCGTCACGCCGTTCTCGAGCTTCGCCGGCTTCGTCGACGCCGTCTTCGTCGCCGTCTTCATCACCGGGTTCGTCTCCACGATCTCGAGCGTGAGCGAGTTGGGCAGCCGCACGCCGATCGGACGCCCGTCGTAGAACTCCGCCTGGATCTTCATCCCCGGCTGCATCCACGGCGCGTTGTCGCCGAGCGCCTCCTCGTCCATCTCGATCTGGTCGTAGTTCGACGTGTTCATGAAGTGATACGTGCCGCCAGCGTCGTACATGTACTCCAGCTCGTGCGTCTCCATCGACGCCGGCTCGATCGAATCGGCGGCCCGGAAGCGATGCTCGAAGCTCGAGCCCGTGCGCAGACTCTTGAGCTTCGCCTGCACCATCGCCCGAAGATTACCCGGCGTATGGTGCCGGAACTCGATCACGCGGACCGGCTCGCCCTCGAACACGATGACCATGCCGCGACGGATTTGCGTGGCAGGAACTGCCATAAGAGAAGAACCCCGACGTGAATTGACGTAAAGTGGGACAGCCTCTGAATTTACCATCGCTCGGCCCGCCCTGCAATGGTCGGACTTCGGCGGCGCTCCCGCCTCGTACGCCGGAATAGTCCTGGCCGTCGCGGCGTCTGTGGTGGCACAGGGCGGTGCCCTGCCCCGTATCGCCGGCTGCCCCTCACGCGCTATACTGGCTCCGCCGGCGACGTCCTCGACGCTCGCCTTCGCCACCTCCCATGGTCTCCGCCGCCACCGACCCCTCGCCGGACGTCCGCTCGCGGTTCGAAGCGGTGGTCGTTCCACACCTCGACCGGCTCCTCGCCTTCGCCATTCGCCGGTCCGACTCGGTCGCCGACGCCGAGGATGCCGTGCAGGAAGCATTCGTGCGCGCCTGGCTCGGCTTCGCGGATCTGCGCGACGAGGCCCACGCCCGCCCATGGATCTATCGGATCCTCCGCACGGTGCTGAGCGATTTCCGCGAGAAGTCGGGCCGACGGCAGCAGCTCGTGTTCATCACGCGCCTCGAGGATGCGCACGACGAGCTGGTGGGAGGCGAGCACGACGCGCTCTTCTCCGAGGTCGTGGCGCGCCTCGACGGCGAAGCGATCCATCGCGCGCTCCGTGCCATCCCCGAGGACTTCGCCACCGCCGTCGAGCTCCACGACATCGATGGCTTCAAGTACGCCGAGATCGCCGAGATCGTCGGCGTTCCGATCGGAACGGTGATGAGCCGCATCTCGCGCGGCCGCAGGCTGCTCGCCGGCGCCGTCATGGCCGAGCGGGGCGCGGCCGCGCTCGACCAGCGATCCGGCGATCTCGCCGAGCGGCGTTCGGTGCGTGGAGGTCCGCGATGAGCGACGACCGCAACGTCTTCGCCGCACACGCCCTTCCCGCCGAGGAGGCCGCACGCGAATCGCGCCACGAGGTCCTGCGCGAGCTGCTCGGCGCGTACGCCGACCGCGAGCTGCCGCCCGAGACGGTGGCGCAGATCGACGCACACCTCGTCGGCTGCGCCGAGTGCCGCCGCGCGCTCACGGTGCACGACGCCCTGCGCAGCCGGCTCGCCGCCGAGCGTCCGGCGGCGCCGTCGCCGGCCCTTCGCGCCCGGATCGCTGCGGCGATCGACGCAGCGCCGGCACCGCTGGCGGCACCGGTGCCCGCGCCGCGCATCGAGCCGAACCGCCGGCTGCTCTGGGTCGCCGTCGCCGGCTGGGCGACCGCTCTCGCGCTCGGCATCGCGCTCGTCGTGCAGCGAGGGGCGTCGTCGCCGGTCACGCCCGGCGTGCGCGCGATCGCGACGCCGGTGCGCGAGGTCCCGCTGCTCGACGGCATCGTCGCCGACTACGCCAGCGTCAGCCGCGGCGACCTGCCGGGCCGCGCACGCGACCTGTCGGCCGTGCGCGCGGCGGTGTCGTTCCCCATCGAGCCGCTGCGCGCACCGGACCTCCGGCTCCTCGCAGCGTGGACCACGGACGTGCGCGGCGAGCCGGCTGCAGTGCTCGCGTACCGGTTGCGCGATCACCTCGTCGTGCAGTACCTCGTCGCCGAGGATGCCTTCTTTCGCCACCCCGCCATTCGCGTCGCCGTGGCCGACCGTCACCTGCTGACGGCGACGGACAGCGCGCGCGCGCTCGTCGCCTGGCCGGGGACCGCGACCGGGACCGTGCTCCTGGGCGACGTGCCATCGGAATGGCTGCAGACCCTCTGGAGCACGGAGAGATCGCGCTGACCCTGCTTCCTTCCGCGCGCGCTTCGCGGCTCCGTCTCCTCCATCCGCTCGTCGCTCTCGCGCTCGTCGGCGCGTCGGTCGCGCCGAGGACCGCGCGCGCCCAGACGCCGGAAAGCTCGCCGCCGACCGCACCCGCCGGCCCGGTCGCGCGCGACACGATCTCGCCCGACTCGCTCGCGGCGCGACTCGCGCGCGCCGAAGCGGCGATCGCCGCCCTCCGCCAGCAGCTCGCCACCGAGTCGCAGAGCACCGTCCACACGCGCTCCCGCCTCCAGCTCGATCTCACCGGCCGGATCCTCACCAACTTCTTCCTGACCCTCGGCCGCGTCGACAACGTCGACGTGCCGCGCTCGGCGTTCGCGCCGAGCAGCGTGCGCGAGGATGACGTCTTCGGCGTCACCGTGCGCCAGTCGCGGCTCGGCGCGCACGTCACGGTGTCCGACGTGTTGGGCGGCCTGTTCATCGGCGACGTCGACATGGACTTCTTCGGCGGTGTGCAGAGCGGGGCGGGCGATCGCCGCCTGTTCCCCGAGCCGCGCATGCGCACGACGAGCGCGCGCCTCCGGTGGACGCGCACCGAAGTCATGGTCGGGATGGAGGTGCCGCTCGTCTCCGAGCTCAACCCCGTGAGCCTCGCCGCGGGTGGCATTCCCCTGTTCTCCGGAACCGGAAACCTCTGGAACTGGCTCGGGCAGCTGCGGCTGTCGCAGGAGCTGGCGGCCATGCCGGTCGGCGGCACGTCGGTGCGCTGGGCGCTGCAGGGCGCGCTCATGACGCCGTACGCGGCGGTGCAGTCTCCCGACGAGCCCGACGCGGCGGACGCGGGCGAGCGCTCGCGCCGGCCGGCGTTCGAGGCGCGGCTGCGGGCGCGGTGGGGCGACAGCACGGCGAGCGGTGGCAGCGACGCGTCGATCGGCGACGGCGGGGGCGAGATCGGCGTGGGCGTCCACCGCGGATGGGTCGCCAACGGCGAGGGGCAGCTCATCGACAGCTACGCGACGACGCTGGACGCGCGCATCTCGCTCACCTCGCGCGCCGAGCTGCGCGGCGAGGCGTATGTCGGTCGGTTGCTGCGCGGGTTGGGCGGCGGCGCCATCGGGCAGGCGTTCGGCCGGCCCGCCACGGGCACGCGGCTCGGACCGCCCCTCCGCGATCGCGCGGGCTGGGGGCAGCTCAACGCCCAGGTGCTCACGACGCTCCTCGCCGGAGCAGGATGCGGCATCGACGTCGTGAAGGCGGAGGATCGTCCGACCCGCCGGCGCAATACCGTGTGCGCCGGTCACCTGCTCTGGCGGCCCTCCGAGCCGATCGTCGTCGGCCTCGAGTACCGCGGCATCGCCACCGAGTACGACACGGGGTCCACCGGCCGCGCCCGGCACCTCAACCTCTCGGTCGGCTTTGAGCTCTGAGGCGCGCGCGTGGCTGTGCGCGGCGCTCGGCGTGGCGCTGGCGTACCCCATCCGCCCGACGACGCTCTCGGCGCAGGGCACGGTGAGCGGGCAGCTCGCGGTCGTCGAACGGCAGGGCGCCGATCGCACCGATCTGCGGACCGCCGTCGTCTACCTCGAGTCGCGGGGTCGCGCGGGGCAAACCTCCGGCGGACGTCCGACCGCGCGTGACGCCTCCATCGCGATGACGGGTCGTGAGTTCGTGCCGCACGTGCGCGTCATCCTCGCGGGAGGATCGGTGGCGTTCCCGAATCAGGATCCGTTCAGCCACAACGTCTTCTCGAACGCCGAGGCGGGCCCGTTCGATCTCGGGCTCTATCGGCGTGGCTCGAGCCGGACGGCGAGCTTCCCGCGCCCGGGCATCTACCCGATCTACTGCAACATCCACTCGCGCATGGTGAGCTTCGTCGTCGCCGTGCCGTCGCCGCTCGTCGCGATCGTCGCCGCCGACGGCCGCTTCACCATCACCGACGTGCCGGCGGGAAGCTACCTCCTGCATGCGTGGCACGAGCGCGCGGGCGCCCGCGTGACGCGCGAGATCGACGTCCCCGCGTCGGGGCTCGCCTCGCAGCGGGTCGTCATCGACACGCGCGCCTACGTCCCCGGTCCGCACCTCAACAAGTTCGGCCTGCCGTACGCCGCGACGCGCGAGGATCGGTACTAGCATGTCGCCCGCCGGCACGCGGCCCGCCTGGCGGTCACTCTCGCTGCCGTGGAAGCTGTTCCTCGCCGGCAGCGCGGCGCTGCTGCTCGTCCTCGCGCTCGTGTTCGTGTTGCTCGCGCGGTGGGCCGAGCGCAGCGGCGAGGCGATCGTGCGCCGCGAGCTCGAGCAGTCGGTGGATCTCGTCGCGCAGTACCTGTCCGCGCGTCAGCGCAGTCTCGCCGGCGGCGCGCGCGTCTTCGTCCAGGATCCGAATTTCCGCTCGTTCGTGCACGAGCACCTGCGCGACGAGGTTCGGGATCAGGCGAGCGAGGCCAACGAGCAGCTCGAGGCGAGCTGGGTCTTCGTCGTGGACGACAGCGGCACCGTCCTCGCCAACAGCGATCCGCGCGGCGCGTCGGGCAACAACATGGGTGGCGTCCCGCTCATCGCCGACGCACTGCAGGGCCGCGTCAAGACCGGCTTCGGCGTCTCGGGCGACTCGCTGCTCTTCCAGGCGGTCGCCGTGCCCATCGTCGTGCCGGGTCAGGCGCCGATCGGAGCGCTCGTCGCCACCAAGGTCGTCGATTCGGCGCTCGCGCGCGACGTGAAGGCCGCGACGTCGGCCGAGATCGTGTTCTACGTGCGCGACGAGGCCGGCCCGCGCCTCGTCACCACGTCATTCGACCCGTCGCTGCGGGCGGCCCTCAGCGCGGACGTCGCCGCCGACACGCGCTCGCGCACCGTCGTGAACGGAGTTCGCTACGCCACGCACGGCGCGGCGGTGACGACGGCCGGCGGCGACATCGTCGGCGGCTACGTCGTGATGAGCGCCCGCGACGCGACGAGCGCGGAGATCGCGGAGGTCCGACGCATCCTCCTCATCGCCGCCCTCGGCGGCGTCGCGCTGCTCGGGCTCGCGTCCCTCGCCGTCGATCGGCGTGTCGCGCGTCCTCTGCGCGGCCTGGCCCAGCTCGCGAGGCGCGCCGAGTCCGGCGACGATGACTCCGGCGCGTCCGTCGGGCTGGAAGGTTCACGCGACGAGGTCGCGACCCTCTCCGCCGCGGTGCAGTCGCTCGCCGGCGACGTGCGCGATCGCTCGACGCTGTCGGCAGCCGTCGCGTCGGCCCTCTCCGCCTCGCCACCGCTGCAGGCGTCGATCGGCGCGGCCGTCGCGTCGGCTCCCGTGCTGTCGATGCGCCGCGTGCAGGGGTCGGCCGCGCGCGTGAGCACACCGGGTCCCCCGCCACCGGCAGCGCCGGCGCTCGCCCCCGCCGGAGAGCCCGGTGCGGGCGACACGATCGCGGGGCGCTACCGCATCGACGGTGTGTTGGGGAGCGGGGAGCTCGGCGTCACCTACCGCGTGCGCGATCGCGTCACGGGCGCCGTGGTCGCGCTCGAGCGCTTCCGGCCTGCTCGGTTGGGCGACGAGTGGACGCACATCCTCGACTCGCTGCGCGACGAGATCCGCGGACCGCGGCACGTCGTGCATCGGAACGTCGTGCGCGTGCGCGACGTCGGCGAGGAAGCCGGTGTGGTCTTCGTCACGATGGACCTCGTCGAGGGACTCTCGCTCGCGACGCTGCTCCGGGGCGGTCCGCTCGGCGAGGGCGCCGTGATCGCGATCGCGCGCCAGCTCTGCCGGGCGCTGGATGGCGCGGAATCGCGTGGTGCGGTGCACGGCAGCCTCTCGCCGCAGCAGATCCTGATCGGATACGACGGCCTGCTCAGGGTGACCGACTTCACGCTGGCGCGCATGGAGCGTCGTCTGCGCGCGCGGGTCGGAACGAGCGCGGACGCATCCTCGCGCACGAGCGACGTCCCGAATCTCGCCGGCGCGACGGTCGGCGCTCCCGAGTACATGTCGCCCGAGCAGTTGATCGGCGAGGAGCCCGGCGCGCAGACGGATCTCTACGCCGCGGGCGTGGTGCTGTACGAATGCGTGACCGGCGCGACGCCCTTCCGTACCGACTCGCCTCTCGCCTTCCTCGCGCAGAAGCTCGGCGACGCGGAGCTCGCCACCGGCGCGGATCTGCACGAGGCGCGGCCGACGCGCAGCGCGACGGCTCGCCTGCTCAACGAGGTGATCGTGCGCCTCATCGCGCCGGACGCCGCGCGCCGCGCGCGCTCGGCCGCCGAGATCCTCCAGCGACTCGAGCACGCCGGCTGATTCGTCCGTGCTAGGGCTGCTGCGAGAGCTGGCCGCGGATCTCGCCGCCGCCGTTCGCGGCCGTGTGCAGGTTCACGTAGGCGTTTCCGGTGCGCATCAGCACGTCGAGCGAGTCGTTCGAGATGGCGACGTTGCTCGTCGACGTGAACGTACCCGTCAGCGTGCCGCTCGTGCCGGTGGCGCCGGCCGTGGCGAACCCTACGATCACGCTCGCGTTCGCCGTCGTACTCGCCGGGCCGTGGATGTGCGCGCCCGTCAGCGCGCCGGTCATCCCGCTGAACGTGACGGTGTACGTGTAGATGCCTCCCTCCTTCACGATCGTGGCGGCTCCCGTGCCGGCCACCGCCTTCGCCGGAACTTCGCTC
>DASTSX010000317.1:0-8029 GCA_035760455.1 Gemmatimonadaceae bacterium | reverse complement strand
GAAGGTGAGCCGGCGCAGCGCCGGGCCACCGACGGCTCGGCCGTGCTCGAGCATCGCGGCGAAGTCGAGTCCCTCGCTCGATGCCTCGCCGATCTGCTCTCCCGTCACGGCGTCGTGCAGCGGCGTACCGGTCCCGGTGCCGCCGACCCACTCGCCGAGGGCGAAGCTCTGGATGCGCATCACGACTTCGTCTCCCTCCATGTGCGGTAGCTCATCTCCTGGCGCGCGCGCTCGGGCGGCACCTCCCGCAAGGGCTCGCAGGGGCGCAGCGACGCGCGCAGCCGTGCCGGGAGCTCCTGATAGAGCGTCGTCCCCTCGGTCTTCCACGCGAGCATCTCGTCGCTGACCTCCTTGACGATCTTCGCCGGATTGCCGACGACCACCGACCGCGGCGGGATCTGCATCTCCGCCGGCACGAAGCAGAGCGCGCCGACGATGCTGCCGGCGCCGACGCTCGCGTTGTCCATCACGACGGCGTTCATGCCGATGAGCGCGTTCTCACCGATCCGCGCGCCGTGCACGATCGCGCCGTGCCCGACGTGCGCGCCGCGCTCGAGGTGCACGGTGACGCCGGGGAACATGTGGATGGTGCAGCTCTCCTGCACGTTGCACCCGTCCTCGATCACGATGCCACCCCAGTCGCCGCGGATCGCCGCGCCCGGTCCGACGTACACGTCGCGCCCGATGATCACGTTGCCCGTGACCGCCGCGTTGGGATGCACGAACGCGCTCTCGTGGATCACGGGCACGAAGCCGTCGAACGCGAAGACGTTGGGCACCTACACCCGCTCCAGGACCGTCGCCATCCCCTGCCCCACGCCGACGCACATCGTGGCGAGCGCGTAGCGCGCCCCCGTGCGGCGCAGCTCGCGCGACGCGGTGAGGAGCAGCCTGGCGCCGCTCATGCCGAGCGGATGGCCGAGCGCGATCGCGCCGCCGTTGGGATTGACGCGCGGATCGTCGTCGGCCACGCCGAGCTCGCGCAGGGAGGCGAGCACCTGGGCGGCGAACGCCTCGTTCAGCTCGATCACGCCGACGTCGTCGAGGGTGATCCCCGCGCGCTCGAGCGCGCGACGCGTCGCGGGCACCGGGCCGATGCCCATGCAGCGCGGCTCCACGCCCGCCACGGCACTGGCGACGATGCGTGTCATCGGCTCCACGCCGAGCTCGCGCGCCGAGCCCTCGGAGCCCACGAGCAATGCCGCCGCGCCGTCGTTGAGCCCCGAGGAGTTGCCGGCGGTGACGCTTCCCTTCCCATCGGTCCTGAACGCCGGCTTGAGCCTGGCCAGCACGTCGGCCGTCGTGTCGGGACGGATGAACTCGTCCACGTCCACGCGCGTGGCCGGACCCTTCCGCTGCGCGATCTCGATCGGGGTGATCTCCTCGGCGAATCGTCCGGAGGCGCGCGACGCCGCGGCCTTCCGCTGCGACCGGACGGCGAACGCGTCCTGATCCTCGCGACTCACGCCGTACTGCTCGGCGACGTTCTCCGCCGTCTGGCCCATCGAGTCCGTGCCGAAGCGATCACGCAGCGCAGGGTTGATGAAGCGCCAGCCGAGGCTCGTGTCGAACAGCTCGACGTCGCGGGCGAACGGCTTGCTGGCTTTGCTCAGCACGTACGGGGCACGCGTCATGCTCTCGACGCCGCCGGCGACGTACAGATCGCCCTCGCCGAGCCGTACGGCACGCGCGGCATTGACCACCGCGCTCATGCCCGAGGCGCACAAGCGGTTGACCGTCTCTCCCGGGACGCTCACCGGCAGTCCGGCGAGCAGCGCCGCCATGCGCGCGACGTTGCGATTGTCCTCGCCCGCCTGGTTCGCGCAGCCGAGGATGACGTCGGCGACGCGCGCCGGATCGAGCGACGAATGCCGGGCGAGCAGGGCACGAACGACGTGCGCCGCGAGGTCGTCGGGGCGAACCTCGCTGAGCTGTCCCCCGATGTTGCCGACGGCGGAGCGAACGCCGTCGAGGATGAATGCGTGGGTCATCGCGCGGCGGAAGTCATGAACGCGGGCGCCGCCATGCCGCGGCGCGCCTGCTGGTCGATCGGTGGGGCGGCTTCAACCTAACAACGGGCGCCCGTCCCGCACCCGGGCGCGGAGCAACGGGCTCGGCCGATACCGCTCCTCGCCGTAGTCGGCGTGCAGGCTCTCGAGGCGGGCGAGGATGGTCGCCGGTCCGAGCTCGTCGCCCCACGAGAGCAGGCCGCGCGGATAGTTCACGCCCTTCGTCATCGCGAGCTCGATGTCGGCGGGCGACGCGACACGCAGTCTGACCGCCTCGACGGCTTCGTTGACGAGCATCGCGACGACTCGCAGCACGATCCCTTCGGCGTGGTCCCGATCGCGCACGGGCTCGGCGGCGGTCGCGCCGGCCCGATAGTCGTAGTATCCACGCTCGCGCTTGCGGCCGAGGAACCCCGCCTCCACGAGCCGGCGCTGCGTGAGCGAGGGCCGATAACGAGGTTCGTAGAAGAATCCCTCGAAGACACTGGTCGTGACGGCGAGGTTCACGTCGTTGCCGATGAGATCCATCAGCTCGAACGGCCCCATGCGGAACCCTCCGATGTCGCGCATGGCCCAGTCGATCGTGGCGACGTCGGCGATCCCTTCCTCGAGCACGCGCAGCGACTCGCCGTAGAACGGGCGCGCGATGCGATTGACGATGAAGCCCGGCGTGTCGGTCGCGACGACCGTCGTCTTGCCCCAGGTGTGCGCGAGCGCGGTGGTGCGCGCGACGGTCTCGGCGGACGTCGTGATGGCCGGGACGATCTCGACGAGCGCCATCAGCGGCGGGGGATTGAAGAAGTGCATGCCCACGACGCGGTCGGCGTGCGCCGCGGCCGCACCGATCGCGGCGATCGACAGCGACGACGTGTTCGTGGCGAGGATCGCCTCGCGCGGAATCACCTGCTCGAGTGCGCGGATCAGCGCCTGCTTCGTCGGCAGATCCTCGACCACCGCCTCGACGACGATGCCGCAGTCGCGGAACGCGTCGAGCCCGTGCGGCGTCGGCCCCGCACGCTCGATGTGCGCGAGCACGTCGTCGGCGCGCTGCTGGTCCAGCCGTCCCTTGGTCACGTCGCGCGCGAGGGCCGAACGGATGGCGTCATAGGCAAGATGGACGGCGCCCTCCTGCACATCGCTCAGCACGACGCGATGGCCGGCGAGAGCCGCCACCTGCGCGATCCCCCGCCCCATCGCGCCGGCGCCCACGACGCCTACGGTCACCGGCGCCGCGGTCACGTCAGCGGCCGAGGAACCGCGGCTTCCGCTTCTCGACGAAGGCGCGGACCCCTTCGGCGTAGTCCTCCGTGCGACCCGCCTCCCGCTGCAGCTTGACCTCGAGGGCGAGCTGCGCGTCCAGGTCGTTCCGCGCGCTGGCGTTGAAGCCTCGCTTGATCAGTCCGAGCGCGCGCGTCGGCATCGCAGCCAGCCGGCGGGCGAGCTCGAAGCTCGTGTCGGCGAGGGTGGCGGCGGGCACGACCTCGTAGATCATCCCCCACTCCTTCGCGCGGTTCGCGTCGATCTTCTCGCCGAGCATCGCGAGCGCGGTCGCGCGCTGCAGACCGACGAGCCGCGGAAGGAGGAAGGTGCCCCCGGAATCGGGGATCAGACCGATCTTCGCGAACGACTGGACGAACGTCGCGCCTTCGGCCGCCACGACGAGGTCGCAGGCGAAGGCGATGTTCGCCCCCGCGCCCGCGGCGACGCCGTTCACGGCGCACACGAACGGCTTCTCGGTCGTGCGGATCGTGTGGACGATGGGGTTGTACTGGCGCTCCACGACCTCGCCGAGGTCCGCGGCCGCGTCGCCGTCGGCGGGCATCACTTCGGCGAGATCCTGGCCGGCGCAGAAGGCGCGGCCGATGCCGGTGAGCAGGATGGCGCGCGTGTCATCGTCCTTCGCCGCCTCTCTGAGCGCGACCGCCAGCTCCTCGGCCATGCGCGCATTGAAGCTGTTGAGGACGTCCGGGCGATCGAGCGTGAGCTTCAGCACGCCGTCGCGCTGCTCGGCTTGGATGTGCTGGTTGGTCATGGGAGAAAGCTACCCCGCCGCCCCGGCGGCCGCAGGACCGCGCGGCTCCCCTTCCATGCGTCCGGACGCCAGATTTCACCGACCGCCCCGCCGTCGGGGGCTCGCCCAGCCGCCACCGCCCCGTCCGATGACGCACGCCGCGCCGCCCAAGACCCGCCGCACGCCCTCCCGACCCGCCGTCGACCCCCGGTTCGACTGGCGCCGGATCGCGTACAACGTGCTCGTGTCGCGCGCGCTGGACGACCTCGAGGAGGCGACGAACCGGAACAAGACCTCGGTGCCGCGCGAGCACCTGATCCTCTACCAGTTCTCGGCGCGCGGGCACGACCTCGGTCAGTCCATCCTCGGCACGCTGCTGGACCGCCCCCACGACGCGGCGGGCGCGTACTACCGCTGCCGCCCGCTGCTGCTGACGATCGGGTTGTCGATCGAGGACGCGCTCGGGAGCCCGCTCGGCCGCGCGGGGGGATTCAGCGACGGCCGTGACATCGGCGTCGTCGGCAACCTCCCGAAGCGGGACGGCTGCGTCGCGCTGCCGATGGCGGGAGACGTCGGGTCGCAGTACACGCCGACCGCCGGCTGGGCGCAGTCGATCGTGTATCAGCGCGACACGCTGGGCGACCGCAGCTGGGACGGCGCGATCGCCGTGGTGCTCGGCGGCGAGGCCTCCGCCGCGACGAACGGCTTCTGGTCCGCGCTCACGATCGCCACGACGCTCAAGCTGCCGATGTTGTTCTACATCGACGACAACGGGCTCGGCATCTCGGTGAAGAGCGATCTGCAGACGCCGGGCGCGAACATCGCGAAGAACCTGGCGTCGTTCACCAACCTCTTCGTGCGCGACGGCGACGGCTGCGATCCGGCCGAAGCCGCACAGCTGATCGCCGAGTGCGTGGACCACGTGCGCGGCGGCAAGGGACCCGCCCTCGTGCGCCTCACCGTCCCGCGACTGAGCAGCCACTCCGGTCCGGACAACCAGAAGGGGTACCGCACGGAGGAGGAGATCGCCGCAGACCTCGCGCGCGATCCGCTGCCCAACCTCCGATCGTACCTCGTGCCCGCGTTCATGTCGGCCGATGACTGGACCGCGCTGGAGGCGACCGTGGCGCACGACGTCGCGGCGGGGCTCGAGGCGGCGCGCGCGCGGCCCACGCCCGACGCGGCGAACGTGCGGCGATTCATCTACGCCGAGGAGCCGCGCGACGGCGAGCCCGTGCCGTTCGGCGGCCTGACCGACGCGGAGCGCTCCGCGATCGGCGGCATCGAGGAGCCGAACACCGAAGGCGACTTCGTGCGGCTGGCCGAAGCGGTGCGCCGCACGCTCGCGCGCGAGCTCGAGGTCAATCCGAAGCTGCTGGTCTTCGGCGAGGACGTCGGCCGGAAGGGAGGCGTGCACCTCGTCACCGAAGGGCTGCAGAAGCGCTTCGGCGCCGAGCGTGTCTTCGACACGAGCCTCTCCGAGGAGGGCATCGTCGGCCGCGCGGTGGGAATGGCGCTGGCCGGCCTCGTGCCGGTGGCGGAGATCCAGTTCCGCAAGTACGCCGATCCGGCGCAGGAGCAGCTCAACAACTGCGGCACGCTGCGTTGGCGCACGGCCAACCAGTTCGCGGCGCCGATCGTGGTGCGCATGCCGGGCGGGTTCGGCAAGGACGTCGGCGACCCCTGGCACTCGGTGACCGGCGAGGTGCTGTGGGCGCACGCCGTGGGGTGGCAGGTGGCGGTGCCGTCGAACGCGGCCGACGCGGTGGGGCTGCTGCGCGCGGCGATGCGGAGCCCGAACCCGACAATCTTCTTCGAGCATCGCGCGCTGCTGATGACGAGCGAAGGGAGTGCGCGCTACCCGGGCGACGACTACGTGCTGCCGTTCGGCAAGGCGCGCACGGTCGTAGAGGGCGACCGCATCACCGTCGTGAGCTGGGGTGCGATGGTGCACCGATGCCGCGACGCCGCGAGTCGTCACGACGGCGACGTGCATCTGATCGATCTGCGGACGATCGCGCCGTGGGATCGCGAAGCGGTGCTGGAGTCGGTCCGCCGGACGGGCCGATGCCTCATCGTGCACGAGGACACGTCGACCGCGGGGTTCGGCGCCGAGATCGCGGCGGTGCTCGCGCGCGAGGCGTTCTGGCACCTCGATGCGCCGATCGACCGGCTCGCGGTGGACGACGTGCCGATGCCGTATCATCCGACCCTGCTCGACGCGGTGTTGCCGGACGCGGAGCGGATCGCGGCACGGATCGAGGCGTTGTTGCGAGTGTGAGGGGTGCGCTGTGAGCTATGAGCTATGAGCTATGAGCTATGAGCTATGAGCTCACTGCTCAAAGCTCACTGCTCACTGCTCAAAGCTCACTGCTCAAAGCTCACTGCTCAAAGCTCAACCCTCACTGCTCAAGCCCATCTTGACGATTTCACGCATCCCGCCTAGACTAGCGCTCGTACCCTGTCGAGACCTTCGATGATCACCTGCGCCGCCACCACCACGTTCCGCACGCGCGTCGACGTCCCGTCGACGGCGGTGGACGTCATGGTGGGCACGACCCACGGCGCAGACATCGGAGCGATGTAGCGGGCTCTCCCGCCTCGGCTCCCGGAGCGATCCTCGCCCCGTCTGCGCTGCCCCGCGGACGGGGCGATCTCATTTTCGGCGCTGGCGGTCCCTCGACGATCGGCGCCCGGGCATTCAGCGAAAGGAAGGCATGTCCAGCCCCGCACAGACGATCCCGGCCTCCGAGAGCCCGCCCGCGCAATCCCTCTGGGGTGCGGCGCGCGAGGCGCTCGCGGGTGCGCACGGCCGGGATTTCACGGAAGGACCCATCGGGCGATCGATCTTCATCCTCGCCGTCCCGATGGTGCTCGAGATGCTCATGGAGAGCATCTTCGTGGTCGTCGACGTGTTCGTCGTGGCGCACCTGGGCGCGGACGCGGTGGCGACCGTGGGGCTGACGGAATCGTTCATGACGATCCTGTACACGCTCGCGATGGGCCTCAGCATCGGCGCGGGGGCGATGGTCGCCCGGCGCATCGGTGAGAAGGATGCGGAGGGCGCGGCGCACACGGCGGCGCAGGTGATCCTGTTCGGCCTCCTGCTGTCGATCGTGATCGGCATCGTGGGGGCGTTGTTCGCGCCCCAGCTTCTCGCCCTGATGGGCGCGTCGCCGGGGGTGATCGAGAACGCGTCGTTCACGCGCGTGATGCTCGGCGGGAATGCGAGCGTGGTGCTGCTCTTCCTGATCAACTCCGTGTTCCGCAGCGCCGGCGACGCCGCCACGGCGATGCGCACGCTGTGGCTGGCGAACGCCATCAACATCGTGCTCGGGCCGGCGCTCGTGTTCGGGTGGGGACCGCTGCCCGAGCTGGGCGTGGTCGGGGCGGCGATCGGCACGACGATCGGCCGCGGCACGGGGGTGGTCTACGCCCTCACCCGGCTGCGGCATCCAGCGAGCCGCGTGCAGCTCGAGGCGCGCCACTTCGGTCTCGACGTGGCGCTGATCGGGCGGGTGATCCGCCTGTCGTCGTCGGCGACGTTCCAGGTGTTCATCGGGATGGCGAGCTGGATCGGGCTGGTGCGCATCATCGCCAGCTTCGGGAGCGACGCGCTGGCGGGGTACACGATCGGCATTCGCATCGTGATGTTCGCGCTGCTGCCGAGCTTCGGGATGAGCAACGCGGCGGCGACGATGGTCGGCCAGGCGCTCGGCGCGAAGAAGCCGGAGCGCGCCGAGGCGGCGGTGTGGAAGACGGCGCGGTACAACGCCGTGTTCCTCGCCCTGATCGGCCTGGCGTTCGTGCTCTTCGCGCGGCAGATCGTCGGCGGGTTCACCGACGAGACGGGGGTGGCGCGCTACGGGGTGCTCGCGCTCCGAACGATCGCGTACGGGTTCGTGTTCTACGCGTATGGGATGGTGATCGGGAACTCGTTCAACGGCGCCGGCGACACCCGCACCCCGACGCTGATCAACCTGTTCGTGTTCTGGATGCTCGAGATCCC
>DASTSX010000316.1:0-3104 GCA_035760455.1 Gemmatimonadaceae bacterium | reverse complement strand
CCAGAGCTTCGCGCGCGACCTGCTCGCGCTCACGAAGCCGCGCATCATCTCGCTGCTGCTCGTGACGACGATCGCGCCGATGTACGTCGCGGGCAGTCCGAGCTGGCAGCTCGTGCTCGCCGTGTTCGTCGGCGGCTACCTGATGGCCGGGGGCGCGAACGCGGTGAACATGTACATGGACCGCGACATCGACGACCGCATGGCGCGCACGCGGCTGCGCCCGATCCCGAGCGGACGGATGCGCGCCGAGGCGGTGCTCGCCTTCGGGATCCTCTGCGCGACGACCGCCACCTTCCTGCTCGCGCACGTCGCGAACGTGCTCACGGCGACGCTCGCGCTCGGCGGCTTCTACACGTACGTCTTCGTCTACACCCGCTGGCTCAAGCGCAGCTCGCCGCAGAACATCGTCATCGGCGGCGCGGCCGGCGCGTTCCCGCCGCTCGTCGGCGTCGCGGCGGTGACGGGGCGCGTCGATCTGCTCGGCGCGTACCTGTTCCTGATCATCTTCTACTGGACGCCGCCGCACTTCTGGGCGCTCGCGCTGCTGAAGCAGCAGGATTACGGGCGCGCGGGCGTGCCGATGGCACCGCTCATCTGGGGCGAGCGGGAGACGATGCGCAACATGCTGTGGTACACGCTCATCCTGGTCCCGCTCACGCTGCTGCCCGTCGCGTTCGGCGCGCTCGGCGCGCCGTACTTCGTCATGGCCGCGCTGCTCGGGGGATGGCTGCTGGTGGGGGTCGTGCGCGTGATGCGGGCCAGCGAGTTCCAGAAGCCGGCCTGGTCGGTGTACAAGTTCTCGCTGCTGTATCTCGCCCTGCTGTTCGCGGCGATGGTCGTCGATCGCGCGATCGCGTGACGCGGGGAGGCGCGGCGCATGGCTGACGCGGCGCGGACGAGCCCGCGCGAGATGCCGGTCCTGCTCGGGGCCGGCGCGGGCGCGCCGGAGACGCTGCTGTTGATCGGGGCGCCGGGCGACGACGGCGTGGTGCACGTGCGGGTGTGGTCGGCGTCGGACTGGAGCGCGCCGCCGCGCGCGCGCGCCGAGCGCGCGACGTCGCTGCTGCAGTGGCTGGAGGACCAGAGCGCGGCGGGGCGCTCGATGAACCAATCGCTGTACGCGCTGCGGCTCTGGCTGCGTCGCGAAGGACCTCCAACGCGCTGACGTGACGACCCCACGCAGTCACACGCCGCTCGCGGCACGCGTGGTCACGCGTGCGCGCAAGCCGGTCTCGCCCGCGCCGCTCGCCGCGCTGCTGCCGCGCATCCGCCCGTACTACGGCCGGCTGGTAGTCTGCACGGTCTGCCTCATCATCGCGGCGAGCGTCGGTCTCGCGTTCCCGCTCGTCGTGCGCTACCTGCTGGACGCGGCGTTCCAGCAGCAGAACCGCGCGCTCCTCGACCGGATCGCGCTCGGGCTGATCCTCGCCTTCGCGCTCCAGGGCGCGATGAACTTCGTGCAGGTCTACCTGCTCACGGGCACGTCGGAGCGGGTGGTCGCGAAGCTGCGCGAGGACGTGTTCGCGCACCTCGTGCACCTCTCGCCCGGCTTCTTCACGGAGCGCCGCACGGGCGAGCTCACGAGCCGGCTCTCGGCCGACCTCGCAGTACTGCAGTCGCTGCTCGGCAGCTGGATCTCGGAGTCGTCACGCCAGGTGCTCTTCCTCGTCGGCGGGATCGCGCTGCTGACGATCACGCATCCGCGGCTCACGATGACGACGCTCGCCGCGGTGCCGCTCGTCGTCGGCTCGGCCTTCTTCTTCGGCCGGAAGCTACGGCGCGCGAGCACGGGGCTACAGGACAGGATCGCCGAGAGCATGGGGATGGCGGACGAGGCGTTCTCGCAGATCCGGACCGTGCAGAGCTTCGTGCGCGAGGCGGAGGAGACGCGGCGGTACCGCGAGATGCTGTCCGGCGTCGTGACGGCGGCGGTGCAGCGCGCCAAGATGCGCGCGTCGCTGTTCGGCGTGGTCGGGTTCGTGGCGTTCGCGGCGGTGGTCGGGGTGCTCTGGCAGGGCGGCCGGCTCGTGCTCGAAGGCGCGCTGACGCCGGGCGCGCTCGTGTCGTTCCTGCTGTACGCGATCACCGTGGCCGCGGCGGTCGGCTCGCTGGCGTCGCTGTTCGGGAGCTACCAGGAGGCGCTCGGCGCGGCACAGCGCGTGTTCGAGCTGCTCGACATGCAGCCGACGGTCGCGGAGCCGGAGCGTCCCCTGCCCCTGCGCCGCCCGGTGCGCGGCGCCGTGGCGCTGGAGCGCGTGGCGTTCCGCTACGCGCCCGAGCTTCCCGAAGTGCTGAGCGAGGTGTCGTTCTCGATCGCGCCCGGCGAGGTGGTGGCGCTGGTCGGCCCGTCCGGCGCCGGCAAGACGACGGTCGCCTCGCTCATCCCTCGCTTCTGGGACGTGACGGGTGGACGGATCACGCTGGACGGCGTGGACGTCCGCCAGCTCACCTTCGCCGATCTGCGCGGCTCGATCGGGCTCGTGCCACAGGAGCCGGCGCTGTTCAGCGGCTCGGTGCGCGACAACATCGCCTTCGCGCGCCCCGACGCGAGCGACGACGAGGTGCTCGCCGCCGCGCGCGCCGCGCACGCGATCGAGTTCATCGAGCGGTTGCCGGAGGGAATGGCGACGCGGGTCGGCGAGCGCGGGATCAAGCTTTCAGGTGGTCAACGCCAGCGCATCGCGCTGGCGCGCGTGTTCCTCAAGGATCCGGCCGTCGTGGTGCTCGACGAGGCGACGTCGAGCCTCGACAACGAATCCGAGCGGCTGGTGGAAGAGGCGATGGAGGAGCTGCTCCGCGGGCGGAGCACGCTCATCATCGCGCACCGGTTACGGACGGTGCGCCGGGCCGATCGCGTGCTGGTGCTGGAGCGCGGGCAGGTGGTCGAGGAGGGGACGCACGAGGAGCTGGTCGGGCAGGCGGGGTTGTATGGGCGGCTGTATCAGGCGGAGTTGAGGGAGTGAGGGGGCAGCTATGAGCTATGAGCTATGAGCCGTGAGCAGTGAGCAGTGAGCGATGAGCCGCGCGCTCAAAGCTCAAAGCTCAAAGCTCAAAGCTCAAAGCTCAAAGCTCAAAGCTCAAGCTCAAAGCTCAAAGCTCAAAGC
>DASTSX010000315.1:0-9881 GCA_035760455.1 Gemmatimonadaceae bacterium | reverse complement strand
GCGTGGTGGAGAGCGCCGAGGCGAGCGACCGGTTCCTGTGGGACTTCCGCCGCACGCTCGTGGACATGTTCGCCGAGGAGCATTACCGCACGGCGACGGAGCTCCTGCACAAGCAGGGGCTGCAGACGTACAGCGACGCGTCGGGCGTCTCGCTCGAGCCGCTCGAGGACGCGCTGCTCAACAAGAAGCACGTCGACATTCCGATGGGGGAGTTCTGGTTCCGGTCGCTCCATCCGTGGATCATGTACCACGTCGACGTGCGCGGCGCGGCGAGCGCGGCACACGTGTACGGCAAGCCGATCGTCGCCGCGGAGGCGTGGACGGGGGGCGGCTACGATTCGCCGTACGCGCTCAAGCAGGTCGGCGACTACTGGCTCGCGCAGGGGATCAACCGGCTGATCTTCCACACGTCGGCGCACCAGCCGCTCGACACGAAGCCGGGCAACGTGATGGTCGGCACGCACATCAACCGCAACATCACGTGGGCCGAGCAGGCGGCGCCGTTCACGACGTACCTCGCCCGCAGCTCGTTCCTGCTGCAGCAGGGCAAGCCCGTGGCGGATCTGCTGTATCTGATCAACGAGGGCGCGCCGTCGACGATGCCGTTCTGGGGCGCCGGGCTGCAGCCTGCGCCGCCGCCGGGGTTCGACTACGACTACGCGAACGCCGACGCGCTGCTGACGCGCGTGTCGGTCGCTCCCGACGGCCGCCTCGTGCTTCCGGACGGCCCGAGCTATCGCGTGCTCGTGCTGCCGCCGATCGACCGCATGACGCTCCCCGTGCTGCGCAAAGTGGCCGAGCTGGTGCGAGGGGGCGCCACCGTGGTGGGCCCGAGGCCGGCGCGGTCGCCGAGCCTCGTCGGCGGAGCGGCCGCCGACGCGGAGCATGCCGCACTGGCGGAAGAGGTGTGGGGCGATCTGGACGGCGTGAACCGCACGCGGCGCGGCCACGGCTCGGGCGCGGTGGTGTGGGGGCAGACGCTGGCCGCGGTGCTCGCCGCGAAGGGGGTGCTGCCCGACCTGCAGGTCGGGCAGCTTCCATTGGACGGGGAGATCGCGTGGATCCACCGCCGTACGTCGGACGCGGACATCTACTACGTGGCCAGCTCTGCCACTCGCCCGCTCGAGCTGGACGTGCGCTTCCGCGTCACGGGCAGGGAGCCCGAGATCTGGCGGCCTGACGCCGGCACGATCGAGCGCGCGTCGTACGCCGCCGACAGCACGCGCACGAGGGTGCGCCTGCCGATGACCGAGCACGACGCGCTGTTCGTCGTCTTCCGGCGAGCGGCGCAGGCGGAGTCGCATACCGTTCCGTCGGTGACGCGCCGGACGCTCGCCACGCTCGATGGTCCCTGGCGCGTCACCTTCGCGCCGGGTCTGGGCGCGCCCGAGTCGATCGTGATGCCGCGGCTCGCGTCGTGGACGACGAGCGCGGACTCCGGCGTGAAGTACTTCTCCGGCACGGCCACCTACGCGCGCACCGTGCGCGTGCCGGCGTCGTGGCGCGGGCGGCCGGTCGTGCTGTCGCTCGGCGACGTGCGCGATCTCGCCGAGGTCGTCGTGAACGGCACGACGTTCCAGCTGTGGAAGGCGCCGTTCGAGGCCGACGTCACCCGCGCACTGCGCACCGGCGCGAACGAGGTCGAGATCCGCGTCACGAACCAGTGGACCAACCGCCTGCTCGGCGATCGCGCGCTGCCGGCAGACCGCAAGATCCTGTCGTCCGGCTCGCCCGGCGCAATCGGGCGGCCCGCGACGCTCACCGAGTCGGGGCTGTTGGGGCCGGTGAGGTTCGTGGCGGTGGAGCTTTCGAGATGATGAACTGCTGTAACCCTTCCCGCATCACCCCGTTCGAGGTCCGCATGTCCTGCCCCGTTCGTCCGTCGCTCGCCGCGCTCGTGTTGACGCTGCTCGTTGCGTCGCCGGGACGCGCGCAAACGCCGCAGCCCGCACCCGCGCAACCCGCACCCGCGCAACCTGCCCCTCCGGCCGTCGTCGCCGGCATCCCCGTCAACTACGACGAGGCGAAGGTCGGCACGTACACGCTCCCCGATCCACTCGTGACGTCGAAGGGCGCGCGCGTGCGCGACGCGGCGACGTGGAGAAGCGTGCGGCGCCCCGAGATCCTGCGGATGATCGAGACGACGCAGTTCGGCCGCGCGCCCGGCAAGCCGGCGAAGGTCGTCGTCGACCGGTTCGACACGGGCACCGTGGCGCTCGGCGGCAAGGCCATCCGTCGCCAGAGCACGCTCTACTTCACCGACGACCGCAGCGGTCCCAAGGCGGAGCTGCTGTCCTACGTGCCGGCCGACGCGAAGGGCCCGGTGCCGCTGCTGCTGCAGATCAGCTTCTCCCCCAACCAGAACGTCGTCGCCGATTCGGGGATCAAGCCGGGCGAGATGTGGAGCGCGCGGGAGAAGAAGCGCGTGCCGGCGCCCGCTGGGGGCGGCGTCGGGCGCGTCGACGTTCTCCCCTTCCTCGCGAGCGGGTTCGGCTTCGCCACGCTCTACTACGGCGACATCGAGCCCGACTTCGACGGGGGCATTCCGTTCGGCATTCGCGGTCGCTACCTGAAGCCGGGCCAGACCCGGCCCGCCGACGACGAATGGGGGGCGATCGCCGCGTGGGCGTGGGGGCTGCGCCGGGTGATGGACCACCTCGAGACCGAGCCGGCGATCGACGCGAAGCGCGTCGCGCTGCTCGGCTCATCGCGCCTCGGGAAGACCGTGCTCTGGACGGCCGCCACCGACGAGCGCGTCGCCATCATCCTCGCGAGCGTGTCCGGCGAGAGCGGCGCGGCCCTCAGCCGCCGGAACTACGGCGAGACGGTCCGCCACATGACCGACTCGAGCCGCTACGACTATCAGTTCGCGCGCCGCTATCAATCGTACGGCGACCGCGTCGATCAGCTGCCGTTCGACGCCCACATGCTCGTCTCGCTCATCGCGCCGCGCCCGCTGCTGCTCCAGACGGGAGACACCGACTACTGGTCCGACCCGAAGGGCGAGTATCTCGCCGCGGTCGCCGCGTCGCCGGTGTGGCGTCTGCTGGGCACGGAGGGTCTGGCAATCGACCGCTATCCCGCCGCGGGCGAGCCGGTACTGAGTCGACTCGGCTACTACATGCACGCCGGACGACACGGGATCCTGCCGCAGGATTGGCCGGTCTTCCTGGCGTACTTGCGGAAGCACTTCCCGACGCAACAGTGAGAGCGCACCGCGCGTTCACCTAGTAGGAGACGCGCGCCCCAGTCCTGGAGACGCATGACCGAGACCTGGCGGATGACGACGATGGATGATGGAGTCGCACGATTCACCCGGGACCAGGGCGCCACGTCCGCCGACCGGCGCGGCCCGAACCGCCCGCAGGGCGACAGCCGGCTGCCGGCGCACATCATGGCCGCCGTGCGCGAGACCGTCCGGGCAGCCGCCGCCACCTGCGTCGACCCCTCACGCCTCGAGGCGTCGGGCCCGTACGAGTGGCTCGCGATCGTCGAGGCGCACGACCGCGACCTCTCGAGCCTCCTGCGCAGCTACATCGAGGCGTCCCGCTACCTCGACGAGCTGCAGCACCACACGATCGACCTCGGCCGTACCCGCCTCGCCGACGCCGTCCGCGACGCGAAGTTCGCGCGGGATTCCATGAAGCAGAGCCTGGACGAGGAGATCGGGAGGAGACGGAGAGCCGACTAGATGAACTGCCAGGGCGAGTACCCGGTACGACTGACGTAGCACGTACCCGGTACCGGTCGGAGACTTCCGGAACCCCCCTCGGGATCGCGACCCGATCGGCGGCTACTGCTCGCGTGCAGATCCCTCGACTCGCTGCGCTCGCTCGGGATGACTTCGAGCGCCAGCGTCGCCGTCATCCCGAGCGAAGCGCGCAGCGCGGAGTCGAGGGATCTGCACCATCACTGCTTGGTGGCCGACCCGATTTCCGGGAGCGTCCCCCTGATACCGGGTACCGGGTCCGTCGGTCGTACCGGGTACTCGAGGTGGCAGTTCAGGTCACCCCGCTCTTCGCATCAGCCCATCGCGCCACGCCAGCAGATCGATTCGACGCCGAGCCATGTCACTCCACGCATCCCCCCTCTGCGCGAGCCGCATCGGGACGGTCACGATCGTGAAGTCGCGCGGCACCGCGCCCTCGAGAAGCTCGGCCCAGGTGATCGGCGTCGAGACCGTCGCCGACGGGGTGGGCCGGACGCTGTAGGCGCCGGCGAGGGTGTGGCCGGCGGAGTTCTGGTTGAAGTCGAGCAGCACCGTGCCGCGTGGGCGCTTGGCGATGCGATACTCGGTGGTGAACAGCCGCGGGTGGCGTGCCGCGGTCGCGATCGCCACGTCGCGCGCGACGGCGTGCACCTCGCGCTGCGTTGGACCGCGCACGATCGGCACGTACAGATGCAGCCCCGACTTCCCCGACGTCTTGATGAACGCGGGGAGCCCCCACGCATCGAGCGCCTCCTTCACGTGCAGCGCCGCCGTGCGCACCTTCTCGAACCGCGCCCCCTCCTGCGGATCGAGGTCGATCACGAGGAAGTCGGGCTTCGTCGGCGCCGAGCAGCGCGCGTACCACGGATGCAGCTCGATCGCGCCGAGGTTGGCGGTCCACGCCAGCGCCGCGGTGGACTCGATGCGCAGGAACGTCAGCTCCTTCGGCGGCTTGATCGACGTCGTGCACGTCGTCACCCACGACGGCCGCTGCTCCGGCGCGCGCTGCACGTAGAACCCCTTCGTGCCCACGCCGTCCGGGTAGCGCGTCAGCACGACCGGACGCTCGGCGAGGTGCGGCAGAATCACCGGCGCGACGGCGAGATAGTAGCGCACCATGTCGCCCTTCGTCTGCGCGCCGGGCCCGCCCTGCGGGAAGTAGCGCTTCGTCAGGTTGCTCAGCGCCACGGCGCGGCCGTCGATGTCGACCGACAGCGCGTCGGTGCCGTGCGCGAGCGCGTCGTCGAGCAGGTCCACGAGCGCGCTCGACTCGGCGTCGGGCCCCTCCGGACGGCTGGCGAGCAGCACGGGATGCGGACGACGCGGCGCGGCGCGGCGGTTCGTGCGGCCGGTGCGCGCCGTCATCGGCCGCACGCCGTCATCGGGCGCCCGTGCGGCGACGGTCGCGGCCGCGCCGGGGAGGATTGCCGTGCGGAGAACGCCGGTCGCGGAAGGGCAGCTCGCGCACGCGCGCCGGCCGCGCGGGCATGCGCGCCGGCACCGGCGCCGGCGCCGGCGTGAAGTCGAGCGTGAGCTGCGACCGATCGAACGACGGGTCGACGGTGTCGTCGCCTAGACGCCGCAGCAGGTACTGGTACCGGTAGAGCCGTACGGGCGCCCGCAGCGATCCCATGGGAAGATGCGCCATCATGAGCGCCTCCTCCCGCACGTTGGCCGGGATGCACCGGTACGCCTCCGGGTCGTCGAGGAGATGCCACACGCGCTCGGCGTCGCGGGACTCGATCGCCCGGAGCAGCCGCTCGACGACGAGCAGCAGCCGCTGCCGCATCCGCTTCGCGCGGTAGTGCGCGAGGTCCACCGTCTGCGTTCCACCTTGGTCGCGGGTGTGGTCGTCGGCTGTGCTCATCGTCCCTCCGTCGGGCACGGTGCGCGGTGTCGTTCGCTAGGCGGTCTTCCGCCGAGTGGTCTTCGCCCGTTTGGGCGCGGTCTCCTTCGTCGCGCCGCGCGCGCGCTTGGCGCCGGCGCTCGCCTCGAGGCTCTCCTGCAGGCGGCTCACGAGGTCCACCACCTTCGTCTGCTCCGGCTCGCGCGCGTCCGCGACGGCGAGCTTCTTCCCCTTCGCCTTCGCCTTGATGATCTCGTGCAGCTTGTCCTCGTACTCGTCGTGGTACTTGGACGGGTCGAACGACTCGGCGAGGTTCTCGATGAGCTGCACCGCCATCGCGCGCTCCTGCGGCCGGACCTTCACGCTCTCCGAGTCCGGGAACTTCATCTCGTCCGGATCCACGAGCTCGGACTGGAAGCGCATCAGCTCGAGGACGAGCGCGTCGCCCATCGGCTTCACCGCGGCGAGGTGCTGCTTGTTGCGCATGGCGAACGTGCCGATGCCGATCTTGTGCGTCTCGGCGAGCGCGTCGCGGAGCAGCGCGTAGGCCTTCTCGCCTCCGTCGCGCGGCACGAGGAAGTACGGCGACTCGAAGTACCGCGGGTCGATCGACTCGGCCGGCACGAAGTCGGTCATCTCCAGCACGCGCGACATCTCCACGGCCGCGGCGGCGAAGTCGGCGTCCTCCAGGACGACGAACTTCCCCTTCGAGATCTCGTAGCCCTTGACGATGTCGCTCCAGGGCACCGTCTTGCCGTCCACCGACGAGACGCGCTCGTACTTGATCGGCTGATGGTGCTTCTTGTCGAGCTGCCGGAAGCTGAGCTTCTCGGCGCTGCGGACCGCGGAGCGAAGCTCCACGGGGATGTTCACGAGCCCGAATGCGAGGGCGCCTTTCCAGATGGATGCCATAGTGCCCCCCTACAGGGCAGCACGCGTGCTATCCACCACCTTTGCACATTCGGCTATACAGTCCACACGGCGAACTCGGCCATGACGAATCGCCGACCAGACAGTCCTCCGGGGTTTGGGCGGGATACTTGCAATTCCGGCCGACAAATCCCACAAGCGGAGGGCGGTGATGCGAGGCGAAGTCGCGGAGATGCTGCATTGCGTGGATTGTGGTCGGAGCGCGGGACGGACCTCGGTGAGCCTGCACCTCGGTGCCGTGAGCGCCCCGAGCGACGAGGGCCACGTCCGTCAGACGCGCGTGGCGCTGTGCGACACCTGCGCCGACCTTCGCGTCGCGATGCAGGAGCCGAGCTTCATCTAGAGGTGCACAGCTGCGCGGTGCGCATTGCGCACCGCGCTAACCTCGCGGTGACCGCCGCAGCAGATCGATCAGCGAGCGGAGCGCCGGCGAGACGTGGCGCCGCTGGGGGTAGTAGAGGTAGAACCCCGGGAAGGGCGTCGAGAACTCCTCCAGCACCGGAACGAGCGCACCGCGCGCCACGTCGTCGCGCACGCGGTCGTCGGCCAGCGTCAGCCCCGCCCCCTCACGCGCGAGTCGGATGTTGAGCGCCGGGTCGTTGGTGAGCACGCGCGCCCGCACGTCGACCGAGAAGTCGCGCCCGTCTTCCGTGAACTCCCACCGGTACGGCGGCGCCTCCGCCGTCGGATGCCAGTTGATGCACTCGTGCTCGACGAGCTCGCGCGGGTGTGTCGGCTTCGCGCGCCGAGCGAAGTAGGCCGGCGCCCCCACGACCACCAGCCGGATGTCGCCGCTCACCGGCACGGCGATCATGTCGCGGTCGATCACTTCGCCGAGGCGGATCCCGGCGTCGTACCCGGCGGCGACGATGTCCACGGGCTCGTCGCTGATGAACAGATCGAGCTGAACGCGCGGGTTCGCGGCGAGGAAGCCCGCGAGCAGTGGACCGCGCAGAAAGACTTCCGCCGCACCGGCAACGTGGAGCCTGACCGTGCCGCGCGGCTCGTCGCTCAGCTCGCCGACTGCGTCCACGGCGGCGCGCAGCTCGTCGAGGGCCGGGCGGGCCGCGGCGTACAGCCGCTCCCCTGCCTCGGTGAGTCGAACGCTCCGCGTCGTGCGTTGGACGAGCGCGACGCCGACCCGCTCCTCCAGCTTGCGGAGCGCCTGGCTCACCGCGGAGCCGCTCACCCCGAGCCGGTTGCCCGCCGCGCGGAAGCCCTTGGACTCGGCCACGGCCACGAACACGGCCAGTCCATCCAGGTGATCGGCCATTGGAAAGCAGAGCTTACCAGGGCGTCAACCGTCGTCAAGTAGATCGGTTGCTCGGGTGGTGCTTGATTGCGTCGCGGGGGAGTCCGGCCCACCTACATCGCGAGGAGACGATGGAACAGCGCCGAGCGCGGACGCGCCGAGTCGCACGCCTGGCCGCCGCCGCGGCGCTGATCGCCGGTGGCGTGCCCGGCGCGCTGCTCGCGCAGGAACGGACCGGCACCGTGGTCACGGGCGCGGTCACCGTCACGAACAAGGGCATCTCCACCGTCCCCAGCTTCACGCTCGGGAAGCCCGCTGCCATCTTCGACGTCTCGATCGCCCGCCGCGGCCTCAGCTTCGAGCCGCAGTTCCGATTCGGGCTCGACGGCAAGCCGTGGTCGTTGCTCTTCTGGGGGCGCTACCAGCTCCTCGACGCCGGACGGCTGCGCGTCGGCGTCGGCGCGCACCCCGCGCTCTCCTTTCGCACCATCCCCGTCGTCACGAACGGCGTCTCGCGCGACGTGATCACGGCGAGGCGGTATCTCGCCACCGAGCTGGCACCGACGTACGCCCTGTCGAACGACGTCAGCATCGGCCTCTATCATCTGTACTCGTACGGCGTGGAGCGCGACGTCGCCAAGCACACCAACTTCCTCGCCCTGCGCGGGAGCCTCACGAACGTCCGGCTGCCCGAGCAGCTCTCGCTGCGGTTCGATCCGCAGCTGTACTATCTCCGTACGGACGCGCTGGACGGGCTCTATCTCTACGGCGGCGCGACGCTCGCCAGGCGCGGTCTCCCGCTGTCGCTCTCCACGGTCGTCAACAGACCGATCCGGTCGAACGTTGTGGGGGGTGGAGAGTTCCTCTGGAACGTCAGCGCGAGGTACTCCATCAGGTAGCACCACGACCTGATCACTCACTCGAGAGCTCGAAGGGAGCGCGCATGCAGCGATTCACGTTCGTCGTCACGGCAGCACTGCTGGTCACCGGCGCCGCAGCGCGCCCATCGCTCGCCCAGCAGCCGGCGCCGGCACCCCAGCCCTACTCGGTCGGCAACGCACTCGGCCTGCCCGTCACCGCCGGCGCCGCCGGCACGTTCGAGGCGATCTCGCCGAACGTGAAGGTCTACGGCTCCATCTACTCCGCCGAGAGCTGCTCGTACGACGCGCAGCGCGGCGTCATCGTCGTGCCCAACCGCGGCGTTCCGCAGAACGTGCAGACGAACAACGCCTGGGTGTCGTTCATCAATCACGACGGCTCGGTGCACACGGCGCGCTGGATCGGCGTCCAGAGTCCCGCCGAGCGCGCCGCCCTCACGCCGCCCCTCGTGCTGAACGAGCCATACGGCAGCGACATCGCCAACGGTCTGCTCTACGTCGCCGATCGCGACGGCGGCACGAGCGCGACTGAACCGAGCGTCGCCGTCATCCGCAAGTTCGACATGCGCACGGGCGCCCCCGCCGGCGAGATCCGCGTCGAGCGCTCGCCCTGGCTCAACGACATCGAGGTCGCCGACGACGGCACCGTGTACGCGACGCAGACGGGGGATGCGAGCGCGACGCCGGACGCCAGCACGTGGCAGGTGCTGCGGATCGCGCCCGACGGCGCGGTGTCGACGTTCGTCCAGGGCGCGCCCCTCCGCCGGCCCAACGGCGTCGCCTTCGATCCGCAGGGCAACGTCGTCGTCGTCAACGTGGGCAACGATTCGGTGCTCACGTTCTCGCGCGCCGGCCAGCTGCTGCGGGCCGAGCGCGCCGCGCAGGCGGGCAACGACGGACTCGTGATCATGCCGGACGGCACGAAGTACGTGAGCAGCGTCATCCACGGCGGCGTCTCGCGCATGCGGCCCGGCCGTCCCGCGGAGCTCATCGCGCGCAACATCCCGAGTGCCGCGTCGATGTGCTACGACGCAGGGGCCAGGCAGCTCGTGATCCCGATGAATCCGAACAACGGGCTGGCGTTCGTGCCGTTGGATGAGCGATGAGCTGTGAGCGATGAGCGATGAGCGATGAGCGATGAGCTGTGAGCGACGGCCTCGGGAAGCTTCTGCGTCCCGAGGCCGGCCGTTAAAAGCTCAAAGCTCAAAGCTCAAAGCTCAAAGCTCAAAGCTCAAAGCTCAAAGCTCAAAGCTCAAAGCTCAAAGC
>DASTSX010000314.1:0-8085 GCA_035760455.1 Gemmatimonadaceae bacterium | reverse complement strand
TGCACATGATCTCGATCTCCGTCAACGCCTCGACGCTGAAGGTCGGCGAGACCACCCAGATCTCCGGCGTCGTGCGTGACATCAACGGCGCGCCGATCCCGGGAGTGCCCGTGACGTGGTCCGCGTCGCCGACGACCGTCGCCACCGTGACGAGCACCGCCGCCACCGCGGGACTGGTCACCGCGCGCGGCGCCGGCACCGCGATCGTGTACGCCAAGGCCGACACGGCGGTGCGCTCCATCGTCCTCACCGTGACCGATTCCACGACCACGACGACGACGCCCACGGAGCCGGTGCCCGCCGGCGCGTCGGGCGGCTCGTACGGATCGGCGACGGTCGCCGAGCTGCCGCGTCTCAGCGTGAACACCGCCTACCCGACGCCAAGCCGGCAGGTGCGCATCCCCGCGGGTGCGGATCTGCAGGCGGCGATCAACGCGGCCCAGCCAGGCGACGAGCTGCTCCTCGCGCCCGGAGCCAGCTACGTCGGCAACTTCGTGCTCCCCGACAAGGGCTCGGGCGCAACGTGGATCACGATCCGCACCGACGTGTCCGACGCCGTGATCGGCGCGCCCGGCACGCGCATGACGCCGAGCCGCGCCGCATCGGCCAACCTCGCCAAGATCCTGACGCCCAACATCTACTCCACGATCACCACGGCGATCAGCGCGCACCACTATCGCTTCACCGGCGTGGAGATCGGCGCCACGAGCGCCGCCAACGACATCAACGCGATCGTCAGGTTCGGCGACAATAGCTCGGCGCAGAACGGGCCGGCGACCACGGCGAACAACCTGATCCTCGACCGCACGTACCTCCACGGCTCGCCGACCCTGTCGGTCCGGCGCTGCTTCATGCTCAACAGCGCGAGCACGGCGGTCGTGGATTCCTGGCTCGGCGACTGTCACGCCAACAACACCGACTCGCAGGCGATCGTCGGCTGGAACGGCCCGGGGCCCTACCTCATTCAGAACAACCATCTCGAGGCCGGCCACGAGGTGATCCTGTTCGGCGGCGGCGGCGTGACGACGCAGAACGTCTCGCCCTCGGACATCACGATCCGCGGCAATCACATCATGCGCCCCGCGAGCTGGAAGGGGGTGTGGCAGGCCAAGAACCTGATCGAGACCAAGCACGCCCGCCGCCTCCTCGTCGAGGGGAACGTGATCGAGAACAACTGGCAGGACGCGCAGGTCGGCTTCGCCTTCGTGATGAAGTCGGAGAACCAGGACGGCGACACGCCGTGGACCCAGTCGACCGACATCACGATCCGCTTCAACCGCATCCGCAACGTGGGCGGCGGCTTCAACATCGCCGCGAACCCGTCGGGCGCGCCGGCGGTGCCCGCCGCGCGGTTCGTGATCACCGACAACGTCATGGAGAACGTCGGTGTCTCGCCCTTCACCGGCGATGGCCGGTCCTTCCAGCTCCTCGGCGGGCTGAGCGACATCGTGGCGATGCACAACACGATCGTCAGCGCGTCGGGCACCAACCCCTCGGCCTTCACCTTCGGGGAGCTGCCGTCGATCCAGCGGCTCGTCATCCACTCCAACGTGCTGCACTACGGCGCGTCCGGCGTGAAGGGCGGCGGCGTCGCCGAGGGCACGGCCAGCCTCGATCAGTACGCGAGCGGCTGGCTCTACACGAACAACGTCATGGCCAACGGTGGTCTCGCCTCCAGCTATCCGGCGAGCAACTACTTCCCGGCCACGCTCTCGAGCATCGGCTTCGTCGACCTGTCCGGCGGCAACTACCGGCTCAGCGCGGGCAGTCCCTACCTCGGAAAGGGGTACGACGGCCGCGACGTCGGGGCCGACATCAGCCAGGTCGAGGCGCTCACGCGGAACGCCGTGGTCGCGCCCTGAGCGTGCGCTGGTTGGTCGGATCGTGAGCTCGTTGGACCAACGGCCTCGGGAAGCTTCTGCCTCCCGAGGCCGTTTCCAACGAGCCCGCTCTCCAACTCACCAACTCACTCGCTTCACTCGCCGTACGGGATCCAGATGTTCTTCACCTGCGTCGCCTGGCGCAGGAACTCGCGGCCTTCCCCCTCGCGCGCGTCGAGCCAGGCGCGGCGATCGGGCTCGCACCAGGTGCGCTTCATGTTGCCCGCCGACGCCAGCTCGACCGCCTTCACCCCCTCGCGCGCGCCGAAGTACCACATCGCGTCCACGTCGTCGTGCTCGGCCAGCGTCCGCGCGAGCGAGTCCTTCGCGCCCGTCACGACGTTGATCACGCCGCCCGGCAGGTCGGACGTCTCGAGCACCTGATAGAAGTCCGTCGCCGCCAGCGGCGCGCGCTCGGACGGCACCGCGACGACGGTGTTGCCGGCGCAGATCGCCGGCGCCACGAGCGACACGAAGCCGAGCAGCGGGTGCTCCTCCGGACAGGCGAGGCCGATCACGCCGATCGGCTCGTTCATCGCGAGCGCGACACCGCGCAGCGGGACTTGGTGCACCTGCCCGTCGTACTTGTCGGCCCACGCGCCGTACGTGAACAGGCGCCGCACGCAGGCATCCACCTCCGCCGCGCCGCCACCGCCCGAGAGCGCATCGAGCCTCCGCGCCAGCTCGTCGGCGCGCGCGCTGAGGTTCTCGGCGATGTAGTAGAGGATCTGCGCGCGCGTGTGTCCCGTCGCCTTCGCCCAGCCCGATGCCGCGGCGTGCGCCGCTTCGACGGCGTTCCGGATGTCCTTGCGGTTCCCCTCGCCGACCTCGCCCAGCACGCGGCCGTCGGTGCCGGCGATGCGGATCGAGTACCCCGAGTCGGGGCGCACCTGCTTGCCGCCGATGAACAGCTTCGGCGTACGGTCGACCAGCGGCGCCGCGCGATCGGGATCGTCCAGCTCCGCCGCGCGGCGGATCGGCCGCACCGAGCTCGCGCCGCTCTTCACGGGCTTCGAGGCGGCGCGCGCCGCGCGGCCGGCCGCGAGATCGTCCGTCTGCGATGCGCGGTCGGGGACGAGGTACTCGTACATCCCCTCGCGTCCTCCTTCGCGCCCGAACCCCGACTCGCGGTAGCCGCCGAACCCCGCCGCCGCGTCGAACAGGTTCGTCGAGTTGATCCACACGACGCCCGCCTTGAGCTTCGGCGCGACGTCGAGCGCGAGATTGATCGACTCGCTCCACACCGACGCGGCGAGCCCGTACGCGGTGTTGTTCGCCAGCGCCACCGCCTCGCTCGGCGTGCGGAAGCTCATCGCGACCAGCACCGGCCCGAAGATCTCCACCTGCGCGATCGTCGACGACGGCTGCACGTTGGTGAACAGTGTCGGCGGATAGAAGCAGCCCTCCTGCGGGCACGCCCAGCTCGGCTGCCACATGTCCGCGCCCTCGGCCTTGCCAGCATCGACGAGCGAGCGAATCCGCTCGAGCTGGACGGGCGCGACGATGGCGCCCATGTCCACCGCCTTGTCGAGCGGGGAGCCGAGCCGCAGCGACTCCATGCGCGCCCGCAGCTTGGCGATCAAGCGCTCGCTCACCCCCTCCTGCACGAGCAGGCGCGAGCCCGCGCAGCAGACCTGCCCCTGATTGAACCAGATGGCGTCGACCACCCCCTCGACGACGGAGTCGAGATCCGCGTCGTCGAAGACGATGAACGGCGACTTCCCGCCGAGCTCGAGGGAGATCTTCTTGCCGCGCCCCGCCGTCGCCTTGCGAATGATGCGCCCGACCTCGGTGCTGCCCGTGAAGGCGATCTTGTCCACGCCATCGTGCGCCACGATCGCCGCCCCCGTCTCGCCGGCGCCGGTGACCACGTTGAGCACGCCCGGCGGAAGCCCCGCCGCGTCCGCCAGCTCGGCGAAGAGCAGGGCCGTGAGCGGCGTGAACTCCGCCGGCTTGATGACGATCGTGCACCCCGCCGCGAGCGCCGGCGCGACCTTCCACGCGAACATGAGCAGCGGGAAGTTCCACGGGATGATCTGGCCGACGACGCCCACGGCGTGATGGCCGGCGAACTCCGTGTCGAGCAGCTGCGCCCAGCCGGCGTGATGATAGAAGTGCCGCGCGACGAGCGGCACGTCGATGTCCCGCGTCTCGCGAATGCTCTTGCCGTTGTCCATGCTCTCGAGCACGGCGAGGAGACGCGAGTTGCGCTGCACGGCGCGCGCGAGCGCGTACAGATAGCGCGCCCGCGCATGGCCACCGAGCGCCTGCCAGCCGGCGAGCGCCTTGCGGGCCGCCTTCACCGCCGCGTCGACGTCGCGCTTCGTCCCCTGCGAGACGTGCGCGATCGTTTTCCCGGTCGCGGGGTTGCTCACCTCGAACGGCGCCGAGGGCTTCGTCCACGACCCGCCGATGTAGTGGCCGAACCGCGCGTCGTGTCGCGCCAGCCACTCGCGTGCGGCCGCGTCGGACTCCGGCGCCGGCCCGTACTCCATGGAGTCGAAGATCTCGCGAACCGATGTCATGGTCACACCATGGGATGACGGTGCGCCGCCGAGTAGCGACCGGTGACGAAGTGCTCGAGCTGCCGCTCGATGTCCGTCAGCAGGGCGCTCGCGCCGAATCGGAAGAGATCCGGCTTGAGCCACCGGTCCCCGAGCTCGTCCTTCATCAGGTAGAGGTACTCGAGCGCGTTCTTGGCGCTGCGGATCCCTCCCGCCGGCTTGTAGCCCACGGCGTACCCGGTCGCCTGATGGTACTCGCGGATCATTCGCACCATCACGAGGCTGAACGCGAGCGTCGCGTTCACGCTCTCCTTGCCCGTGCTCGTCTTGATGAAGTCCGCGCCGGCCATCATGGCGACCATGCTCGCCCGCGCGACGTTCCCGAGCGTCGCCAGCTCGCCCGTGGCGAGGATGGCCTTCATGTGCGCGTCGCCGCACGCGTCGCGGAACATGCGCACCTCGTCGTACAGCGCCTGCCAGTTGCCGGTGAGCACGTGGCCGCGCGTGATGACGATGTCGATCTCGCGCGCGCCCGCCGCCACCGAGGCGCGGATCTCGCGCACCCGCTCCTCGAGCGGGCTGAGCCCCGCGGGGAAGCCGGTGCTCACCGCGGCGACGGGGATGTTCGTGCCGCGCAGCGCCTCGACGGCGGTCGGCACGAGCGCATGGTAGACGCACACCGCCCCCGTCGTGAGCCGCAGGTCGCCGACGCCGAGCGCGTCGGCGAGGTCGGTGCGCAGCGGATGCGCGGCCTTGGCGCACAGCCGCCGCACGTTGCCCGGCGTGTCGTCGCCCGCGAGGGTGGTGAGGTCGATCAGCGTCACCGCGCGCAGCAGCCAGCCGGCCTGCCATTCCTTCTTGACCGTCCGCCGCGTCGGGATCGTCGCCGCCCGCCGCTCGACGGCGCTCCGGTTGACCCGGAGCGCGCGGACGACGTCGAGGTCGAGCGCCGTGCCGGGGTTCCGCTCGACGTGGTCGTCGGTGAGGCGGGGACGCGCCGACGCGTCACGCGCGGGGCGGTCGGCGGTGGTGAGCCGGAGCGCCGGTTCTGGTTTGGCCTGCATGAGGTCCCTGGCGGGAGAAGGGCGTGCGGGAGCGTCGCCGTGGGAAGAATCTACCGGCGGCGCCGGGCCGCCGGAATGCGTGGCCGCGCGTCCGGGTCGGGTGCGGGGGATCGTGCTGGAGCGTCATTCGGGATAGGATCAAGCACACGCCTGCCCGACGGCGGCCGCCTCGAGACCGGTACTGGTGCGCGCGTTGCAGCGCCGTCACGGGCACGCGGCCGCGTTCGTCTGTCGGGACGCGGCATCGGGCGTGTCGCACGGCGCTGCTCCAGCCGAGACTCTCAGCATGACGCACTTCCCAGCCGCCCCCGACTCCGGGCCGCCAGTGACCGATTCCGCGATGACGCTGGACTTCCGGTATTACTTCGACACCGCGTGCGACGGCATGATCGTCTTCGACGCGTCTCGTCGCGTGCGCCTCGCCAACGCGGCGTTCGCGGAGCTGGTCGGCGAGCCGGTCGAAGCGCTCGTCGGACGGCACTTCGAGGAGCTCACCGAGCAGTCGGACCGACCCGCGCACCCGTCGCCCGTCCAGGAGCTCGCCACGTTCGGGTCGGTCGTCTCCATGCACCGCGTCCGCGCCGCGAACGGCGACCCGATCGACGTCGAGATCTCGTCCACGCTGCTCGAGGATGGCGGCACGTTCTCCGTCGTACGCGACACGCGCCGCCGCTCGGAGTTCTCGGCGCCGCGCACGTCGGGCGGCTGGGTGGCGCCCCGCACCTCGGGCCCGCGCATGCGGGTCACGGAGCCGTTCGCCGAAGCGCGCGACTTCCGCATGCTGTTCGACGCCACGCCGCTCCCCGCGTGGGTGTACGACGCCGAGACGCTGCGCTTCGTCGCCGTCAATCGGGCCGCGACGGAGCACTACGGCTACTCAGAGGAGGAGTTCCTCGCGAACACGATCCTCTTCGTCCGGCCCAGCGAGGACGTGCAGCGCGTGCTCGACTACTCGCACGACACGCCGGGCCACGATCGCATCGGCGTGTTCCGCCACCGCCGGAAGGACGGTGGGCTGATCGACGTCGAGACGATCTCGTACGGCTTCGAGCTCGACGGCCGGCGCGTGCGCATCGTCGTGATCAACGACGTCACGGACCAGCTGCGCATCCGCGACCAGCAGGAGCAGCTCCAGGCGCAGATGCTCCTCGCGCAGAAGATGGACGCGGTCGGTCGGCTCGCCGGCGGCGTCGCGCACGACTTCAACAACCTGCTCAGCGTGATCCTCGGCGCGGCGGAGACGCTGGGCAAAGCGCTCGCGTCGTACGATCCGCTGCAGGAGGAGGTGACGGACATCCGCGACGCGGTCGGCCGCGGCGCGGCGCTCACGCGGCAGCTGCTCATCTTCGGTCGCAAGGAAGTGCGCACGCCGGGCCTGCTCGATGTGAACGAGGTCGTCGCCGGCGTCGAGCGGCTGCTCATGCGCGTGCTCGGCAGCTCGGTGCGCATCGATCTGCGTCGCGACGTCGAGTACGCGCCCGTCGTGGCCGACGCCGGCCAGCTCGAGCAGGTGCTCGTGAACCTCGCGATCAACGCGCGCGACGCGATGCTGCGCGGCGGCACGCTCACGATCCGCACCGGCGAGACGACCCTCGACCTCGGCGCCGCCACGGTGCTCGACGTCATCCCCGGCCCCTACGTGACGATCGACGTCGAGGACACCGGCGTCGGGATGGACGAAGCCACGCGTAATCGCGCCTTCGAGCCGTTCTTCACCACGAAGGGGCCCGCGCAGGGGGCGGGGCTCGGGCTGGCGATGGTGTACGGCATCGTGCGCCAGTCGGGCGGCGCGATCGCGCTGCGCAGCGCGCCGGGCGCCGGCACGCACGTGCGCATCCACCTGCCGCGCGGCGAGACCGGCGCGGCCGCCGCGCCGATCGCCCTGCCGCACCAGGAGAGTCGCGGGCTCGTGCTGCTCGTCGAGGACGAGCCGCGCGTGCGCGCGCAGGCGCGACGGCTACTCCAACGCTCGGGCTACGAGGTCATCGAGGCGTCGGACGGCGCGGAGGGACGACGCGTGTTCGCCGAACGACAGGGGGACGTGAGCGTCGTCGTCACCGACGTGGTGATGCCGATGATCGGTGGCGTCGACATGGTCGCGACCCTGCGCGTCATGCAGCCCGAGCTGCCCGTCGTCTTCGTCTCGGGGTACACCGCCGAGGAGCAGGATCTCCCGCTCGACGTTCGAACGGCCTTCCTCACGAAGCCGTATACGATCGAAGCACTTTGCGACGCGATCGCCGCGGTGGTGCCGAGCTGATCGGACCGCCGTCGATTGCCGGAGGGCCGGACGCTAAATTGTGGTATGAGCTGGACACCACCCGAGCCGCCTGACGACGCGAACGACGAAGCAAGCTCCGACGAGCCGCCGCCGGAGCCGCATGGTCCGTACACTCGCGACAACCCGCTGACCTTCCTCGTGCCCGAGCCGATCCTGCTCCGGCTCGAGCGCGCCGAGGGGCCAGGCGCCCCGCCGGGTGAGCAGCCCGTCGCCTTCTGGCGCGCGGGTCCCGACGAGGTGCTGCTCGCCAAGAACGCGTATCCGGCGCCGCTCGTGGACGCGTTCTTCGCCAGCGACGCCTTCGGTGAGCCGGTCATCGTGGTTGGCGCCGCGTGGGAGGAAGACGGCGGGGTGCG